>JACKEB010000018.1 GCA_020633205.1 Polyangiaceae bacterium
TCGAGGAGCTTGCCTCGCTCTCCGTTTCCGGGAGGTTGTATCGTGAGGTCGACGCGGCTAAACGCTTCGAGCTTGGAGAAGCTCTCCACTAGAGCGATGCCGTTGACTTCATGCGCGACGGCTTGGTGGGTGTGCCCACCGATGAACACGTCGACCAACCCAGGCTCCATCTTCTGCAGCAGCTGAATTGCTTCGCCGCTCATGTCGCAGCTCGCGAGATCTTGCGCATGCTCGAACGCCGTGCACTTGCCTCCGATGTGCGCCGTGACCACCACGACGTCAGCGCCCTGATTGCGGAGCCGCGTGGCTTGCTCGGTGATCGCCGGGAGCGGATCGAGGAAGTCGAGGCCTTCGAGATAAGCTGGCAGCACGATGCTCGACGTCTCGGGAGTGGAGAGCCCGACCAGACCAATCTTCGTGCCGCGCACCGTGATCATCACGCTGGACTGGAGGTTTTTCCACTCGGGGAGGCGTGTGGTGCCCTTCTGCACCATGTTCGCGGACAGGAAGGGGAACTTCGCTTCAGCGATGCGGGCTCGGAGCGCACCCTGAGGATCGCCGCTGCGCGCGTCTCCAAGCGGTCCAAAGTCGAACTCGTGATTGCCAACCGCGGCTGCGCTGAAGCCCAGGCGGTTCATCGCCTGGATCATCACGTCGCCTTCGCCCAAGTTCGACTCGAGGCTGCCTTGGAAGATGTCGCCGGCGTCGAGCAAGAGCAGCTCGCGGGTGCCGCGCTTTTGGTTACGCAACTGGTCGACGTAGCCCGCGAACAGCGGCAGCCGCTCGACCGCGCCGTGCATGTCGTTGGTGCCGATCAGGCTGAGCTGAAACGGCGCCGGCGGCGCCGCCGGAGGGCTGCTTGGGGCCGTCGTGTTCAGTACGCGTTTCCCCGGTGCCTGGCTGCCGCCACAACCCGAGACAGCGCCGACGCAAAGCGCGACGCTGCACCCTAACCCCAAAAACCAAAACTTGCGGCTCATGCGCGGACCTTTCCTGTGTCTCTGCGTGCTCGACTAGCTTGAAACGACGAGCGTCAGCTCAGTTTTCCGCGAGCATGCCCCGCAGGCGCTCGGGCGCGACCTTGTATTCCGTGCGGCAATAATCGCACTGGATCTCGAGCACCTCGCCGTCCTTCACCAAGTCTTCGATGTCGGCGTGAGGGAGACTCGCTAGGGCGCCCATCATCGAGGCCTCGCTGCACCAGCAGTTGAAGCGCACTTCGCTCTCCTCGAGGCGGGTGAACGGCATGCCGTAGAGCAGCTCCTGCATCAGGTAGTCTGGAGAGAACTCCGGCTGCTGAATTTGCTTCGCGATGCTGCGGAAGTCTTCGAGACGCTCAGTCATCACGGCCAGCGGTGCCCGCCCCACTTCCGGGAGGAGCTGAACCATGTAACCACCCGAGGCGACTACATCCTCTCCATGCATGATGGTGTCGAGAGCGATCATGCTCACCACCTGCTCGGAGTTTTGCATGTACGCCATGAAGGCCGTGGAGATCCCGCCACCGTCGGACGACGCATCGACGACGCCTTGTTGCAGCTTGCCGCTGGAGAGCGAGCGCATGACCTGAATGCGAGCGCCGTTGCCCAGGCTCACCTCCGTCTGGCTCTTACCCAACTGGACGAGCCCACGGGTGTCTCCCGATGGATGCGAGTCCGCCACGATGCGACCGGTTGAACCACTTCCGCTGAGGATCGCTTGAACCCTCAAGGAAGGCGACATCGTCTCGCGAAACAGCACTGCTCCGGTGAGCATGTCGCTCAGGTACTCAGTGGTTTTACCAGTCGTGCCCTGAGCGGCGCACGCGCCACGCACGGTGTGGGTCGTCGAAGCCGTAATCACCCGAAATGAGCCGTCATCGGTGATTGCGCGGACCACGCTATCCGCTGCGCTATGAAGGGGGGTGCCAGGCTTTGGACCGGAGGGGGAGTCGGACATTTCCGTCGAGCCTACGCCCTGGCACTCTTGCCGTCGAGGCAACCAGGTGAAACAACTCGCCCCCGGCTTGGTCCTGACACGGGCCTCGCTGTGGGCGATCCAGCTGTGAGGCGGGCGGCCAAACCACTGGCGGCGCCGTCGACTCGAGAGGAGGGCCTCTTGCCCAACGCGTACATTTCCGGAACCGGTTTCTATGTCCCACCGCGAGTGGTCACCAACAACGACCTGCGGGAGCAGTACGGGATCGACACCACCCACGAGTGGATCGTCGAGCGCACCGGAATCGAGGAGCGCCGCTTCGCCGCCGACGGCGTAGGCACCGGAGAGATGGCCGAGCACGCCGCACGGCAGGCGATTGAAGCTGCCGGCCTCGAGCCCAAAGACATTGGAATGATCGTGCTCGCCACGCTCTCGCCGGACTTTGCGTTTCCTGGGTCTGGCGTGCTGCTTGGACAGAGGCTTGGCTTGTGCGACGGGGATGGCGCGACCTTCGTGCCCGCTCTCGACGTGCGCAACCAATGCTCTGGCTTCCTCTACAGCCTGGGCACCGCGACTTCGATGGTGCAGTCCGGCAACCTGAACCACGTGCTCGTCGTCGGTTCCGAGACCCACTCAGCGGCTTTGGATTTGACGACCCGCGGGCGCACCGTGTCCTGCCTGTTTGGCGACGGCGCTGGCGCTTGCGTCGTCAGCGCGACGGACGAGGATCGGGGCGTACGCAAGTGGCACCTCGGCGCCGATGGCCGCTACGCCGAAGCGCTGTGCCAGAAGGTCTGGGACATGCGCAACAAGCCGTTCATTCCTCAGGATGCGGACGGCAACGGTATCGTGAGTCCCGAGCTGATGTGGGCGCACATGGAGGGCCGCAAGGTCTTCAAGAACGCTGTGCAACGCATGGCTGAGAGCCTGATGCGCGTATTCGCTGCGGAGAATCTCACCCGAGACGACGTGGACCTGTTCGTGTTCCACCAGGCCAACCTGCGCATCAACCAGTACCTCGCGAAGGAAGTCCTCGGTATCCCCGAGGAAAAGCTGGTGAACAACATCATGCGCTACGGCAACACCACTGCGGCGACCATCCCGATCCTGCTCGCCGAGTCCGAGCGCAACGGCAAGCTGAAGCGCGGCATGAAGGTAGCGATGGCTGCCTTCGGCTCGGGCTTCACCTGGGGTGCCGCAGTCGTCGACTGGTAGGCCGAAGGGACTCACTGCGCAGCGCCGTCCGGTTGCACCCGTTTCGGGTCGGTTCGGGCGGCGCAGACGCGTCATGTTCAGTTCAAGAGCTCTTCGTCCATGAGCTCTGGGGTCACGGGAGTGGAGACGCGATAGCGCTCATCCAGCCAGTTTCCCAGGTCGATTAGCTTGCAGCGGGCGCTACAAAATGGGCGCGTCGGGAAGTCCGGCGGGACGTCTTCGAGCACCGTCTGGCAGTGGGGACATTCGATGCGCATGGGATCGTTCTGAGCCAGTCCGCCGTCCGTGGCAAGGGGGGCTTGGGTGAGGGCAGCGCCTGAGCTATGACGCGGGGCACCGGAAGCGCGGACCAAAACGCAGCCAGTGGCCAGAGCGGCGGCGTGCTAACGGCTGAGAAACCAAGGACCCAATGACACGAGACTTGCTACTGGAAATTGGCGTAGAGGAGCTGCCCTCCTCGTTCGTTGCTGGCGCGCTCAAGGCACTGCCCAAGCTGGTCAAGGATGAGCTGTCGAGCTTGAGGCTCAAGCACGGCGGGGTGTGGGTTGGCGGCACTGCGCGCCGACTGGCTGTCATCGTGAGCGAGGTCGCGGAGTCGCAGCCAGATCTAGACGAAGAGGTGCTGGGGCCGCCGGCGCGCGTTGCGTTTGACGCGGATGGCAAGCCGACGCGAGCGGCCGAGGCCTTTGCGAAGAAACTTGGCGTCGAGCTCTCTGCGCTGAGCCGCAAGGAAACGCCGAAGGGTGAGTACCTTTGCGCACGCAAGCAAGAGCAGGGTGCAAGCGCGACTGAGCTACTGCCAGACGCGCTGACTCGGGTCTGCGGCGCGATCCCCTTTCGCAAGAGCATGCGCTGGTCGGACGGGGACGTTGCCTTCGGGCGCCCCGTGCGCTGGCTGGTCGCGTTGTTCGGGGAAGAGGCGCTCCCCCTCGGTTTCGCTGGTGTTGACTCGGCGCGCACGACCCAGGGGCACCGCTTTCTAGGTAAGCAGTTCGAGGTCGCAGCGCCCGGCGCTTATGTCGGTGAGCTTCGGGAGCAACACGTGTTGGTCGACTCCAAGGAGCGCGCCGATAGCATGCTGGAGAAGCTGCGCGCGGCGGCCAAGGAGATCGGCGGCGAGCTGATCGAGGATCAGTTCCTGGTAGGTGAGAACCTCTCTCTGGTGGAAGAGCCGCACATCGTGGCGGGCGGTTTCGAGGAAAGCTTCCTCGCGCTGCCCGAGCGCGTCGTGCTGGACGTTGCAAAGGACCACCAGCGCTACTTCGGAGTGCGTGGCAAGGACAGCAAGCTTTTGCCGCGTTACCTCGCGGTAGTAAATACTGCCGAGAACCCCGGGAACGTGCGGCGCGGAAACGATCGAGTGATGCGCGCCCGCCTCTCCGACGCAAAGTTCTTCTACGACGAAGACCTGAAGCATCCCCTCGAACAGCGGAAGCAGCAGCTCGACGCTGTCGTGTTCCACAAGTCCCTGGGCAGCGTGGGAGACAAGGTGCGGCGGATCCAGGCGCTGGTGCCTCAGCTCGCGAACCTGGTCGGAGCAACCGCCGTGAGCGATGTCGCCGTGGAAGGTGCTGGCCTCGCCAAATGCGATCTGGTCACGCTGATGGTCGGCGAATTCCCCGAGCTTCAGGGCGAGATGGGCATGGCCTATTCGCTCAAGCAGGGCAAATCACCTGAGGTCGCAGCGGTGATCGCCGAGCACTACTTGCCGCGCGGTGCTGACGACGGAACGGCGCCGAGCGACGCGGGCGCGCTGGTGGCGCTCGCGGATCGGCTCGACACGTTGGTTGGCTGCTTTGCCGTCGGACTCATCCCAACCGGAGCGGCGGATCCACTGGCGCTTCGTCGAGCCACCTTGGGTTGTCTGCGCACGCTGCTCGACAAAAGATGGTCCATGTCTCTGGCGACGGCTTTCCGCGCGGCATATGCTGGATACTCTGGGGTCAAGCTGGGTCAGAACGCAGAAGAAACGTCGAGCAAGCTCGCCGACTTTTTCCGTGACCGCCTGCGTGGGCTGCTGGTTGACCGCTTCCCTCAGGATGTCGTGGACGCGACGTTGGCGACCGGAGCGGACGATGCGCATGATGTCGAGCTGCGTTGCGCGGCGTTGGCCGCGATGGATCCGGCGCTCCGCGCTACAGCCGGCGAGGTGTTCAAGCGCGCGGCGAACATCGCAAAAGACGCGACGAGTGGTGCGATCAAATCGCCCGGTGAGCTCCAGGACAGCGTCCAAGCGGAGGAGCTGGCGCTCTTTGACGCGTTTGGCGTCCTCGGAAAAGCGCTCGACGAAGCTGGCGCCGACTACGGCCGCGGTATCGCGGCGATTGCCGCCTTTGCGCCCACGCTGGCCGCGTTTTTTGAGGCCGTCTTCGTGATGACGGATGATCTTCCCCTGCGCGAAAATCGACTGCGGCTGATGCGGGAAATCGAGACCCGTTGCTCAGCGATCGCCAACTTCAATCTCCTCGCGAAGAAGTAGCCGGCTGGCGCACCGCGGCGTACGCCTTCGGATTTGAGAGCTGGGGGGGCGTTCGCATCCGGAAAAAGCCTGCGATCACCGCCGATTTGCCGCGGAGGGCGGTCCAGGAGTTCGTGCTGCGTAGGCGCGAACCAGCAGAACTGCGCGCCCGGCAGCCGCGACGAAGCAGCAAAATTCCCGGCGGCTTTTTTCGCTCGGCTCCGCCTAGGCTCTTTGGAGCCGCGCCGGCTTTGATCGCAATAGCTGGCTACCCACGGTCTGGGGTGTGTGAAGTGCGCGGAAAACACAGCGGTTCGCCCGCCTTCGCAGGCCATCGGGTGCGGCGCTCTGAGCGGATCTCCCACCTGCTTGTCAGATTCGCACGATCGGCCGGACAGACTCTCGCTCGAAACAGGAGAGTGATGTAGACTCAGTCTCGTGCCGCCTAAGCAAAATGGACCGGGGAATTTGCCTTCGTTCACCAAGAGTGCGCGAGGCATGCTTAGTAAGTCTGAAGACGCCGTCATCGAGAAGGCTAAGTCGAGCTGCGATGAGGATGTCCTGGGGGATGATCTAGGTGGGGTGATCCCCGCCCAGCATTGCTCTCACGGCAGCCACGGCAGCCACGGCAGCCATGGTTCTCATGGCAGTCATGGCAGTCACGGGTCTCATGGTAGCCACGGCAGCCATGGTTCTCATGGCAGTCACGGCTCTCACGGCAGTCACGGCTCTCACGGCAGCCACGGTTCCTGGTAGTCGGATCTGCAGTCGCTGCGTTTAGTTGTTCCTGGCAGCTGAGCACCAGGGGCGACTGAGGCAGCCACTACCAGAAGCGCTGCTAGCCCCGCACCTCGTTGAGGTAGCGGGGCTTACGTGCGTCTGAGGGCTGGGCTCTATGGCTGCGTCTCAGAGCGCCTTCAACGCCTGGCGCGCGGCTTCGATGGTGCGGTCGATGTCGCTCGCGTCATGCGCAGCCGAGATGAACGCTGCCTCGAATTGTGACGGCGGCCAAAGGACGCCCGCTGCGAGCATCCTTTGATGCCACGCGGAAAAGCGCTCCTTGTCGCACTGGCTAGCCTGGTCCCAGCTCGTCACCCGACCGTCGTGGAAGAACAGGGTCAGCATCGCACCGACGCGCTGTACGGTCGCCTTGATGTTCGTGTCGCTGAGCGCCTGCTTGAGCCCTGCTTCGAGCCGCGCCGAGGACGCCTCAAGCTGCTTGTAGACGTCCGGCGTCAGGGCGTTGAGCGTGGCAAGACCCGCACTGACCGCCAGCGGATTACCGCTGAGCGTGCCCGCTTGATACACCGCCCCCAGCGGAGCGACGCACTCCATGATCTCTCGTCGACCGCCGTACACGGCCAAGGGCATCCCGCCACCGACCACCTTGCCGAGGCAGGTCATGTCGGGCTTGAGCTTGTAGCGCTCCTGCGCCCCCCCGGGAGCCAGCCGACAACCTGTCATGACCTCATCGAAGATGGAGACCGCGCCAGCGTCGGTACATAACGAGACCAGGCCCTCGAGGAATCCGGGCTCCGGAGGCACGCATCCCATGTTGCCAGCGACCGGCTCGACGATCACCGCGGCGATCTCCGAAGCACGGTTGTCGAACAGCGCTTCCAACGCGCTGAGGTCGTTGTAAGGCATGCTCAGCGTGTTCTGCACCATGGCCTTCGGCACGCCCGCTGAGTCGGGGTTTCCGAAGGTCGCTGCCCCGCTGCCAGCCTGCACCAGCAAGCAATCTGCGTGACCATGGTAGGCGCCGTTGAACTTCACGATCACATCTCGGCCCGTGAACCCCCGCGCGACGCGCAGCGCGCTCATCGTTGCCTCCGTGCCGCTGCTCACACAGCGCATCATCTGGATGCTCGGGTACAGCTCCATCACCCGCTCTGCGAAGCGCAGCTCAAGCTCCGTTGGCGCGCCGTAGGAGAGACCACGTTCGGCGGCTTCCTGGACGGCCTGGATCGTCGGAGCGTGGGCGTGACCAAGCAACGCGGGGCCCCAAGAGCCGATGTAGTCGACGTACTCGCGCCCGTCGGCGCTGGTGATTTTGCTGCCCTTGGCGCTCGCCACGAAAATCGGGTGCCCACCCACTGCGCGGAAGGCGCGTACGGGGCTGTTCACGCCGCCTGGCATGCGCGCGGCGGAGTCCTTGAAGAGTTGTTCCGAGCTGGTCATTGCCAGCAGGGTGTTGAAAAACACCCTGCCAATCAACAACAACCTGCGAAGCGGCGTCGTCAGCCGCCCAGGTGCTGCATTCAGTCGACGTGGCGACGTGCGCGGTCGACCAGCTGGGCGCGCCAGGCTTCGATGCGCCCCAAGACGTGCGCCGGCCAGCGCAACCGGGAGATGCGCCCGAGCAGGTGGGGTGTGTGGTCACCCCCTCGCGAGCGCTCCCCGAACACCTCGCTCGCCGCCTCCACGGAGTCCTCCGCGGCATCCAGCTCGCCCAGCTCCAACTGCAACCAGGCCCGGGTGAGCAAGAAGTGTTGCCGCGGCTCGGCTTCTTCCACGTGGATTTGTTCGGCTTCCAGGAGCACACGCTGAGCCGTGTCGCGGTCATGTCGCGCCAGTGCAACCTGACAGGACAAGAGCTTCGACTCCAGGTGCCCCCACGGGTCGCTCATCTTGGTGAAGAGCCTTTCGGCTAAATCCGCGTGGATTTCTGCCATGTCCAGGTCGTCGGTGTCGATGCCGATCATCGCCAAGAGGCGCTCGCAAGCCGCCTGACCACGCACGTTGCCGAGCGCCTCGAAGGCGCTGAGCGCGTCTACCGCGCCCACCTCCGACGAGTAGAAGTTCATCAGCCGATGCTCGAGGTGCGCCAGGGATGCATCGGCCTGGGCGATACCCAGCCGGTAGCCGGCACGCTCGAACTCGTTGCGCGCTTCGAGGGTCAAGCGGCGCGAGCGCTCCGTATGACCCTCCGAGTGGTCCACCCAGCTCAACAGCAATAGGCACTGCCCGCGGCCGAGGGGCTGATCGACGGAGTGAAAGTGGTGCTCGCCTTGAGAGACAACTTCCCGCGCGCGCTCGTAGTTGCCGAGGAGGTACTCGATTTCCCCGATCACCGCCTCGCACTGCGCTTGGCCGAGCACGCTTCCTTGGCGCTCGAAGAGCTCACGCGCGAGCTGCACCAAGAGCAGGCCCTCTGCGCTTTGACCTCGCTCGCTCGCGAGGTGCCCGAGGAGGCGCAGGCAGTGCGCCATGTTGATCTCGTCGCCCGCTTCTTCGAAGCTGGTGCGCGCTATTTCTGCGTGGATACTAGCTTCTTCGGTCTGCCCAACGTGGCGCAGCGCTTCTGCGCGCCAGCGATGCTTGAGCGCTAGGGAGCGCCCGGTCACGTTCTTGAGCAGGTCGAGGTCTGCTAGAGTCGCCTTGGGTTCTCGAGCGCCGTTCCACGCACGACCCAAGAAATCGAAGAGCAGCCCGGCGGCGGCATCGGGTAGCCCTGCCTCGAGCAGGTTGTGGACGCGCAGCCTGACGATGCGTCGAGTGCCCGCCTGGGGGTGATGTCCCAGCGCGCGTGCGGCGGTCTCGAAAACAATGCGCGCGTCGCCGCGTTCGCGCAGGCGTGTCAGGAGGTGCTCCTGCAACAAGGCGTGGGGCCAGCTGTAGCGACCGGCTCCGCGCGGCAAGATGATTTCCGCGTTCTGCATGCTGGTCATTGCCGGAGCAGCAGGCACGCCCAAGTCGTTGAGCAGCGGACCGATGATGTCACGCCTCAGATCGCTGCCCAGGGTTGCGACCGCAAGCGCGCCCAAGCGGTGCTCTTCAGGCAGCGCGTACAAGCGTTGATCCCACAGCTCGGCCGTCGTTTTGGGGCGCAGAGCAAGCACCTGCTCCGACACCCGGTAGCCGCTCTTGGTGAACTCCATTTCGCCGCCCAGCGCCCACGCATGGAGTTGTTGCAGCGCGAACAGCGGGTTGCCGCGGCTGCGCTTGGCGGCCTCGGCGACTGCGGCGTCGTCCAGCGGTAGCGCTGCGCGCAGCAAGGACTGCGTGGTGTCCGCGTCCATCGCGTTGACTTCGATCACTTCGCCGTCCATCGCTTCGCGGAGCTGGCGAATGCGCTCCGCCGCGGGCGCACCGATTTGCACGTCTTCGCTGCGCACCGTGGCGACCATCACGATGCGCTGATCGGGCTCTTCCGCGTGGATCTTATGGAAGCCGTCGAAGGTCGCCTCGCTGGCCTGGTGCAGGTCGTCCAGCCAGAAGAGCAGCGGGCGCTTGCGCGCGATGCGACGCAAGGTGTAGCGGATCACCAACCGGCGCACCTCGAGGGTGTCCAAGGTGAAGCGCACACCGCTCGGGCCAAGGGGGCGCTCGGTGTCTGCCGGTGTTGGGCGAATCCACTCGGCGGCGCCAGCTACCCAGGCGCGACCGTTCTTGTCTGATTTGCCAACCTTCCAGCGGCTGAGCAGCGAGCGCTCGATGGTGTCGCGATCCGTGCGCTCGAAATTGAAGTGGGTGATGGTCGCGCCGAGCATGCCGTCGAGGGGACCACGCACCGTGCGATAGCGCGCCTTCAAGGGCACCATCGTGCCTTCTTCGTGCACGGCTTCGCACAGCCACTCGGCGATGCGGCTTTTTCCGACGCCGGCAGAGCCGACCAGGATCACCAGGCGGTGAGGCGGACCATGTCCGTCTACGACTTGGTCGCAAATCTCCCGCAAGTGCGTGCGGATCTCTTCCCGGCCGACGATTGGGCTCGGGCGGATGCTGAGCAGACCAGGGGCACGCTCCGGCGCTCGACCGAGCTCGCGCGTTGGACCTCTCCCCCCCGAACGCCGAGTGGTGATCGGCTTGCCACTGGTGGAGCGCAGCTCAGGGAAGCGCCACATATCCGTGGGGATATCGATGCTGGGCCGCCACTGGGACCAGACCATGCGTGCTTCGTTGGCGTACTCGTAGCGATCCCAAGGCCGCTTCGCGAGCAGGCGCATGACGAAGTCGCTGACTTCCTTCGGGGCATCGATCACCAGCTTCGGTTCGGGCGGTGGCTCGAATGCGTGCTTCTTCAGCAGTTCCTTCGAGGTGCCGCGGAACGGCGAGCGGCCACACAGCATCTTGTAGAGGATGCAACCCAGGCTGTAGAGATCCGTCGCGCCGCACACGTGGTGCATCTCGTGTTGGATCTGCTCGGGCGCCATGTAGCCCGGCGTGCCTGCGCCTGCGTGAGGCGCGAACTCCATGGCCTTCTCGCCGTCGAGGCGTTCGTCGTGGGGATCTTGCTTCAGCCACGCGAGACCAAAGTCGAGGATGTGCACCAACGGGGGTGAAGCTTCGACCTCTTCCACGAGCACATTGGACGGCTTGAGATCGCCGTGGACGATGCCGCGGGCGTGAGCGTGCGCCAGCGCACCGAGCACCTGATCGACGATCATCCAGATGATCGGGAAGCTGAGACGAACCTGACTGAGGTCGTGCAGCGACGCGCCAGCCACGAGCTCCATGCCGAGGTACGGCGAACCATCCATCAACTGACCGAAGTCACGGGCGCGAACGATGGCGGGATGGTTCAGCGCAGCGAGGGCGCGCGCCTCCTTGTAGAACCACGCGATGTACTCGTCGGCGAGCTTGCCCTCTGGCGGGATCACTCGCTTGATGGCGACGTCTTCACCCGTGGCTTGATCACGGCAACGATAGACGATGCCCATGCCGCCTTCGCCGAGGACGTTCAACACCTCGTAGCGTTGAGCGATCACGTGGCCTGGAAGGACCGCGAGCTTGTGCTCCTTCGCAGGCTCCGGCCGGGAACGATCGCTGAGCACCGCGGCGGACGGGATACTTGGTGGTGCCTCGTCAGAGAGCGGCTCCGCGTCGATGGTCTGCGGCGCCTCTTCGATCTCGCTCGCTTCCGAAGCAGTGGGCGCGCCTGCGCCTCCGGCTTCACCTGACTGCTCGACGGATGCTTCCGCGGCGTCGCCCTTCGCTTGGGCTCGCTCTTCGCCCCCTTCGGCCATAACGGCGCGAGAGTGTAGTCAGCCGGGGCGCGCCGTCGATAAGAACTCGCCCGCATTTGTTGGAGCGTGTCGGACGCTCGGACGCCAATCGTCGCGTGGGGCACGTGTGCGTATGCCGCCCTTGCTCCAGCGACGCCTTCGTGGTTGCGAAGGCTCGTGTTTCTTGGGGGAGAGAACGCGCTTCAATCCAGCGTGAATCGCCGTTCAGTCCGCTGACCCTCGAGCGCCGCAATACGCTGGTTGGCTCTTGGAAGCGGAGGCGCTATGGGGACGCCATGGCTAGGCGTACGTTGAACGATCCCCCGCTCACCCAAGCTGATCCCGAGATCGCCGCGCTAATTGCGGCGGAAGAACGACGCGAAGTCGACAAGTTCCGACTCATCGCGAGCGAGAACTACGTCTCCCGCGCGGTGCTCGATGCGACGGGCAGCATCCTCACCAACAAGTATTCGGAGGGCTACGCCGGCAAGCGCTACTACGAGGGGCAGCAACTGATCGACCAGATCGAGGAGCTCGCCATCTCGCGCGTGAAGCAGCTCTTCGGTGCCGAGCACGTCAACGTGCAGCCCTACAGCGGCAGTCCCGCGAACCTCGCGGTGTACCTCGCATTCTGCAAGCCAGGAGATCCAGTGCTCGGTCTCGGGCTCCCAGCCGGTGGCCACCTGACCCACGGTTGGAACGTGAGCATCACCGGAAAGTACTTCAGCAGCGTTGGCTATGGCGTGCGGCGTGAGGACCAACGCATCGACTTCGACGAGGTGGTGAAGCTCGCGCGCGAGCACAAGCCGAAGATCCTCTGGTGTGGGACCACCGCCTATCCGCGCACGTTGGACTTCGCGCGCTTCCGGGAGATCGCCGATGAAGTGGGCGCAGTCTTGTGCGCCGACATCGCGCACATCTCAGGACTCGTCGCCGGCGGCGCTCACCCGAGCCCAGTCGGGATTGCCGATGTCGTGACCACCACCACACACAAGACCCTGCGCGGGCCGCGTGGCGGCATGATTCTGTGCAAGGCCGAGCACGCCAAGGCCATCGATCGCGCGGTGTTCCCGGGGCTACAAGGCGGCCCTCACAACCACACGACTGCTGGTATTGCCGTTGCCGCAGGGGAAGCGTTGCGCCCGGAGTTCAAGGACTACGCCCACGCGGTGGTTGAGAACGCGAAGGCCCTAGCCGAAGGCCTGAAGGGCCGCGGCTTCGATCTGGTCACTGGCGGAACGGACAACCACCTGATCCTCGTCGACCTCACGAGCAAGCGAGTACCGGGCAAGGTCGCGGCGCAGGCGCTGGATCGTGCGGGCATCGTGGCGAACTACAACTCGGTTCCTTTCGATCCTCGGAAGCCGTTCGATCCCTCCGGTCTGCGCATCGGCACGCCTTCAATCACTACGCGTGGTATGGGTGTTGAGGAGATGAAGAAGCTCGCCGAGTGGATGGACCGCGTCGTCGCGGCACCGGAGGACAGCGCCGCCGTGGAGGCGGTTGCGGCAGAGGTCAAAGAACTTTGCGCCGACTTCCCGCCCCCGGGGATCCCAGTCAACTAGCGTGGGAGGCGCCGAACTCCGCTACTTCGCTTTTGGCGCGAACATGGCTAGCCGCGTGGTGCGCACGCGACGGCGTGTGAACCCATCGCGCGCCGAGGCCGCTCGTCTGCCGGGCTACCGCTTGGTGTTCGAGGACCGGGGTATCCCGCTGCTGGAGCCCGCCTTCGCGAGCATCCGCGAGGAATCATCGTCCGAGGTCTGGGGCGTGCTCTACCACTTCACCGCGGACGAGTTCGCCTGCCTGGACCGCTTCGAGGGGCCGAACTACCGCCTGATCGAGGTGGAGGTCGAGGGCCGTGAGAGCGGCGTCCAAGACGCCTTTGCGTATGTGGCTTGTCGGGTGATCCAGGGCAAGCGGCCTTCCCGCCGCTACTTGGAGTTGTTGCGGGAGGGCGCGGTGGAACACGACCTCCCAGCGAGCTACGTCGCCGAGCTCGAGTCCCATCCGGCGGCGTGGGCGCCTCCTGGCGCCGCCTACGCGTTGAACTTCGTGGTCAGCTCGGTGGAGTGGGTTCGCAGCCACTCTCCCGCCACCCAGGAAGCCCGCCGTAACCGGAGACGTGGTTTTCCTGACGGGGACTAGGCGAGAGTCAACGCGTGCGACTGATCAGCCAGAAGATCGCGTAGGCCATCAGTCCCGCACTTCCCACCAGTAGAGCGACCACGAGCGGAGAGGGTAGGCCGACCTTGCGGGGTCGATCCTGATCCACGGCGACAGGCGCCGACTCCGAGGCCGTGGTGCTCTCTGTGCGAGGTTCTACTTCGTTGTCCATGAGTGCCTCTAGCGCTGAGCCTGCATCAGCAAAGCGTTGCGCGGGATCGCGGTTCACGCAGCGCGCGAACCAGCTGTCGAAACCTGCGCCCAGCGTGTTGCCCTCGAGCTCGATGGCGCGGCTGCTCGCAGGCTCTATTTCCGAGCGGATAAGTTCCAGGGCCACGCCCGCCGCAGATTGTCGGCGTGCGACGCTTCGCCAGTAGATCTTGCCGCTCAGGATGTAGAACGCCAGGAGCCCGAGCGCCCACACATCATCACGCTTCGTCGGCACGTAGCCGTCAGCGCCTTGCTCCGGCGCTGTCCACATCGGCGTCCCCAGACCCGCCTCGGTGTGGCTTGCCACCAGCGCGACGTTCTTGCTGATCCCAAAGTCGAGGATCCTCAAGCAGGGGCCGTCCGCGTTGTTGCTGACCCGGATGTTGTCGGGCTTGAGATCGCGATGCACGACACCCACGGCGTGTGCGGAAGCCGCAGCGGAAAGCAACTGCACGCAGAGTGCTAGGCGCTGCTCGTTTGGGAGGTCTGGATGCGCCTCGAGCCACTCTCCGAGATCCTCACCCGGTGCGTAGTCCATGACGAGGTAGCGGCCACCGTCGGGTAGTTCTCCAGACTCCAGCGCAGCCACGATACCCGGGTGGTCGAGGGACTTTCCAAGCGACGCTTCGCGCTCGAAACGCTGCACACCCCGCGGGTTGTCCCTGGCGCTCTTGGCCATCACCTTCACCACCCGCGCTTCTCCGGTCTGCAGGTCGTCCACTCGATAGGCGACGCCCATGGCTCCGCGGCCCAGGGTCTCGACCACACGAAAGCGGTCGAGCAACACTTCTCCTGGCGCGAGTCCCTTCACGCGGCGAAGTCTAGTGGCCTCGGCAGAAAAAACACCCTCTTCGAAGACGCGGGCACTGCTGCGGCAACTCGGCGCACCGACTATGATCGGGGGATGAAGCGCTGGGTGTTCGCGTTTGCGCTGTGCGCGGCGGGGTGTGGCGACTCGGGGAGCGACTCCGCGGCTGGCAGTGGCGGTCAGTCGGGTGCGGGTGGACAAGCCGGTACTGCGGGCGTCTCCGGCGGGGGCGCTGGTGGGAGTGCTGGGACCGGTGGCATCGCCAGTTGTGAGGCGAGCAGCGCGCGTTGTGATGCTCTCAGTGAGACGGAGCGTCCTTTCAGACCAAGCGAGCACAGCATTGCGTTTGCCGAGAACACCGCAGAGCTGGTGCTGTTCGGTGGGACTCAGGGGGTGAGTGTGCAATGCCAAACGCCGCCGCCCGCCTACATCGCAGAGACCTGGGTCTACGACCGTCCGTGCAATGTTTGGCAGCGCGTCTCTGGGGTAGGACCAGACGCCAGAGGTCGTCATGCATCGGCGTACGGCGACGGAGCGGTGTGGATCTTCGGTGGGAGGTACCGCGCTGATGGGTCTACGTCGGGCAACTACACCATTTTCAACGACGTCTGGCGTTTCGACGTCGAGGCGCGGAGCTGGTCCCGCATGGAAACGAACGGCGACGCCCCGGCCGCGCGCAGCAACGCTTCGTTGGTCTGGGACTCGAAGCGCTCGAAGCTCTGGATGTTTGGCGGCAATACCAGCGCTAGCGGTGCGGTCTATACCCCTCAGAACGACGTCTGGAGCTTCGACCCTGCAACGAACTCTTGGGCCGAGCACAGCTCGAGCGACGGGCCCGCTCCACGCTTGTTCCACGCGGCGCTGTACGACTCGAAGCGTGACGCCCTGGTGATTTACGGGGGCGCCGACGAGACCTTGTTCAACCCCACGGCGCGCTACTTCCAGGACCTCTGGAGCCTCGATCTGGAGAGCCTGAGCTGGAAGGAGCTAGCGCCGGCCATCACGGCTCGCCCGACTGGGCGCTTCTGGCCGGCGCTGGGCTTCGATGAAGCCAGTGACCGCTACCTGATCTTCGGAGGCCACGACGATCAGACTCTGGGGAATCGAAACGACTTGTGGGCGATGTCGCCGACCGATGGGTCTTGGATCGAACTCACCGGGGGCGACACGCTGCAGAATACGAATACCGGTGTCTGTGATTTCCCAGTGGATTTCACTGATGTGGACACTGCTGCACCAGAACGGCGCCACGCTCAAGGTGTCGCTTTCGCGAAGGCGTGCGGAGAGATGCTGGTGGTCGGCGGCAAGACAGACTGCGGCGTGGTCGACGATGTGTGGAGCTACTCCGCGGGAAGCTGGCAGGAGCTAAGGGCAGCGACGGAAGGTGAGGTCTGCCTGCGCTGGCGCAGCGACACCTCCCTCTGCAACAACCTCTGTAACTGAGGCTGGGGATCGATCAGCGGCGCTGTTCGCGGCGACCCTCGAGCGTGCGGCGACCTTCTAGAACTGCGCCGTCCACGGTCATGGCGACGACTTGCCCTTCGTGGGCGAGTAGACTGACGAACGGTGTCTGCAGGCTGTTGTCTCCCCAGGTTCGCACCCAACCCGCGCCGGGAGTGTGCGCCCGATACCACAGCGCGCCTCGGGAGGCCGTCCAGGCGCCGCCCACGGAGTCTAGCGCCGTGACAGAGAAGTCTGCGCTCGCGTCCAGCGTCTCTTGTTCAATCAGCTCGCCCCGCAGCGTTACGGCTGTCCCAGCAGCGCCGACCGCCAGGCCCACACCGAGCACCGGATGCCCCGCCGCACCCAAGTAGGCACGCACCTTAGGGCACTGAATCCGTGCGGATTCCCACATCAGCGGGCGGTAGCGCGCGACGAAGCCCTCGCCTTGAACGTCGCGTCCGGTGACGAGCCACTCCTCGTCAGCGACTCGGGCGAGGGCGGTGATGTTCGCTGCTTTGGGTAGCGCTGCTGGTTTGAGCCAGCGCCCCGCGATCACGCAGAACAACAGCGCCGGGCTGTCGTCTCGCGAACCCGCGACCACCGCGATGTCGTTGGGGTCGCCATGGGCGCGCTCGAACACCGTCTTGCGGCTCTGTTCGCCGAACTTGCGCGCGCCGCTCGCGTCGTAGGTGCAGAGCAGCCCCTCCTCCCCGCCAAGCAACCAGCGCCCCGCCGCCTGACGGCTCACGAAGCGTAAGCGCGACGCATCGAGGCCGTGAGTCGGGGCCATTTGCCATTCGCTACCCGTCCAAAACCACAGCCCGCTGGTGGTTAGCGCCAGGCAGCGACCATCGCCATCCCAAGAAACCTCGCGCGCGATGAAGCCCACCTGCGGTCTCTGACGCAGCGTCCAGCTCCAGCTTGGAGCCTCAGCCTGCCGTGACAGCAACATCAGGGACTGGAAGCGCCTCCCGCCAGCGTGGGACATCGGAGCTTCTTCCAGGTGGGGACTCAAGAGTGCCGCGAGCTCGCGGGCGCTCTGGGGGCGCGCCTGGATCTCATTGCTGGTCGCTCGCGCGAGCAACTGATCGATGGCAGCACACGCATCAGGCTGTGCCTTGAGTTCCGGGCAGAGCCCCGCGGTGTCGGTGAGCCGACGTCGCGCTGGCTCGCGGCTAGCGATGATCGCCTCCACTGGCCCATCGATCTGAAAGTAATCTTCTCCGGTCAGCGCCAGGTACACCAGGCAGGCGAAGCTGAACACATCGGTCCAGGGTCCGATCTGTGATTCCCCGGGGAAAAGTTGTTCCGGGGCCGCATAGCCTGGAGTGCCAAGCGCGGCGTTCTCGCCAAACGTCTGCCCGAGGCCAACGGGGCGCGCGATACCGAAGTCGGCGATCTTGAACACCTCGTTCGCGTCAGCCCCGCAACACAGGACGTTGCCTGGGGAGATATCGCGGTGGATCACGCTCACGGCGTGGATGGCTTCCAGGCCCTCCGACACGCAATGAACGAAGTGCGCCGCTCGTCTCAAATCGAAGGCGTAGCCCGAGACTTGCAGGGAGCTGTCCACGCGTTCGTGCAGCGCGGTGCCTTCAACGCCGCCGTGGACGTACTCTACGGCGTTCCAGGGGACCTCGAAGTTCCCGCGTCGGGTCGGCGCCGCGACGCTTCCGCTATCGAGCAGCCGCACAACGAATGGGGTCGTTGGCACGCGTTCGTTCAAACGCCCCAGCGCGACCGCTTCCTTGCGGATCATCATCATGGCAGCCTCGCCCATCCGCGATAGAAAGGATGGGCGCGTCACCTTGAGCACTACCGGCGTCTCGCCCTCCGGTCCCAAGCGCATGCCGAAGAAGGCCACGCTCGCCGTACCTTCGCCGATCACGTACTCCAGACGATAGTTCACCCCGTTCTGGGTTTGGGACGGCACCAAGCTGCCCCCGAAGGCGCCGAGCTCGATGCTGTCGGGGCTCAGGTGATTGCTTGGGGGAGGGCTGCTCTGGGTCACGGCTGCATCTCGGGTGTTCATTGGCAGGTGTCGCCAAGTTCGTAGCCAGCCCGGCACTCACATTCGCAGCGCGCCTGCAGCGTCGGGTCCTGGAAACGACATTTGGGGATCACGTTGAGGCTCGTCGTGGCTTGCTCGTTGTCTTCGAGACGAATCACGGTGATGTCGAGACGCCAGACCTCGTCGCGGACACTGCGGGACTTTTCGTAGTTCGGGCACGCGGGGATGTGATCGACCTGACTGCGCGAGCGAATATCGGGTTGCCACCAGCCCTCTTCTCCTTCGATGGGTCGCATGGCGACGGTGCGCGCTTCGCGCGCCAAGATCGCGCCGTTGTCCGGGAAGTGGAGCTGCGCTTGGAGCTCCGCAGTCGTCGACTGGAGGTTCTTCACTTGTGCGGCGACGTACATCACGTGCCCGCCTTGAATCGCGGCGGAGAGGTCCACGACGTCTCCGTCTTGCAGCAAGACGAGCGGCAGGCCTTCGTCGATGAACGCGGCTGCCCGCAGCTCCATCGGGCCCAACGCAACCACATCCGCCTGCACGTCTTCCCCTGCATCGCTGGACTCGCCGCCCGGAGGATCCGAGCTGCACCCGACCAGCGCAGCACACATCAGAACACAAACAGCTGCAAGGTAGTTCACGGTGCCACTCATCAGACTGCTCACTTCGCGACCTCGCACGAGCCGATGCGAAACGCCATCGATCCACTGCGGACACAGCCTCAGCGTATCCGTTTGCTGTGCGCGGATGGTCGCCATGCTTGGCGCCTCGAAACTACCCGCGACCCGGTCAGCATGCCATATTCGGGCGGTCGTTCGATGTCACTCCAAACACACCTAAAGCCTTCCACCGCGTCGAAAGGCGCTGGCCTTGTCCTCTTAGCCTCCCGTTTGGGCGGCAATCTTCGGCGCCCGATGCTGGCTGTGGCGTGTGCGCTCTTGAGCGGCCCCGCGTTGGTCGGCTGCGGAGAAAGCAGCACGGAAAGTAGCGGGAGCGGCGGCACGGCGGGCGCCGCTGGGGCAAGCGCGGGCGGCAGCGGCGGAACCGGGGGCAGTGTTGAAGTGCTCACCACCGTCGAGTCAGCCATTGGCCCAGTGGCTGCGGCCGTGGGCGATGAAGACACCGTGTGCATCTTCAAACGCATGCAGAACCCCGCGGGCTTCGTGCGGAACATCCGTGGTCATCTCACCGATGGCTCACATCACATGATCGTCTACGTGTCTGGAGAGACGGAGGAGCAACTCGAGCCCAAGCACTGTGGCGGCTTCAGCGGCATCTTCAACCTCAACGGCGGAATCCCCGGCCTCGACTCCGTCGACATCCCCGTGTTCATCGCCCAGCAGCACGAGGCCGAACTGAACCTGCCGAGTGATCCCGAGACCGGTAAACCGCTTGGTTTCCGTGTGGAAGAGAATCAGATGCTGCGCATCGAGCTGCACTGGTTCAATACGACGCCGAAGGCTCAGCAAGTGACCGGTACCGTGGAGTTCGATGTAGCCGGAGAAGACGAAGACGTGATGGAGTCTTCGTTTGCTTTCTGGGGCAGCACGGCCATCGACATCCCGCCTCACTCTCAATTCACCACGCCCGTCTTGTTCCAGAAGGCGATGGCGGACACCAAAGGCTTCGCCGTCACCACCCATCAGCACCAGCTCGGCACGAACATGAAGATCTGGAAAGCTGATGGGACCAACGTCAGCGACGACAAGCTCCTCATCGAGTCGACGGACTGGGCGGAGCCGCCGCTCAAGATGCTCGATCCTCCGGAGCTCTTCGATGTAGGTGAGGGCCTCGCGTATCAGTGCGCGTGGGACAACACGACGGACTCTCAGGTCGGCTTCGGCGAGGGCTTCGGCGACGAGATGTGCTTCCTTTGGATGTACTACTATCCGAGCAACGGCTTCGACCTCTGCATGCACTTCAACGCAGGCTCTCAGACGGGCGTGTGTAACCACCTCACGCGCTGAGTGCGCCGCGAGTTGTCTCTCGACTAACCGCGATCCAAGCGCTGAATCACACGCTCCGCGTTCCAGCGACGCTTCGGGTCACTCTGCATGAGTCCCTTGCAGATCGCATCCAAATCGTCGGGAACTTGAGGCAACAACAGCGACGGGCTAGGTGCGCCGACGGTGCGCTTGCGCACGAAGACTTCGTGGGCCGAACCGACGAAGGGAAGCGCACCGCATAGGGCTTCGAAGAGCACCACGCCCATCGAGTACCAATCCACCGCTGGCGAAAGCTCCCGAGCGTTCCATTGCTCTGGCGCCATGTAGGCGGCAGTGCCCACTAGCTCTCCATCGCTGTTCGGGGCCTGGCTAGCGGGCGCCGCGTCCGGCGTTGGCAGTTGCTCAGCCGCCAGGCCATAGTCCATGACGACCAGGCGCCCCCTGGAATCCACGCGGATATTGCCTCGGGTGATGTCTCGGTGGATCAGCCCTTGCCGATGCGCGTACTCGAGGCCAGCGCAAAGCTGCCGCAGAGCGTTGCGCGCGCGGTCCATACCGCCGCTTTCAGGAGGAGTGAAAACGGAGCGGTTCGCCGCGCGGCTCTTCTCGCCGAGCAGCAGGTTACCCTCAAGATCCTCCTCCGCCTCCATGCCCAGCGCCTCGATACCCGACGGTGACTCCTCGCGGATATACCGCACGATGTCCACCCCGGGTACGAGCTGCATGGTGTAGAACGGCGGCTCCCAGGTCGAGTACATTGCGTAGAGTTCGACAAGGTTTTCGTGCTTGAGCTTCGACAGCAACGCGAAGCGGCGCTCGAATTCTTCGGGGGTGCGCCTGCGGGTCAGCTGCTTGAGCGCGACCTCCCGGCCTTCCTTATGGTCCACCGCTAGGTAGACGCGCCCGCCAGCGCCTTCTCCGAGCTGTTTGAGGAGCTCGTAGCGTTGCTCAGGGCCGAAAGGTTTTGGGTAGTCCGTCACGGGTTCTGGAAATCATAGACCGAACCCAGCCCGAGGAGCTGGGTTAGCTCGTCCAGGGCGGTCTCCACCTCACGCAGGAACGCCACGTCGAGCAAGTCCTCGAAGCTCAGGCGGTCCCGGTAGTGACGTTCCACCCAGCTCTTTAGATCCGAGTACAAGGCGTCATCCAGTAGCACCCGAGCACCCAACTTGCCGACGTCAGCGTCCTCGAGGGGCACGCGCAGGCGCAGGCAGGCTGGACCGCCGCCGTTCTTCATCGACTGATTCACGTCCAGGTAGTGCACCGCGCTGACCCGATTGTCCTCGGCTACGACGCGCTCCAGGAAGCGGTGAGCGGCCGCGCTCTGCTTCGCTTCTTCAGGGGCGACGATCGCCATCTCGCCGTTTGGTAGCTCGAGCAGCTGCGAGTTGAATGGATAGGCGGCGACGGCGTCCGCAGCCGGCAGTTCGCCTTGCTTCGCCAAGCAATACTGAAAGCTGTCGCCCAGGCGTCGCTTGAGTTCTTCCAAGAGCTCTTGAGTGTCAACGAAGGCTAGCTCGTGGAGCAGCAACAGGTTCGCGCTGCCCACCGCTAGCACGTCGGTATGAAACGCGCCGTCATCGATTCCGCGTGGAGCTTGCTGCCAGAGCAGCGCTCGGTCTCCGAGCTGATGCAGTCTAGCGACGGCGCGGGATGCCTCGTAGGTTTGGCGCGCGGGAAAGCGCCCCGGCTCCTGGTCGTCACTGGACTTGTAAGCGCGGCGGCCCCAGCCAAAAAGATGCGTTGCGCCCTGAGGAGTGTAGAGCCGCGTGTGGTTGGCAGCGCCTTCGTCTGCGAAGTGGCTCACGCTCGGCAACGCGTCGTGAACTTCGAAGCGCGCTTCGTCCGCGAAGATGCGTCGCAGAACTCGCGTCGTGGTGGGCGCCTCCAAGCTGCGGTGAAACATCGCGCTCAAGTTGGCGGGCGTGAGGTGTGTGCGCCCGTCTGCCGCATCGGTGCTCGGCGCGACGGTAGCCGCGTTCGCCGTCCACATCGCGGACGCACTGGAGCAAAGTCGCAGCAGCTGTTCGTCTTGCTCTGCCGCCTGGCGCAGGACCGCGCTGGCTTCGCCCACGAAGCCAAGGCGACGTAGGGCGCCGACATCCGGCCGCGGCTGGGGCGGCAACACCGCTTGAGCGATCCCCAGGTCGCGAACGAAGCGCATCTTCTCCAGGCCCTGCAGCGCAGCGCTCTTGGGGTTCGACAGATGCCCCGCGTGCTCCGTCGATGCGATGTTGCCCGGGCTCAAGCCAGCGAAGTTGTGGCTTGGACCAGGCAGGCCGTCGAAGTTCAGCTCGCGGGTTGCTTGAGTACTCACGGGTGCGGGTCTCGCATGAGCGCCGCGAAGGGCTCAAGCCCTGCGTCAGCGAGCGTGGTTTCTGCGGGTATCTCGCAACTGGCGCAGAGCGTCACGGCCTTTCCGCTGCCACGGTCCAGGCGGCCGAGTGTTTCCGGGTGCTTGGCTTGCTCGGGGGGGAGCCGGCACCGCGCTTGGCAGAACCGGCGGACCTCACCCCCAAAACTGGCGATTGAGTCAGCGCTTGATGCGTGAGGTCAGGCGCTTGCCAGCGCGCAGCGCCCGGCCCAGATAGTGGTAGAGCGGTGTCTTGCTATGCTCGTCCTTGGTCGGGAACTGTTCCGTGAGGAAAGGAAAGTACAGGGTCCGCCGCAGGCTGCGTAACCCACTGTGGGGCGACTGCTCGACACGGTGCCAGGTGCGACCGTCGTGCAAGGTCAGGTCGCCGGGCTGCGTCTCGATGGCGATCTCGTGTGCGTCTTCGCCGTGAGAAAGAAAGTAAACCTTGCGGAAAAGAAAGCCGAGCGGTCCCTGCTTGTGGCTACCGGGAATCACCCGCAGCCCGCCGTCCTCCCGCTGCACGCGGTCGAGGTGGAGGCCGACGTTGAGCATGCGCTTTGGCATGCGCAGGTAGAACAGATCACGCAGGCCGTCGGTGTGCCAGCCAAGGCGTGGATAGGCGCTCCCCGCCACGTTCAGGTTGCGGTTCGCTACCAGGCCGTCCATCTCGTGATCACCGATATGCGTCTGCTCACCAATCATGCGGCGCACTGCATCGAAGCGAGAGTCTCGCAAAAATCCGTGTAGATATTCGCTAAAGCATGAGGTGAAGGGCAGGCGCTGCAAGAACGGCTGCCCCTCTACGCCTTTGCCTCGGAAGATCGGGATGCCGTAGACCTCCTTGCGCCCTTCTGCGAGCCACTTGGCTTCGATCTGGTTGAGCTCCTCGGCGATTCGCTCGACCTCATGCGGCTTGGCGACCTGGGAGAAGATGATGAACCCGTAGTGATCCAGGAAGGCGTGCTGCTCGGGGGTGATCTCCGCACCCAGCTCAAAGCGGGTGGTGATCGGTAGGATCTCCGTTGGGCGTGCCGCAGCGGAGACCGGAGGGGATGAAGCTTGAGTGGTCTGGGTTTGCATCATGAACTCCTAGGAGCTGCCGTTCAGCTGGCTCCCGTTGCGGCGAGTTGCGTCATGGGTCCGCCGTTCGGTTGCGGAAGGCCGAGCAGGGCGAGGGCCGCCCGCGCCAGGTGGTTCTCGACCTCGGCTAGCACCGCCTTGAAGCTGCCCTTGGGCAGCCCCGTGAGCACCCGCAGCTCATGATCGCTGCTGAGCGCGTAGCGTGAAACCAAGAAGGTGGTGCTTTGGGCCGCGAGTCGCAGCTCGGTTAGGCTCTTGCCGGTTGCGTTCGCCAGTGCGCCGGATATTTCCTCGAGGAATGGCAACTGCAGCGCTTGCTGCTGGACCGGCCCCAGCTCTCCGTGCTCCACCACGGTGCGCATCAAGAGCCGAATGCTGGTCTGGTGCTCGCGCGCGAAGTGGAAGGAGACGCGCACCGCCTCGCTCATGAGCTGCTCCACTGAACTAGCGGTCTTGAGCTGACTCATCAGCTCAGCGCGCATGTTGTGCAGCTCCTCGTACATGGATTCCACGCACGCCTGGTAGAGTTCGTCCTTGCTACCGAAGTAGTGGTGAACCATGCCCAAGCTGACTCCAGCGCTTCGCGCGATGTCGCGCACGGAAACGCCTCCCAGGCCGAGGTTCGCGAAATGCGAACTCGCGCTGTCCAAGATGCGGGAGCGAGTGAGCTCAGCGTTGGCGCCAGCGGGTCGAGCCATGTGCGAAGGTTAATTAATCAAACGTTCGATTACAAGGGAAAGGATTCTTCGCTAGAATCCAACAAGTTCAAACAGTTAAGGTTTCGCTCTCCGGGTCGCTTGGGGAGCTGGGGCGACGAAGCGCGGCTCCGGGGTGAGCTGAAACGCGAGTGTGAACGCGGTGTGGTGATTCGACAGCAGTCCACCTGCGAGAAGTGTGGCGCTCCGGAGTCAGTCGCCGAAGCCGTGAACCTTCGCGGGTGTTGGCCGACGCGGTCGGTGCGCTCGCCGAGGCGCCGCTTGCTCGCGTTTGGCTTTGCCGCGGGCGGCGAGAAACCTCGATGAATGCACCCCAGCGGTTGCTGGTTACGCGCGGAACCAAGCTACATCCGTCACCTTGGGAGGCCCAGAAGGACCGCCGTGGCACGCCGGTTGCTGATGGGGATGTCGAGGGCGCGCTCCACTGGGAAAGACACCCCGCGGTGAACGCCCCGCTCAACCTCAGGAGACGTGAAAATGAACAAGGCACTGCTTGGTATGATTGGGATTGCACTGATGGCGACCGTGGGCTGCAGCTCGGGGCGTGACGTCGAGGTCAACGGCAATGTCTCGGCAGCGTCCAGCGCTGCGGTTGATGGCGAGATCTTGCTGTCGTTCTACGAGTTCGATGCGGAGGATGATACCGTGCGGATTCATATCGACGACCGCAAGCTGTCAGCGTTGGGGGACTTCGCCGAGACGATCTCGGTCGAGGGCTCCAAGATCGTCATCGTCGCGGTGAACGATCGCGATGGCGACGGTGCTTGCTCAACCGGGGAGGCCTGGGCAGAGGTAGAGGCGGAGGTCAAAGACGACGACACGATCGAGCCGGTCTCGATTGTGCTGAACAACACCGCCTGTCCGGCGACCGGCGAGTAGTGAAGCTTGGAGGAGTGGGTTGGGCGCATGCGGGGCGCCCAACCCGCGGCGACGCAAAGCAGAAGGGTTAGGGAGACACACAATGAAGCAGGCACTGCTTGGCACCGTTGGACGCAGAGCCATTCAGCGCATAGAACCTGGGCATGCGCCTCGAGCAGCAAGACTCCTACCTGCGAACGTTCGACGCCCACGTTCAGTCGATTGGAACCTTCGGCGGGCGACCCAGCTTGATCCTCGAGGCCAGCGCGTTCTACCCGGAGAGCGGCGGCCAGCTCGGCGACACGGGGCGCATCGGGGAGGTGCGCATCGTTGATGTGCAGCAGGACGAGGCCGGCACGGTTCACCATTTGTTCGAAGGCGCAGCTCCCGAAGTTGGTGAGAATTACACTGCGGAAATTGACTGGGGCCGCCGTCGAGAGCACATGGCGCTTCACACCGGGCAGCATATGCTCAGCAAGGCGCTGCTCGATGTGGCGAAGGCGGAGACCGTCTCGTCTCGCCTGGGCGCCACGGACTGCACGATTGATGTGAGTCGTGCAGACCTCGGTCAGCGCTGGCTGGACGCGGCGGAAGCGCTGGTGAATCGAGTGATCGACGAAGCACGGCCGGTCCGCGCCTGGTTGCCCACCAACGCGGAGCTCGCGCAGCTCGAGCTGCGGCGCGCGCCCAAGGTGAGCCATGGGATCCGGGTCGTGAGCATCGAGGGCTTCGATGACACGCCCTGTGGCGGCACCCACGTGGCGAACACCGCAGAGGTGAACGTGGTTTGGATCACAGGAAGCGAGCGCTACAAGGGTGGAACTCGGATCCACTTCAGCGCTGGACCACGCGCGCGCCGTGAGCTGTTCGACCGCGCGGCGCTGCTTGGCGGGATGGCCAGCGCGCGCAGCATTGGTGTTGCGGATGTTCCTGCTGCCCTCGAGCGCAGCGAGCAGAGCTTGAAGGACGCCCGTCAGGAAGCCGGGCTCTTGCGTGGCCGCTTGGCTGATGCATTGGCTTCCAGCGTAGAGTGGCAAGGTGCGCGAGCCGTGGTTTGGCTCGAGTCGGAACTCGAACTTGGGCGGTCGCTCGCCGAGCGCTTGCTCCAGTCGCGGCCCGATGCGGAGGTGTTCCTGGCGGTGGCGATACCAGACAAGCAGTCCGTCCAGGTGATGATCGCGCGCGCTGGGCAGTCGAGCCTGGACGCTGGCGCGACGCTCAAGGCAATCGCCGTGGCGCTTGGCGGTCGCGGCGGTGGCAAACCGGAGCGCGCCGAAGGGCGCTTCGATCACGCGTTCACCTGGGACCTGGCGCGGGAGAAGTGCCCCGCGGTGTTTGGTTAGTGTCTCTGAAGTTCGCCAGACAGGCAGCGTGCTGAGCGGCGGCGGCTAGGCCTGCTCTTTTTCCCTGCGCACCCAGCGGCCATCGATCAGGCGTTCGTGGGGCAGATACTCTGCCTTGTAGCGCATCGCAGCGCAGCCTTCGACGTAGAGCCCCAGGTAGAGGTGCTCGAGACCCCAGTGGCGACACAGCGACAGCTGCGTGAGTATCGAAAACACGCCAGGGCTCAGCTTCGAATAGTCGGGGTCGAAGAACGTGTAGACCGCGCTGAGCCCGTCGGTGCCACGGTCGGTGACGGCAACACCAACGAGCAAATCCTCGTGGAAATAGCGGATCTCGAAGCTCTCGCAACAGGTGTGAACCAGGAACTCCCGGTAGTCATCCTCGGTGCTAGGCCCATGGGTCTCGAGTCCACGCTGGGATTTGTGGCGATTGTAGAGCTCCACCCGACGGGCGTCCGCCATCAGTGGGCCGAGCTCCACCTTCAGTACTTGGTCGCCGCGTTTGAGCACCCGCTGTTGGGTGCGGCTGAGTTCGTACTCGGCGACGTTGAGTCGGATAGGAATGCAGGCGCTGCAGCTTGGACAGCTCGGGCGATAGAGAAACAGTCCCTGTCTACGGTCGCCACGCTCGAGCCGTGCGTGAAACTCGCTGCGCCGCAAGCTGCGCGTTGGTAGGCGCATCGGCATGCGCGCGACCTGATCGGGCAGGTAAGGACAACGCGACGGTTGGTCGTAGACGACCACCTCGGCGGGATGCCCTGGGATGATGCGCGGGACGCTCACGGAATCCACAAAGGATACCTCAAAGAGGTTTCGCGCAAACCCTTGGGCCATAAGCGCGGATCGCGCTCAGGTTTTTTAAGGGCGCATGGGGGTGGTCGGGCCCTGTTTTGGGGGCTCTTTCGCCGGGCGCTCCTCGGAAGCGCCAAAGCCGCGCGGACCCCGAGCGCGACCGTCGCATGCGGCAGGCGCTCTCACGCGCGCAGCGTCAGGCGAGCACGATGTCGAACCGGCACAACCAGATGGGCGGACCGTCGCCCCCAGCCGTGCGGTCGAGCGGCTTGATCAGCGACGCGCGAACATAGGGATCCGTATCGTTGAACTGCTCACCCTCGAAGTAGAGCTGCGTGGTCAAGCTAATGCCGTCAGGGTGGCTGACTTTGTAGTGGATGTGACGCGGGCGCGTGTCGTAGTTCCCCGGTAGAATCGTATCGAACAAATAGCGGCCGCAGGCTTCTGTACGCATCCGTGCGCGCAGGGTGAACCCGGTGTTGTCGTACACGCCTCCCGAGTCAGCCTGCCAGACGTCGACCACGGCGCCCTCGAGTGGCGTCACGCAGTCCGCGGCGTAGACCACGCCCGCGACCTGAAGCAGATCTCCCGTTACGCCGCTGCGTAGGTTCGCGATTGCGCCGGGCGACATGGGTGCTCCCGCTTTGTAGAAGGGACCCTCGATGTTGTCTTCGGTGACGGCGCAGGCGTCGGGGCCCTGGCAGTCCTGTCCGCCGATGCCCCCGCTGCCGGCGGCGCCGATGCCGCCGGTTCCGGCGTTGGCTCCAGCGCTGCCACCAACGCTACCGCCGCTGCCAGCACTAGCGCCACCCACGCCGCCAGTGCCTCCAGCGCCGGATTTCCCCGCGGCACCGCCACCGGCGGTTTCCGTAGAGCTGCTGCAGGCGACCAGCGGCAACCCCAGCGCCAACCCCAAGACGTTCCGTCGACTAACGATTTGCTGCCCCATATCCATCAGCCTAGCGGCGACGCATGCTGAGAACCATTAGAAGGATTGAGATGGATCGTGAACCAGGCTGGAACGACTCGGGAGTGCCGCTCAAGGCGAAATCTCAAGCCTTCCGCCGACGCCGCGCAGGTGCGCGCTGGATGCGCTCCCTCACCTTGGAGACCAGAGTCTGGGTTACCGCCTGGTTTTTGTCGTCTTCACGGAAGGCCGCGTAAACCTGAGTGTTTGGGATCAGGTCAGGCGCCAGGCGCCACAGCTCATCAGCCTCCGCGTGGGGCGCGGCGACCGCGTCAGGCAGCACGGTTACGAAGCTGCCCGAGAGGCTGACCTGTAAGTTGGTCGAGAGCATCAAGATTTGGAAGCCGACTTTCCGCGGGAGATCCACCGGCCAGCTGTCCATCGGGGTTCCCTTGTCCCCGATTGCGGCCACGCTGAACGGGTGCTCGAGCAACTCTTGAGTTTCCACCCGGCGTTTCCCAAAGAGGGCGTGCCCGCGCCCGCAGTAAATCGAGTTCGTCAGTTCGCCCAGGCTCTCGCAACGAATGCCAGGCAACGTGGTGGCGTCGTAGTAGAAGGCGATTTCCAAGAGTCCGCTGACCAAGGACTGGTTCGCTTCGCTCGCCAGGCGCGTCGTCATATGTGGCACCAACCCGGGGTGCTCTGCTTGGAGCTCCAGTAGGCTGGGCAAGACGAAGCCATCCGTCAGCACGCCTAGGCTACTCACCCGGAACGGTCCACTGAAGCTCTGGTCGAAGACCTCGCGGAGGCCCTGCTCCAGGCTGTTCGCCGAGCGCCGCGTTGCCGCGAGGAGACGTTCCCCGGCGGCGTTCAGGATCAAGCGCCGCGAACTGCGGACGAACAGCTCCTGTCCCAGGGCCTCCTCGACCAGGCGGATGGTGCGCGAGATTGCGCTCGCCGATACATGAAGCTGGCGCGCTGCCGTCGGCAAGTGCTGCGTCTCCGCGACCACTTTGAACACGGGCAGCCACTGCCAGATCTCGCTGGCTTTCTTGCTCGGGTCCACCAAGCGTGGATACCACGCGCTGAGCCGCTACAGCGTCTCGGATTTGCGCTGGGAACTGATGGCGCGGTCTAGCGCGCTCGGGCTGAAGCCCTTGAACAACTGTCCGCCGAGGTCGATGACTGGAATCGAGCCGGCGCCGAGCCCAGCTTTGGCAAGCTTTGCCTGCATTTCCTTAGCCGCACCTGGATCGCGCTCGATGTCCTTGTGCACGACCTTCACGCCTCGGCTCTTCAGGTACGCCTCAGCCTGATGGCACGGCTTGCACCACTCGGCCCCGTAGATGATCGCTGACAGAGCGCCCGCTGCTTCGGCCCGCGCTGCGCTGGGCACCGGGGGGAACTCCGCGCGGGCGCTGGGAGCGAGAGCCTCCATGCGCTTGCGGCGGCGGCTCGCCCCGAGCTCATCCCATTGTGAGCGAGCCATCGTTTCTACATGGTAATTCCCGCCGGCTTCCTTCTTCGTCAGGTCAGCCACGTAAAGCAGATCACCGGAGCCATCGGTAGCCGTGGTCTGCACGACCCGCACGTGACTCCGCGCATTCTCAGGGACGTCTGCGACCTTCTGAACGACGTGGAACTCGCCCTTCTCGTCGAGCCAGGTCAAGAGCAGATTCGGCGTGTCATCTCGAAGCTCCAACGGCGGCAGTTCGTTGGCTTTGGGCTCTGTGCTGCGGTGGGGATCACTCGGATCGCGATCGCAGCCGATCAGAGTGGTGGCCGAGGCGCTCAACAGAGTGACCACCAGGATGCGCGAGAACACCCCGTTGAAGCGTCGCCAGAACGCCGCCCGCAGGGAGCGTTGGTGCGTCGCAATGGGAAACTGGGAACTCGATTTCATCGTCAGTCAGCGCGGTGGCGCTGGAAGCAACGCTCTCGCGCGGCGAGCAAGCTTCGAAAGTCTGAGGCCTACTCCGCAGGTGGCAAGGTGTCCATCTCCGCTCGCTCGCGTGCGCGCTTCACCTTACCGGGAATGGACCGGATCCACTCCAGGATGCCTATCGCGATGTACATCGAGAGCAACCACACGAGCACGAAAGGTGGCTCGAACTTCTGCCACACGACGGCGCTGGAGCCGATGATGAACAACACGAACAACACCGTGCCGGTGTTCAGCTTGAGATCCTTGAATGACCGGAACTGGACGTTGCTCACCATCAGCAGGCTGAGCACGATGGTCACTACCATGATGAGCAGGCTGTACTGCGCCTGTCCAAGTGCGCCGCTGACCGCGTGGTTCGCGACGACCAGCGTGATCAGCACGCCGCTGGCGGGTGGGATGGGGAGCCCCGTCACGTATTTGCCTGGCTTGATCGGAGTCCCCGAGGAGTCCGACGACAAGACGTTGAAACGGGCCAGACGAATTGCACCACACGCTGCGAACATGAAGGCAGCCAGTACGCCAGCCGTGGGGAAACGGTAGAGCGACCACTTGTAGACCAGCACGCTCGGGGCGACTCCAAAGCTGACGATGTCGGCTAGTGAGTCGATTTGCAGACCAAACGCACTTTGTGTCTTGGTCATGCGCGCGACGCGACCATCGAGCAGGTCAAAGAACATCGCGAAGATCAGCAGCATCGCCGCTTTGTAGAAGTCCGCGCCGCTCGGGGAGCCGGTCGATACGATCAGGATCGCGTTGAAGCCGCAGAAGATGCTGCCCAACGTGATCGCGTTGGGAAGCACGAAGAGCGTCTTCTTCAGATCGAGACGGCGCCTTCGGCGTCGCCTGACAGGTTGTTTACGGCGTAACCCCACGGCCTTTGAAGCTAGCTTTGCGCGGCGCGGCAGTCCAGTCGGCGCTTGGGCACGGAAGACGTTCTCTGGCCTGCTGGTTGGAGGCGTGATTTCGGCGCATTTTCGCCTCCGCGAGGCGCGAACGGCCTGACGCAGCAAAGACCGCACGGCCACTTCCGGCATCGGGGGTCCTTCTGGGGCCGCTTGGTCGCCCCGCACACCTGAGCTTGCGTGGTCGCCTCAGGTGGCGTCAGCGCGAACCGCAGGAAAGTGGGCCGAGGCCGATCAGCCGCTCTACGCTGGTAGGGCCATGTGGACCTTTCTCGACCTGCGCTCGCTTTCCCGATTTTCTGCGCCTCGTGGCGCATCCGCCCGGGGGCGACGCTCGCGGCGCTGGGTGTTGCGCCTGCCGGTGCTCGGCCTGGCGCTGACCGCCATGGCGTGTGGGGGCGGCTCGGACGCTCTGAAGAAGGAGGTCAGCGAGCTGCGGGAGCAAGTGACTCAGCTACAGGGGAGCCAGGACCACTTGGAAGAACGCCTGATGGCGATGGAAGCCCAGCGTCACGATCGACAGGTCGCTGCCGAGGTTGCGGCGGAGCCCGAAGCAGAGGAGCGGCCGCGCTTGAAGACCGTTCGCCTCGTTCCTGAGGCACCCGAACCGCCTGCAGATGAGAGCGGCTTTGGGGGACAGGCGGACGCCAGCACCGTAAGTCACACTGAGGGACGGAAGTGACACGCCTCGCCTCCGGCGTGCTCGGTCACGTGCGCTTCGAGATTGAGAACTCGCGATGGGAAGACGACACATGAGCCAAAGCAGCAATCGAGGCTCCCGGCGGATCGTCCACCTGGCAAGCTTGCTCTTGTTGGGCGGAGCGAGCTCGTCACTGTACGCGGTGGACGCCGCTGCCCAGGATGAGGGGGGCGCCAGCGCGGGTGGGGGGGAGACGACCACCATCACAGTCACGCCCCCGTCCTCGACTACCTCGACGGAGACCACCCTTCCTCCGCCCGGTTACCCCGCACCAGGTACCGACCTCGAAGGGCACCTGCCCTCGAGCAGCCACGCGAGCAGCGACATCTCTCGCTCCAGCGACGGCTTTGACCTGCTGCCCAGTGGGCGGGGCGGTGGAACGCTGCGCGGAAATAAAGGCGCGGAAGCGATCACGGGAAACCGCGCGATGTCCGTCCCGCAGATCCACATGGTCAAGCGGGGCGACACGCTCTGGGACTTGAGCTCTCACTACTACCGAAACCCGTACATGTGGCCCAAGCTCTGGAGCTACAACCCGCAGATCCAGAACCCGCACTGGATCTATCCGGGCGATCAGCTGCGCATGCGGCTGGATGGTGGAGGGAGCGTGCCGATCAGCGGCGATGCTTCGTTCATCGATCGCAGACCGCAGGTCCCCCACGACACGATCTTCCTGCGCGACCAGGGCTACATCGACGATCCCAAGCGCGACGTCTGGGGGCAGCTGGTAGGCGCCCGTGAAGATCAGATGCTGCTCGCCGAGGGCAATCACGTCTATATGATCATGCGTCCCGGCGTGGAGCTCCGTCTGGGGCAGCTGCTCACGCTCTTTACCGAGGTTCGGCAGCCCAAGAAGGTCCCTGGTGCGCGAAAGCCCAAGGGGTCGATCGTGGCGATCAAGGGCAGCGTGAAAATCGAACAGTGGGATCCGAAGACGCGCATTGCTCGGGGAAAGATCGTCGAGTCTTTGGACGTCATCGAGCGCGGCATGAAGCTCGGCCCCATCGGGCGTCGCTATGACGTGGTACCCCCAAAGCGCAACGACACGGACGTTTGGGCGCGCATCCTCACAGGCGTCTATCCCCACGTCTTCATGGCGCAGAACCAAGTCGTCTTCATCGACAAGGGCAAGAAGGACGGCCTGGAAGCTGGCAATCGGCTGTTCGTGGTGCGCCGGGGAGACAGCTGGCGACGCTCGCTCAAGACAGCGACCAAAATGGCCCGTGACCGCGTGCGTCAGGACGTCAACGATGACGTGGAGATCGAACGCACTCCCCTCGACGGTGACGAAAATAAGTTCCCTGAGGAAATCATCGGGGAGCTTCGCATCTTGCGCGTTCGCGACGACAGCTCAGTCGCCTTGGTGACCGTCTCGCATCGTGAGCTCGTGCCAGGCGATCGAGCAGTGGCGCGCAAGGGCTTCTAGCTCACGCTGTGCGCAGCGCGTCCGGGCGGTAGGCATAGCCGACCTTGACGCGGCTCAGCGTCTGCCAGCTGTGTTCCATCTTCAGCAGGGCGAGCTGCACTTGGTTGGTGGTGAGGCCTAGCGAGCGAGCGCGAGCAAGCGTCTGGCGGATGGGCTCCAGCGCGTCGGCGGGGTGAAACGTGACGCCGGGTAGCAGCACGCACCCCGTCTCCTGAACAACCACATGGCACTGGGCAACCGGAGAGTCGGGGAGCTGAAGCTTCACGTCACGCCCCACGTCGTCCTGAGGCGCGATCCACCAGCAAGCGCCGGTCCAAAGGTCATCGGCAACTAGCAGCCCTTCCAACTCACTGAAGGTCAGGATCCCTGCTACGGCTCCGGCAATCTCCGCTGCCTCCCCACGCTCGCCGGGATCCTCGAGGCCGCTAGCGATGTCTCGCGCCAGACCTCCTTCGAGGAGCGCGTGCTCCATTGAAGCCGCGTCCCTTGCCGCAGCGGCGGGGTGATCGCGCTCGAAGGCGCCACAGTGCGTGCTCAGTTCCCGGCGCAGGCGAGTCGTTTCGCCCTGCCAGCGTTCACTCACCGCGCGCGACACCAACTCGTCATACACAGCGCGAAGTCCGGGAGTCATGTGTGCGCTGGGGTGTGCCCGACCACGCAGGACTCTGCAAGGCCCGGTGGTGTTTCCCCTATGGGTGGCGCTGCCAAAGACTGGAGAGAAGCCTCCAGAAGCTAGAACCCTAGCTTGGATGCCGGCCGTTCGGATGTGAGTTTCGATGAACTCCTAGAGGTCGCCCCCCTGGCGCCGGAGCGTGTATTGTTGCTTGTTCGCGCCTACCGGGTGCGAAGCTAAGGGTCTGGCTTCCATGGGCTACAACCGCGTCTTTTTCCCCCAAGCTGCGCTCGATGAGTGGATCGCCGAGGATCGTGTCGAGTTCAACGGTCGCGAGTTGGTGATCAAGGCGGAGGGGCGCCGCTATGACATCACGGAGGGAGTGCGGGTCCTCGGTGAAGTGACCGGTTCGAGTGACCGCTACAACCTGGTGGGCAAAGTGAAGGAGCGCGGGGCGCTGGAGTCCGCAGGAGGCGAGCTCTTCGAGACATCGCTCATCCTGGGAGAAAACGCGTACGAGGTGGTGCCGGGTTGGTTGGGGCTACCGATCGGAAGTTTCGTAGCCCACCTGACTGGCCGCGAGCGCCGGAGAGCGCTAGCTGACGCAGAGGCGCACTCGGGTGGTATGCCTGGCGCCCAACCGGCGAGCGACGAAGACTTGCTCGCCAGCTTCTTGATGCAGAACCTCGAGTGAACTCATGAGCTGGATCGCCAGCATCTCTTTCTACGTTGGCGTCGTGCTGTACTCGGTTGCAGCCACGTTGTTCCTCGTCGATCTCGGACGTGCGGAGCCTGCGCCCAGTACCCGTGGTGCGCCGGGCGTGCTGGCCTTGGCGAGCGTTGCTCACGCTGCTCACATCGTGGGCGCGAGTCTGTTGACCAATGTTTGCCCTGTGGAATCTCTGCAGTTCGCGCTGAGCGCCTCGGCGCTGATCGCGAGCTGGGTCTACCTTGGGCTGCGAGTGCGCTATCGGATCAACGCGATCGGTGCAATCGTCGCCCCCCTGGGGCTTGCGTTCATGGTTGGCGCCCAGTTCGTCCGCGCTGGCAGCCCGACCGAGGAAGTGCCGCGGTCGCTGCTGGCTCTCCACGTCACGGCGAACCTGCTCGGCTTCGGGTTCTTCCTGATGGCCGGCGCTGCTGCTGCCTTTTACCTGCTGCAGCAACGACGTCTGAAGGACAAGCGGCGCCTCGGCAGTGTGGGACGCATGCCCGCGTTGGACACCCTCGACACGACTGAGCACCGCTTACTCGTTGCGGGTTTCTTGCTGCTGACGCTCGGCATCGTGAGTGGTGCGGCGTTCGCTACCTCGCTCTCCGCGGAAAGCTCGACCCAAGTGGTTCGAGCTGGCCTGGCTTATGTCACGTGGCTGGTGGTCGCTGGAGTGTTGGTGATGCGGGCGGTTGCGGGTTGGCGTGGGAAGCGGGCGGCGTACGGCACCCTCGTGGGTGTCAGCGGTCTGGTGCTCGTGATCTTGCTCTATGTCGTCAGTGCGGCGCGAGGTGGGCTGTGACGCGTTCGGGAGACGCCTCGTGATCGTCGTCGTTGGGATCTCCCACCGCACCGCGCCCATCGCCGTTCGCGAGAAGCTAGCGGTTGGCAAGGCGGATCTACCTGAGGTGCTCGAGTCGTTGTGCGCCTCGCCCGTGCTCGGTGAGGCGATGATCGTCTCGACTTGCAACCGCCTGGAGGTCGTGGCCGCGGTTGCACGAGGAGCGGACGCCGAGGCTGCAGCCCGCGCTATCCAAACCTCCCTCGGGACGCGGGCCAGCGGCATCGAACCTCATCTCTACTCCTTTCTGGGAGGCGAAGCCGTACGGCACCTGTTCCGTGTGGCATCGTCCTTGGATTCACTCGTGCTGGGTGAGCCGCAAATCCTCGGGCAGGTGAAGGACGCCTTCGAGGTGGCGCAGTCCGCTGGCACCGTGGGTGTGCACCTACGCCAGGTGCTCCCGCGGGCGTTGAGGGCCGCAAAACGGGTCCGTACGGAAACGAACATCGGCGCGGGTTTGGTCAGCGTTCCCAGCGTTGCCGTGGATTTGACCCAGCAGATCTTCGGGGACCTGAGCAAGCGTACGGTGACGCTGATCGGCTCCGGGGAGATGGCGGAGACGGTCGCCAAGTTGCTGCGTCAGAGCGGCTCGAGGATTCTCGTCGTTGGACGCACCCCAGAGCGCGTGCGAGAGCTGTGCGATCGCGTTGGGGGTGAGGGGAGGAGCTGGGATCAGTTGTCCGAGTCGCTGATCGCGGCGGATGTCGTGATCTCCAGCACCAGCGCACCGCACTATGTGGTGACCCGCGACTTGGTGAAGTCGCTCCGCAGGCCGCGCAAGGGCCGCAGCTTGTTCTTCATCGACCTCGCAGTACCTCGCGACATCGACCCGGAGTGTGAGTCGGTCGACAACGTCTTCGTCTACAACGTGGATGACTTCTCGCGCGTGGTTGCCGAGACGCAGAGCGCTCGTCAGAAAGAAGCCGAGCGCGCCGAGGAGATCATCAAGGACGCCGTTCGAGGCTACGACCGCTGGGCGGAGGCCGCGCAAGTCACACCGCTGATCGTGGCGATGCGCGCGGCGTTTGGCGGGGTGCTGAACCAAGAGCTAGAGCGCTCCTTCAAGGGCAAGCTGAAGCACCTCGGGGAAGACGAACGGCGCTCCGTCGAAAAGATGCTCGACGCGGCATTGAACAAGCTGCTCCACACCCCGAGCCAGCGCCTGCGAGAGGCTGCTACGGCTGGCGATGACGGCGCGCGACTGGAAGAGCTGGTGACCGGCGCCCGCGAGCTGTTCGACCTCGGGGACGCGCTGGATGTGGAAGAGCCGTTGCAGGCGTCGGACAGGCGTGCGACTGAGGGCGAATGAGCCTGACGCTGATTGTCGCCACGCGGAAGAGCCAGCTCGCGCTGGCCCAGTCCCGCGCCTGGATGCGCGCCCTGGAAGCTGCTCGCCCCGGACTCACGTGCGAAGAGCTACACGTCACCACCACGGGGGACCGCATCCAGGACCGCGCCCTGAGCCAGATCGGGGGCAAGGGGCTGTTCATCAAGGAAATCGAAGAGGCGATCCTTGCCGGTGAAGCCCAGCTCGCAGTGCACTCCATGAAAGACGTACCCGCAGAGCTCGCGCCGGGGCTCGAAATCGGCTGCGTCCCGCTGCGTGAAGATCCACGAGACGTTGCGGTCACGCAGAGCGGGAAGCCGCTGGCTGAGCTCCCGAGCGGCGCGAAGGTCGGCACCTCTTCGCTGCGTCGCTCGATTCAAATTTCCGCGTGGAGACCCGATCTGCAAATCGTCCCCCTGCGCGGCAACGTCGACACCCGGCTTCGCAAGTGCCAAGAAGGAGAGGTCGACGCGATCTTGCTTGCGCGCGCCGGGCTCGCGCGCCTCGGGCTCTTGGATCGCATCACGGAAACGCTCGCTCCCGAGCTGGTGTTGCCTGCGGTCGGGCAAGGCGCGCTGGCGATTGAGCTGGCTTCCAGAGACGAGCAGTCTCGTGAACAGATCGTGGCCTTGGATGACCCGGACACGCACGTCGCCGTCGCGGCGGAGCGCGGGTTGATGCTGGCGGTGGACGGCAACTGTCAGGTGCCGGTCGCCGCCTACGCGGAGCGCACGGCGCAAGGGATGCGCTTGCGTGGCATGCTCGCGAACGCCGACGGAACGAACTTGCGCAAGCGGGAAGTCGCCGTGGCTTGGCCGAGCGACAACCAGGAGGCCCACCGTATCGGACTCGAGTTGGGTCGGGAGCTAGCGAGCATTCAGAGCTGAAGGCTCCGGCTCTGCCGCTTGGTCTTTATGCTTGGTTCCCTGGGGCAACGATTTCGGCGTGGAGTCTCCGCCTGTCTGGAGCACCAAGCTCCCGCAAAGCGCCGCGTCGCTTGGCTCGCGGCACCTTGGGAGCGTCTCGCGGAGCCGTCTCGGCGCCTCAAGCTCCCCAGAGGTTACGACGTGGTTGGCGTGGCCGGCGCGACCCTCGGCGGGTCGGGCGCGACCCCGGTGGCTATCGAGCTCTGTCGCGAGCTGGCTTCGCGCGGGGCTCGCGTGGGCTACGTCGCCCACGCATATGGGTCGCGTGTTGCGGGCGCCGCCCGACGTGTCTGGCCTTCAGCTGAAGCTGCTGACGAGGCTCGCCTTGCTGCTCGCCAGCTCGGTTGCGTAGGCGTTCCTGTCTTCATGGCCGACAAGCGTCAGGCTGCAATAGACGCCGCAGCGCGGGAGTTGCCGCTCGGCGCCGTGCTGGTCTTGGACGGTGCGTTGCAAGCGACGCCACAGCGCTTCGCTGAGTCCGTCTTGGTGGTCGATGGGGAGGTGCCGTGGGGAAGCGGTTTCTGTCCGCCTGTCGGCGACTTGCGCGCTCAGCGGGTGCGCCTGCACACGGCGGATACCTGGCTTGCGATGGATCGCGGTGGCCCGATCCATCCTGAGTTGGTGGGGCGCGCGCAGCGGGCACGGCGTCGGCTCACGGGGGTTCGCAATGCACAGACGGCGGAGCGCCGCAGCCTCAGCTGGCTCGCGGGACGAGACTTTCAGTTGGCTCTCGCTGTGGCGCGTCCCGAGCGAGTGCACGAACAGCTGCTACGCCACGCTGTAAGAGCCCGACGGCTCAGCACCGCGGCGGATCACGCTGGGCTCGCGGCTCTACTCACCCCAAAAAAATCCAGCAACGTTGAGTGCTGGGTGTGCACCGAGAAGTGCTGGGAAGCGACCGTTGGCCGCGATCCGGCAGTCGCGCGGCGGGTCGCTGGCCGTGTCTGGCTCCTCGAGGAACGCGTGGAATTGCCTGCGCAGTGGCTAGAAGCGCTGAGTGCGCGCTTCGTTGAGCCGTCTCGGCAGGTTCGCGCATCTGATCGTTTTGATGACTCCCAACGAACCGGGCAAGGCTGTTAGAGTCCGCGCCATGTCGGCCTCGAAGTTCCTCCGTCTCACTCAATCTCGAATGATCAGCGCGGTGCTGGGTTTCAGCCTGCTCGCGCCGGTGGCCTTCTCCCAGGCTGCATGCGGCCCCAAGGCGGACGACGGCGTGTTGCGCGCCAACGTCAAGGCCGGTGACATGCCCGAAGGCGCTGACTGGACGGGCGTCTACTTCTCGCAGCTATACGGCTACCTGCACCTGGTGAAGGAAGGGAAGACGATCAGCGGCAAGTGGCGTACCGCAAACGGCGACGCTTGGGGTGAGCTACACGGCGAAGTGATCGGTGATCTGATGCACTTCGAGTGGACCGAGCACAAGATCGGCATGGTCGGTCCGTCGGCGACCAGCACCGGCAAAGGCTACTTCAAGTACGAGCGCCCCAAGAGCAACGACTCCGACAAGATCGTCGGCGAGTGGGGACTCGGTCCGAACGAAGCAGGCAACCCTTGGGACGCGGTGAAGCAGCAGAACATGCAGCCCGATCCCGACTCCGTCATGCCCGACGAGCTCGAGCGCCGTGGTTCCGGCGGTGGCTGGGATGAGGCGCCCACACCTCCCGCCGGCGGTGGTGACGAGGGCGGTGGTGAGGAAGGTGGCGGCGGCGACGAAGGCGGCGACACGGAAGGCCCGCCCGGTATCTGAAGCGCGCTTCGAAGCCGCAGCGCGAGCGTCGCTGAAAACGCCAAGGAGCAACCGCCCTTGGCGTTTCTGCTTTTGTGTCTCATGGGACGCGGGCGCGAGTCAGCGTCTCGGATTCTTCGCGGCCGCCCTCCACGAGAGGCGCGGAGGCTGCTATGCACGACCCCGAGCGCTCGCCCAACCGCGCTCGAGGAGAACCCGTGCCGGGACAAGCAGCTTCAGGAATCCAGTTCGTCGAACCCCCGATTTTCGAGCTAGGTGCGCCAGGTCGCCACGGCGCATCCATCGCTGAGCTCGACGTACCAGCGGTTGATCCGAAGGTGGCGCTGGGTGCCCTCGCGCGTCAGGAGGCTGCGGCCCTACCCGAGGTGAGCGAGCCCGAAGCATTCCGTCACTTCGTGCGCTTGAGCCAGTGGAACTACTCCATCGACACGCAGTTCTACCCGCTCGGCTCGTGCACGATGAAGTTCAACCCCAAGGTGAACGAGTGGGCCGCGCGCTTGAACGGCTTTGCCGGGCTACACCCTCAGACGCCCGAGCGCCTCGCTCAGGGCGCGCTGGAGATCATGGTGCGCCTGCAAGATATCCTTGCGGAAATCGCTGGCATGGACGGCGTGAGCCTGCAGCCCGCTGCTGGCGCTCAGGGCGAGCTCACCGGCCTGATGATGATCCGCGCGTACCACACGGCCCAGGGGCGCTCGCCGCGCAAGGTCTTCATCCCTGACAGCGCCCACGGCACGAACCCCGCGAGCTGCGCGCTCAATGGCTTCGAGACCCAGGCGTTCCCGGCTGGTTCTGCGGGCATCGTAGACCCCGAGGTGCTGATGCGCGCCTTGGAAGACGCGGGCGATGACGTCGCCGGCCTGATGATCACGAACCCGAATACCCTCGGCCTCTACGAGACCGCGATGCCGAAGCTCGCGGAGCTCGTGCACGCGAAGGGCGGCTTGGTTTACGGCGACGGCGCCAACATGAACGCGGTGCTTGGCCGCGCCCGCCCCGGCGACGCGGGCGTCGACGTGATGCAGTACAACCTGCACAAGACCTTCACCACGCCTCACGGCGGTGGCGGCCCGGGCTCAGGCCCTGTGGCGTTCAAGAAGATCCTGGAGCCTTTCCAGCCGAAGCCGGTCGTGTTCCGTGCGGAAGATGGATTCCGCCTGGACTATGACCGCAAGCAGAGCGTCGGGAAGGTTCGCTCCTTCCTCGGCAACTTTGGCATGGTGGTGCGCGCCTACACGTACATCCGGGAGCTCGGCCCGGAGGGGCTGCGCGCTGTGAGCGATCGCGCAGTGCTGAACGCCAACTACCTCGCCAAGCGCCTGAGTGAGATCCTACCGCTGGCATACGAGACCCAGCCGCTCCACGAGGCGGTGTTCACGGACCGTCAGCTCGAGCAGAACACGGGGGTAAAGACCCTGGATATCGGCAAGCGCCTGCTCGACTACGGCTTCCACGCGCCGACCGTTTACTTCCCCTTGGTGGTCCGCGGCGCGCTGATGGTGGAGCCGACGGAGACGGAGACGAAGCAGACCCTGGACTCCTTCGTCGAGGCGATGGCTGCGATCAAGCGCGAGGCCGAGCAGACGCCGGACGTGGTGAAGACCGCGCCCCACCTGAGCCGCATGCGCCGCCTGGACGAGGCTGGTGCCGCGCGGAAGCCGCGCTTGCGCTGGACGAAGCAAGAGGGCTAGGTGGTGGAGGTCGACTTCATCGTCTCAAGTTGGCTGCAAGCTGCGCTCAATCTCAGCGACTACGTGCTGGGCCGCGCCATGCTGCTCCACCAGCTGCCTCAGCCCCTTGGTCTGGCTCTGCAGGGCGTCCTCAGCGCGCTCTAGGTCGCGCTTCTTGCGCGCGACCTCTGATTTCTTGCGCTCGGCCGCCTCGAGCATGGCCTGATACTCTGCCTGAGTGGCTTCGAGTTCGGATTGCGTTTCCGTGCGGCGATTCTCCGCGCTCTCGACCTGCTGCTTTGCGGCTTGCACTCGCTCTGTGAGCCTGTCCAAGAGCGCCTGGGCCTCTTCGAGCTTCTGCTTCAAGGCGGCGACGGCTGCCGCGCGTTTCTCTTCTTCACTGACTTCCGGTGGTTGCTTGGCGCTCTTGGTCTCTTTCTTTTTGGGGGGAGGCGCGCTGGTCGTCGCTGCGCCTGACAGCGCGAAGCCGGCAACTCCGAACGCATCGAAGCCCGCCGCACCGAGGGGCTGGGTCATGCGTCCCGGGCGATCAGGCGCCGCCGGATCTGCGGGCTGCGTCGCGATCGTCTCGAGGCACGTGAAGAGCTCACGCTCCGCGGCGGCGCCGAGCTTTTCGCCGTGAGCGTCGCAAGCTTCGCGGGCGAGCTCCACGCAGCGCTTGACCGCTTGCTTGCGTCCGTCGCTCGCGGCGAGCAGCGCTGCTCCGTCGCCTTCGGCCTGGGCCACGGCGACGCTCTGACCGGCGCTCCTCAGTTGCGCGAGCGCCTCGCCTTGGCTGAGTGCGATCCAGTTCACGAGCCAGGCGGTGAGCTTCGGTTTTGCGAGGGCCTTCACCTGTTTGGCTTCAGCGGCTTGCCCCGCTGCCTTCAGGCGCTTCTCCAGCTGGTTGCGCGCCGAGATGAACTGACCCGGGGGCAACAGGTAGATTTGGTCCAGCTCGCTCTCGGGATCCAACGCCACGAAGGGATCCTGCGCCGAGCGGGGTGTTCACGACAAGCGCTGCTCCGCGATCTTTGCAGGAAGGCTGCCTCTCAGTGGGTTCTCGCCGGGCAAGCGTCGCGGCGCGCGGCCCTGCGCGCTATGAAGTCCGCCATGGCGCGCTTCCTCCGGGTTATGCATCAAGGTTCACCGCGGTTCGTCGAGCTCATCGACGGAGCGCTGCACTTACTGGACGCCGCTCCGTGGAGCGGCGGCAAGGCGCTCGGTGAGACGCTACCGGTCTCCAGCGCGCCGCTCGCGCCGGTGGAGCCGAGCAAGATCATCTGCGTGGCGAAGAACTACCGTGAGCACGCCAAGGAGATGCAAGGCGAAGTCCCTGAAGAGCCACTGCTGTTCTTCAAGCCGCCGTCTTCGGTGCTAGATCCCGGCGGAAGAGTCGTCTTGCCCCCGGGCGTCGAGCGTACGGACTTCGAAGCGGAGCTCGGTGTCGTGATCGGCAAGCGCGCGACACGGGTCACTGAGGCCGAAGCGATGGCTCATGTGTTTGGCTATACGGTGGTGTGCGACGTCACCGCGCGGGACTACCAGAAGAAGGATCGGCTGTGGACCCGCGCGAAAGGCTTCGACACCTTCTGTCCAAGTGGCCCCGAGTTGGTGACAGACCTCGAGCCCGATGCCTTGCGGATACACCTGGCTCAAAACGGCGAGACGCGCCAAGACGGTAACATTCGAGACATGGTGTTCAGTATCGCCCAGGTGATCGCCTTTGCGTCCAGCTTCATGACCCTGGAGCCCGGTGACTTGATCGCAACAGGTACGCCCCACGGTGTGGGACCGCTGGCGAGTGGCGACGCCATCCGCATCGAGATTGACGGGCTCGAAGTGCTCGAGTTCGGCGTGGCTTAGCGTTCGGGTTCCGTACCGTCCAATTGGCGGATCAACGCGAGTAGGTCCTGCTCGTCTGCCGGCTGGCGGCCAAGGCGCAGGTCGGCCCGAAAGCCGCCGCGCGCATGTAGCGACTGGTTCCGTCCGGAAAATCAAAGCGGGTGAGGCCGATGCCTTTGGAGTTGGCGCGGGGCAGCTGCCAGAACCTGACCTCCTTGCCGTTCGTCAGCTGGATCACGCCAACCAGCGTGCGGTTGGCGAGGTGAATCGAGCGGATGAAAGGTTCGGGTCCCGGCTTGACCGGTAGTCCATCCGGGTCGTCGAAGATCCTCGCGCTGCTGTCGACCCGCTCACGGTCGGCGTCGTCGCAACCGACCATGAGCAGGGCTACGAGGCAGGCGGTGAGCAGGCAGCGCATGCGCTCAGTGTAACCCGCGCTCGCGCGTGTGCTTCCGACTTCTCATCCGGGGCCCTCGGTCGAAAGGCTTAGGTCGATGGTCGAATTAATACCATGTGGAAAATTACGCTAGCGGCAAGAGGCGACCCTTTCACCGCGCGCGCTCCCTGGGCTAGAAGGGGTCGCCATCGAGATCGCGGATCATCTCGACCAGTTCCTTCGCGTCCGCCGGTTGGCGCGCGAGCATCACCTCGCAGCAGAACGCTCCGTGAACGAAGTGCACGCTGTCGTCTGGTAGCTCGAAGCGCGTCAAGCCGTTGTCCTCAGTCAGGTGGTGGGAGAGGAACCAGAACTTGGCTTGGCTGCCGTCGCCCAAGCGAATCAGCCCCGTCAGGACGCCGTCGGGCAAGCTGGCGTGACGAATGAACGGGTCGTAACCTGGCGTCAGGGCCATGCGAGCTGGGTCGTTGTGCCCCAGCGCTGCGCTCCAGCTTGCGCTCCGTTCCGTTGCAGCCAAGCAGCACGGCTGCGGCGATGCAGAACATCAGGACCCGGTACACAGCCTGCCTTACGCTCGGCGCCCGAGCGCTGTTCCCAAGCGCTGGGGTTTGGCGCGTGGACTTTTGCCGAGCGGAAACAGAAGTCAGGGGGCCCTTGACGCGGCCCTCTGGCGAAGCGCGCTGCATGCCTTCAGGCCCATGACCCGGGTCCGCTCACGCCTGGGGACGTGAGCGGCCTTTCCCTTGTGTCATCGGGGGAGGCAGGTTTGTTTGCGGAGAGGGAGGGATTCGAACCCTCGGTACGGTTGCCCGTACACATGATTTCCAATCATGCACCTTCGGCCACTCGGTCACCTCTCCAGGCTCTCATTCGCGGAGCCGAACCCTCTCGGGTTGGCGCTGCTGTGGCATCGGCCAGAGCCGATTAGTACAGATGCCGCGAATGAGCCAGCGAATGCTGAGCCGGCGGAGAGAGTGGGATTCGAACCCACGGTACCGTCACCGGTACACCTGATTTCGAATCAGGCACCTTCGACCACTCGGTCATCTCTCCGCGGCGGAATGTGGCAAACGGATCTGGGCCTGTCAACGCGATGCGTGTGCGTAACGCGCAGCGCCGCGGAAGCTGGCTGGCAAGCCTGCCCACCCATCTGAGCCGGGGCCTGCGTGTAGCCCGCGAAAGCTGGAGTTCATGCGGGAAACCGGGGTAAGGAGGTCTTCCCGGCATGCGGGCGCGCGGTTCATACAAGAAGAGCGAGGTCAGCCGGCAGCAGGTGCTGGAGGCGGCTGTGCGCGCGCTCGCCGAGCGCGGCTTCGCCCGCACGTCCGTCAGCGACATCGCTGCCGCGGCGGGCATGAGCAAGGGCGCCGTCCACTACCACTTCGAGAGCAAGGACGAGCTGATCGAACAGGTGCTTGCCCACTGCGCCGACGTGATGCGCGAGCGTGTGCGCGAGGCCTGGGAGCAGCCGGGCGACCCCCATCAGCGGATCTTGCGCGCGCTCAACGAGATGCGCGCCACTCGCAAGGACGCCGGCCCGGAACTCCGGGTGCTTGCCGATCTGATGGCCCAGGGGCTCCACGACGCGAAGCTCCAGGGCACCCTGCGCAGCATGTTCGAAGCCAACCGCCAGCAAGTGGCCGAAGGCATCGTCGAGTCGCTGCCCCAGCTCGGGATCCGCACCAAGATCCCACCGCGGGTCATCCCAAGGCTGTTGCTCGGCACCCTCGACGGCCTGGCCTTGCATGACTTCTTTGATCCTGCTCCAGCCGAAGACGACGCCGAGGTCCAACGCGCCCTCGAGATGATCGTCGTCAGCCTCTTCGAGCTCGACCCGCGCTGACATCCGCGGCCGTCACGACTCCGCCCCTACTTTTTTTGGGGGAGAGGGAGCACGTCACGGCGCCGAAACAACCGTTTCAGTGTTTGGTGTCGCAGTTAATGGCGTTGTCGCAATGATTTTACGCAGCGCATTAACTTAATAATTCCTGACAGTTGACTCTGGGTGGCCCTCGTAGTCCGCCGATCCCTGAGTTGACACGTCGCGTAAGTTGGTTAGAAACAGACCAACTGGCCAGTATTGGTGCGCGGCCCAAACCGCGTACCCAGCGCGCGACGCTGGCTCAGAGAAAGGAGCACTCCCGTGTTCGATAAACTATTCGCGTTGGTTGGCCCCACTTGGTCTGCGCTCGCGCTGCTCGCGCTGGTCCTGGCCTACTTCGCCGTGGCCGCTTCCGAGACCGTTCGAGTCGCTCACGCAGGAGACCAAACGCCACCTGCCTGGTGGCTGAAGGTCAAAGCCTGGATTGGGCGGGTTCGACATCGCTCGAACAAGAAGCCACCCATGGGCCCAACGTTACCGTCGAGTCCGTACAACTGACAAACCGCCCCAAACGGGCGAGCATGTTCCGATGCTCAAGTGCACGGACGTTGATTGGACGCGCCTAGAGGACGCGTATGGGCCTGCGACCGATGTCCCCCAGCTGTATGCAGCGCTGCGCGGTGAAGATGAGGCGCGCTCAGACGAGGCGTTCGATACCCTCGTCGGGTCGTTGCGCCACCAGGGAGATCTCGGACGCCGCCATCGCGCTCGCGCTAGTCATTCTCTCGGAATTATCTGGCGAAAACGTCGCGCGTCCCGCGCCTCTCCTGCGTCTTCTTAATATCCTTGTGGAAATAGAAGGCTTCCCGGCAGGGGAAGGCGACCGCGCCGTTGCCCTTCACGAGTTCCTGCGGTTCGCTCGGGGCGAAGGGGAGTTGACGGTGGACATCACGGACGCGTTGCGCGGCGCTCTGCGCGAAGCAGCGCCGCGCGTGAGCAGGTACCTAACCGATCCGGATCCCGACGTCGTGGCCGCCGCGGGCGAGTTCGTGACGCTCATTGGCCTGAACGCGAGCGGTTTGCGCGAGGTGATGACGCAGCAGATCAAAGGCGAGCAAACCGCCCCGCGTCTCGATCCCTCCGCGCTCGCGATGCTGCTCGCGGGGCTGATTGCCACTTACCAGGATTCCAGCGCTCCCGCGGAGCTCGAGCCGCTCCTACCCGGGCTACTCAGCCACGAAGACCGGGACGTGCGCGCGGTCGCGGCCGTTGCAGTGCTCAGGCACTTTCCGGAATGGCCCGTCGAGGACGAGATGCTCGACGATCTCGCATGGGGCGTCGCCGAGATTCGCTTCCCACCCGGCATGTGCCTGCGATCGGTGGATGAGGCGATGTGGCTGGTCGAGGAGCAGGGACTTGAAGATGAGCTGATGGCGCGCTTCGAGGAGTACGAATAGCTCTGCGCAACCCAGAAACTTTACGGCGCCAGTGTGAGTCAGCCCGGGGCCGCGGAGCTTAGCGTTGCCAAGTCGCTAGATGCGCTGGATAGTCCCGCCATGCGAAACGTTCTGAGTGCAGCCGCGGTTGCGGCTTGGATTGCCTCGAGTAGCGTGGTGCTAGCTCAACCAGCGCCTCCCCCCGCTCCCCCAGCTGATGCGCCCGCCGCTGACGCGCCGCCCGCTGACGCGCCGCCCGCGGAGGGCGAGCCCACGGATCCAGCGCCTCCAAGCGAGGACTGCTCAGACCCGGAAAAGCCGTGCGATAAGCCTGCGGCTGAAGAGCCGGCCCCACCACCCGAGCCGCCACCGGCGCCAGAGCCAGCGCCGGAGCCGCCACCCGCGGCCGAGCCGCCGCCCCCGGTAGCGCCTGCCGCGGCGCCGCCGCCCGCTCAGCCGATGCCACCGATGACGGATACACCGCCGGCGGACGCTGAAGAGAAAAAGCCCCCGGAGATGACCCTGGGCATTGAGCTGAACGCAGCCGTAGCGCGTCGTCTCGAGGACGCAGAAGAAGGCTTCCGCAACGCCTCGGGTGGCGACCTGGGATTCGGGGGCGCGCTTTGGTTCGCTCCAAACCGCATGCTGACTTTTGGCCTTGGCTATGCGCGGCTCGGTCTCGGCACGGAGGAGACCCCGCCCTTCCAGGCGTCCAGCCTCTCGGTGCACCGCATCGCGGACACGGCCTGGTTGCAAGGGCGCGTGTTCCCGCTGCGGGGCGACAAGGCCGGTCTATTCCTCGCGGCAATGTTCGGTCTGAGCTGGCAGTCGGTGGATGCCAACGGCACGCAGCTCGCCGAGGGCAACGTCTTCGTCAACCCGACCACGTCGTTCCAGTGCAGCGCGAGTGACAACGCGCGCCTCGCGATGGGCGCGGGTGTGGGCGTGGACATCGAGGTCGAGCCGAACCTCGCGTTCGTCGCTCAGGCTGACATTCAGGCGCACCAGCTCTCCAGCGACCCGAACGACTTCGACGGGTGCGCTCAAGGCGCTGGCACGGCGACGGTGTTCGCTGGCCACCTGGGGCTCCAGTACCGCTTCGACCTCGGTGGCGGTAGTAGCGCAACGGCGACCGGACGCCGCACGTTGATCAACTTCTGAGCTGAACGGCGAACCACGTCAGAGGCCGCGCTGGCTGCTTCCCTCGGGAAACATAGCCGCGCGGCCTTTGAAGTTTTGTGGCGGAAGGCGCCTGGCTCAGACGTGGTAGTTCGGCGCTTCTTCCGTGATGATCACGTCGTGCACGTGGCTCTCTTTGAGGCCCGAACCGGTGATGCGAATGAACTGCGCCTTTTCCTGCATGTCGGGGATGGTGGCGCCGCCGGTGTAGCCCATGCCGGCGCGTAGGCCACCGACGAGCTGCGACAAGATCGAGCCGACGTTGCCCCGGTGGGGCACGCGACCTTCGATTCCCTCGGGAACCAGTTTCTCGTCGGCGGTGCCGCTCTGGCCGTAGCGATCCTTGCTGCCCTTCTTCATCGCGCCGAGGGAGCCCATACCGCGGTAGACCTTGTAGCTGCGCCCTTGATAGAGCACGAGGTCGCCGGGCGACTCGTCGGTGCCGGCGAAGAGCGAGCCGATCATCACGGCGGAGGCGCCGGCGGCGATGGCCTTGACCACGTCACCGCTGAACTTCACGCCGCCGTCGGCCACGACCGCCACGCCGTGCTTCTTGGCGATGCCGGCGCAGTCAGCAATGGCGGTGATCTGAGGGACCCCGATGCCAGCGACGATGCGCGTGGTGCAGATGCTGCCCGGGCCAATGCCGACCTTGATCGCGTCCACGCCAGCGTCGATCAGTGCCTGAGCGGCGGCTGCGGTGGCGATGTTGCCGCCCATCACCTCGAGATGTGGGTGACGACGCTTGGTCTCACGCACGGCATCCAGCACGCCCTTCGAGTGACCGTGTGCGGTGTCCACCACCAAGAGGTCGACACCTGCCTCCACCAGCGCATCCGTGCGGATTTCGCGGTCGGCGCCGGGGCCAATCGCCGCGCCCACGCGTAGGCGACCGCGCTCGTCCTTCAGGGCTAGGGGATTGCGTTCGGCCTGCATCAGGTCCTTGATGGTGATGAGTCCGACGAGCTTGCCACCTTCGACCACCAGGAGCTTTTCGATGCGGTGCTTGTGCAGGAGCTCCCGCGCGTCCTCCGCCGCGACGCCCGGTGGCACCGTCACGAGCTTCGTGGTCATCAGCGCGCTGATGGGTTGATCGAGGTTCTTTTCGAAGCGAATGTCGCGGTGGGTGAGGATCCCAACCGGGGTCGTGCCTTCAACCACCGGCACGCCAGAGATGTTGTGCTGCTCCATCACCGATAAGGCTTCGCGCAGGGACTGGCTGGGATTACAGGTCACCGGGTCGGTGATGATGCCGCTCTCCGCGCGCTTCACCCGGTCCACCTCACTCGCTTGTAGCTGGGGCGGAAGATTCTTGTGGATGATGCCGAGGCCACCCTGGCGTGCCATGGCGATCGCCATGCGGCTCTCCGTCACGGAGTCCATCGCGGCGCTGAGCAGCGGCGTGTTCAGCGTGATCTTGCGGGTGAGTCGCGAAGTGACGTCGACGTCTGCCGGGAGCACTTCGCTGTAGGCGGGGAGGAGCATGACGTCGTCGAACGTCAAACACTCGCGCAAAGCGGTCTCAAACATGGCCAAGCCTACACTACGGGGCTGGCCCACGCCGCCCCGAAATCGCCGAGACAACGCGCCTAACCCCCACCCCCGCACCCGTCTCCGGCAGCAGCTTCGGAGGCGCGCTCGAGCCTTGCGCGGCCGGCCCTCGTGGTAGGCTCCGCCCACATGTCAAACGAGGTTCTAGAGGGGTACCTCAACAAGCTCGAGCGTGGCTTCGAGCGGAGCGAGGACGGGACGTACTTGGTGAGCGCTGGACCGCACCGGCCACCCATTGCGCTGAGGGTCGCTCAGCCGGTGTTGGTCGCGCAGGTCGATGTTGGGCCGGCGCCGAACAACGATGCGCCAACGGAGGCGAAGCTGTTTCGCCACCTGCTCGAGCTCAACGCCAGTGACCTGCTGCATTCCTCGTATGCCTTGGAGGATCAGCGCATCGTGCTGACCGCCGCGCTCGAGCTCGCCAACATGGACTTGAATGAGCTCGAAGCCATCTTGGCAGATATGGATCTGGCGCTCACGGAACATGTCCCAGGCCTGCGCAGCATGGTCGAGGGGAAGGAAAGCTGAGTCATGGGGATCTTCGCGCGGCTCGCCCGCCTCATCAAATCCAACATCAACGACATGATCAGCACCTCCGAGGATCCGGAGAAGATGCTCAATCAAGTCGTGCTCGACATGAACGAGCAGCTCCACGAGGCAAAGAAGCAAGTCGCTGTCGCCATCGCGGACGAGAAGAAGCTCGCCAAGCAAGCGGAGCAAGAGGCCTCGAACGCCGCGGAGTGGGAACGCCGGGCGATGATGGCGGTGCGTGCGAGTGACGACGCCCTCGCCAAGGAGGCGCTCGCCCGCAAGCGGGAGCACGACAACCTCGCGGAGCAGTTCAAGCTGCAATGGCAGAAACAAAAAGCGGCCGTCGACCAGCTCAAGATTGCCCTGCGCGCGCTCAACAACAAGATCGAAGAGGCCAAGCGCAAGAAGGCGCTGCTGATCGCGCGCAAGCGGCGCGCGGAGGCTCAGAAGGCGATCCAGGCCACGATGAGCGGCCTGAAGAACGCCAGCGCGTTCGAGACGTTCGACCGCATGGAAAACGAGATCAATCGCGTCGAGGCCGAGGCCGAGGCCGGTGCAGAGCTCGCCGAGGAATACTCCGGTGATGTGCTGAAGGAGCGCTTCGCCCAGCTGGAGATGACCGCCGGCGCGGAAGACGACCTCGTCAGTCTCAAGCGCAAGATGGGGCTGATCCCTGAGGAACCAGAGCAGGAGGCGCAGCCGCTGCGCGTCGAGCAGGAGTACGAAGAGCTGGACGACGCCGAGCGCGAAGAGCTGGCGCGGGCTCTGGAAGAGCTGGAAGCGGAGCACCAGGCTGCAGAGCTCAGGTTGAAGCGATGAGTCAGCGTACTCGGGGGCGCGCCGCAGCCTGGCTGCTTGGTGCCGCGTGTTGTTTCCTCACGGCGTCGAGCGCGCAGGCAGCAGGGGCGACGCTGAACGCCAACTCGACCGCGGGCAAGAAGGTCTCCATCGACGGCTGGCTGAAAGAGTGGGGGAGTTTCACGAAGCTCTCCCAAACCATCAGCGGCAGCGCGGGTGGCGATCGCGCGGCGGTCGGCATCGCGTACGACGACAAGGCGCTCTACGTTGCGGTGACCATCAAGGACTCGGAGATCGTGCGCACCCCAACCATGGGAGCGAACGAGGACCGCGTCGAGTTCTCCATCGCAGTGCCGAAGCCCGGTGGCGGCTACACCAGCTACGACCTGTGGCTCTACAGCGGGATCCCGGGCAAGAGCGCGGGCGCCGTGAAGCTCCGCGGCGGCCGCGCGGTGCCTGGGGCCAAGCTGGTCGAAGCCGCGACGGAAGGCGGCATCGACATCGAGGCGTCGATCCCATGGTCCTCACTGCCGGCCACCAAGAAGCTGCGGGTCGGCCTGCACGGCAGTGTGCGCTACGTCGACTACGCCGGTGGCAAACAGAAGGCGATCATCGGAACCAGCGACGCGAGTGGTGGGATGGCGATGCCTCCCCTTCGTTTCGAGAACGAACAAGGCCTGGACAAGAGCTTGCTCGGGCCAAAGTCTCTCGGGCCAAACCCCGACAAAGCCGTCTACGGCAACGTGAGCGGCGACTCACAGCTCGAGCAAGTCGCGCTCTACGGTGGCTACTTGACGATTCTTGGAGCCGGCTACCGCGGAGGGAAGCAGTTCTTCTACAAGGACCTCTCAGTCAAGAACGCCAGCATGGTGCCTTACTTGGAGCTGGAAGACCTGACCGGCGATGGCCGCGCGGAAATCGTGTATCGCAAGCGGGTCGGCACGGATAGCGACTACCGCGAGTACTTGGAGGTGATGAGCGTCTCCGCAAAGGGCGAGCCCTTCGTCGCTTTCGAGCATGAGACGGGGATTGTCACCGGGGACGGCAAGATCCAGAACAAGGTCAGCATCAAGACCGTCGGCGGCAAGAAGGCGATCGTGATTGCCGACGACGCCGCCGAGGGCTGGGACCAGGGCTCTTTCCGCGAGGCACAGCAGAGCGAGATGGGCGCGACCCTCTTGCCCTGGGATGGCATCGCTGAACGCAGCTTTGGCTGGGACGGCAAGCAGTTCAAGCAAGTCGACGAGAAGAAGGGCAAGCCGCGCCTGACCAGCGCTGGCAGCGCACCCAAGACGGGTGGCAGCGCGACGACCTCCGGGCCGCCGCCTCCTCCAGCGCCGCGACCGCCCTCCGCCGATGAGCTGCAAGATCAGGTGTACGCGCTGTATCGCAAGTCACGCAAGGTCGGTAAGGAGAAGCCGCGCTTCGACTTCGTGACTAACGTGTACGGCGGTCCGGAGATGGAGCGCGTGTTGGTGCACGGGCTGGATGTCGTCGTCTTCGGCAAAGGTTACCGCGGGGGAACGGGCTTTGCGTACATCACGTTGCCCGCCAAGGCCGCGGAGGACATCGTCCACGTCACCGCGAAGGACCTGACCGGGGACGGCAAGGCGGAGATCTTGGTGCGCGCGACGCTCAAGACGAAGACCAGTGAAGAGTTCGGCGGCATCGTCGTCCAGCGTCACGCATTCCTCGTCTACGAGGTGGGCGCCGAGTCGCTCACGCGTATCTTCGGTGCGGAGACCGGCCGCACCCTGGAAGACAAGCGCGTGATCGGCAGCCTGCTCTTCAAGCCGCTGAAGAAGGGCTTTGAGCTGCAGCTCAAGGCGGGCCGTGTGGTGGGCTGGGACAAGGCCAGCTATCCGTTCCCTGTGGAAACGGGAACTGCAGGTGGCCTCGAGCCGTTGCTGCTGCCCTGGGGCTCGGTAACTCAGCTCGACTACCGCTACGAGGGTGGCGCGTTCAAGCGCCAGTAGCCTCAGCGCTCAGTTCAGTACGGTCAGATTCAGCACCGCCCAGCCGCCTTCTTTCAGGGTGAGCTTTGCGGCCTTGTAGTTGCCTCGGGCGCCGAGGGTCACGTGATGCACGCCAGGGCGAACCACGCGGCGCCCGATGGCCATGCGCGCGGGGAGCAGCGCCCAGCTGCGTGTGTCCGGCGTGTCGACCGCGGTGAGCGTCGCCTGGGTGCCAAGGGACAACAAGATGCCCCAGATATTGTCTCGCCCGGCGGCGGTGCGGGCCACCTCGCCTGCGACGACGCGGGAGATCATGCGGGTGATCGCAGCACCAATCACCGCGCCCTCCGCGTCTTTCCACGCGGCACGTGCCTCGAGGTCGATGCCAATCGCGGCTTCGAGGGGCGCTGGCTCACCGTCGATGGAGAACTCCGGGACTTCGTACTGCCCTCGCGCTTTGCCAAGCGCCGGGTAGTTGATCCAGGTCACCAAGCCTTGAGCCGCCAAGCGATTCGCCTGCGCCTCCTGACCCGGCCCCATGTGCCCTGCGGCCCAGGTCAACGCGAGGCCAATGGGGATGCGCTTGGCTACCTTGGCGGGTACCCGGCCGTAGTTGATGACGACCAAGATTTCCGTCGGCTTGGGGAGCTTCTTGAGAGGCGTTTCCGGGCGGAGTGCTGTTTCTGGCTTGGCGCCCGCGTCGGCTTGCTCACCCGCGTCGACGTCTTGGCTACTCGTGCTCTGGTCTGGATCTTGGGGGGGAGGCGAATCGGGCTTGGCGCCTTGGTCCACCTCCACGGCGAAGTACGGGCTCGGCACCGGGCGCGGCTGCCTGTCGTCCTGCCGCGGCGGCGCGCCGTTGTACGTCTGTGGAGCCGTCTCCAGGATCTTGCGGATGCGCGGCGAGCGATAGCTCCCTTCCGCGGCCACCCGGCGCACCACGGGGTAGAGGCTCTTGTAATTACCGTATTGTAATGCTTCGTCGTAGTAGCGCAGCGCCTCGTCGGCGCGGCCGCTCTTTTCGAAGGTGAAGCCTGCCAGGTAGCTGCCGGGCCCTGTCAGCGCTGCGCCCTGACCTTCGTGCTCCTTCAGATACTGCTGCATCACCGCCAGGCGCCGCGCCTCGACCCGGGCGCCATTCAGGTCGTGACGCACCAGGTAGTTCACCATGTTCATGGTGTTGATGAGCAGCTTCTCGTAGGGCGGCGCTTTGTACGGGCCCGTGTCGTCGCTGAACAGGTACTTGCCGATGTCGTCGGCCGTGCCACGGCTCAAATCCAGCAGGTCCACCGCCTTGTCCGCCGCCTGCAGGTCGGCGCTGCTAAGGGAGTACTTGCCGAGCTGTTGCAGCACCATGGAGCGGTCGAGCAAGAGCAAGGCGTTGTCCCCGCTCAGGTCGTCGGGCTGCTGCTTCGCGCTGTCGACTTCGAGCTCTTCGTTGAGTAGCGCCAGCGCCTGCTTTGGTCGATTCGCGTCCAGTGCGTCGCGGGCGCCCTCGGTCCTGCTCGAGTGCCCAGCACAGCCTAGCGCCGAGAGGCTGATCCCCAGGGCAACGACAAGGCGGCTCAAGCCACGTGAGTAGTGGAGGGGAGGCGACATGGCTCATTGCGGCACGAGGTGACTCGCGCGCTCAGGGTTCAGTTGACCAGCGCCTTGGTCACCGATGTCTTGTTCTGAAAGACCGTCGCGCTCGTCTCGGCGTCGATGATCTGAAGGAACAAGAAGTATTGCACACGGCGCTCGTCTTCCTTGCGTTCGTCGGCGCTGTACACCTTTCCGGTGACGAAGTAGCGCGCGCCGATTTGCTTGCCCCAGCGGGCGATGTTCGACTGATCGAAGGCCTCCGAGTACTGACTGCGGATCTCCTCGATCAGCTGAGGCTGCAGCTCGCGGTTGATCACGGTGACGTGACCTGCGTTCACCAGCCGCGTCTCGATATCGGTCATCAGCGACTCGAGGGCGCTGTCCACGTGCTCGCTGGTCTCGTTCTTGAGTGGCAACACAGCGATGGTTGGGCTCTTCTCATTTTCCCAGCGCTGGATGATGGCGCTCGACTGCAGCACCTTCATGTTCTCGTTCAGCATCTTCTCGAGATCACGGCGGTCGAGCCCGGTGCTGAACGCCTCGTCATCCAAGCCTTCGACCTCCTCACCGCGCACGGGTTGGGGCCCGCCACACGCGGGGAGCGCCGTGGTGCCCACGAGGGCGAGGCTGAAGCTGAGCGCGATGGCGCGGTTCGAGAGCGAAGCAAGTCGTCGGATCATGGGCATCTCCAAAAGGTGCGCGTTCCCGAGGAGTTTTTTGGGGGCATTTGCACGTGTGAGCAAGGGGTTGAAACCGCCTGATTGGTGCCGCTGTTCCACTGCCACTGTGTGCTCCCGGCGTTCTCGGAGATTTCAGCGCGTTTTGTGGCACCCTTGAGCAATAGGCGGCTCGCAGCCGAGCCGTTGCTTTGCTTGATCGGAGGTCCTCATGGGGTTGGGACGCTGGGTGATTGCGGGGTGTATGGGCGCCGCTTTTGGATGGACGGCGTGCGGCGGAGATAGCTTCACCAGCGGCGCTGGCACCGGCGGAAACGCGAGCGGCGGTAGCGCAGGTGCTGGAGCGGCCGCGGGCGACGGCGGCAACGCGGGCAGCGGTGCGACGGCAAGTGGTGGCGCCGCTGGGACGGGCACCGCGGGGAGCGGAGCCGCTGGCAACGGCGGAACGGGGACAGCGGGCGGCTCCGGAAACGGTGGTGCCGGAGGGGTCCCCAGTGAGTACGCCAACTGCACCGGTCCAGGTCAGTGCCTCCTCGTGCCGTCCAACTGCTGCGGCTACTGCAGCGAGCCCAAGCTCGAGGACTTCATCCCGATCAACTCGAGTTTCGAGTCGGCGTTCTACGGCGACCGCTGCTCGACCATCGACTGCCCAAGTTGCATCACGCAGCTACCGGGAAACTTCACAGCCATCTGCCGCGCCGGGCGTTGTGAGCGAGTGAATGTCTACGACGACGACAAGCTGGTGGGCTGTGAGCGCACTGAAGATTGCCAGCTGCGCTGGGGCTCCCAGTGTTGCGAAGCGTGCGCCCCAAGTCCCGATCAGCTGATCGCGGTGGCCCACGGCACCATCGAGCAAAACCAGTGCGGAAACGGGATTCCATGCCCGGAGTGCCCGACGCCAGGCTATCCGAGCGACGCTTCGGCAGAGTGCATCAATCAGCGCTGCGCGGTGGTCTACGCCAACTGAGCCGGCTTGATTCCTGGCGGAACTACTTGAGCGCCTGCAGGCGCTTCTCGACGTCGACGGGTGTCGCACCGTACTCAGCCGCCTGTTTGACGTACTTGCGCGCGGTGGCTTTGCTCCTGGTTACACCCCAGCCCTTCTCGTAGGCGTCCGCGAGCCCCCAGCAACCATTGGAGTTCTTGCCGTCGCACCCCTTGCGCCAGAGCTTCAAGGCGAGCTTGGGGTCTTTCTGCTGACCATGGGTGCCCTGAGCGATCTTCCACGCGTACTGGACGCAGCTCTCCACCCGCGCGTCGCACAGTTCTTCAGCCCACTCGGCTCTGCAGTTGTAGAACGCGCTTCTGGCTTCTGCTTCGATGAAGCAGGTTTGCTTCCTGAGCGCCGCGGCGCGATCACCCGAGGCGAGCTCTGGAGTCTTCTCATAAAGCGCTGCCAGTTCGACACAGGCTCCTGCGTGTTTGCCGACGCAGGCTTTGTCGTACGACACCGCAGCTCGCACGGGACTCGTTGCTCGCTGGAGTCTTCCAGCCATGTAACAGGCATCAATGACGTCCTTTCCGCAGCCATACTCTGCGAAGGACGCGCGCTTGGCGGGGTCTGGGTGGTTCCAAGCGAGCCACGTACAAGCGCGCGATGGGTCACGGTTACAGGCGTCCTCGATGGTGGCGATGGCCTCCGGCTTCTTGTGACGCCACTGGGCGACTCCGAGCTCGTAGCACCCGTTGGCGTATCCGTAGGAACACGACGCTTCCATCAGTCGTTCGTACTCCTTGGAGTATTGAGACGCCGAGGTCTTTGCGACGTTGTGGCAACCCACTCCGCTTTCGAGTTCACACGAGCGCCGATAGAACTTGACCGCTCGATTGCGGTCTTTGGCGACGCCCTTTCCGAGCTCGTAGGCATAGCCGAGGCTCGAGCACGCATCACCGACTCCCCTCTCGCAGGCCTTCTCGTGGATCGCAGCGGCGCTTAGCTCACTCTTTGGAACGTGCTCGCCCTTGTCATACAGGCTCGCCCACGCGTTGCAGCTTGGTCCGTGACCATCTTCGCAGGCCGTGGTCAAATGCTTAATTCCTGCGGAAACATCCTTCGCGACCCCTTTGCCCACGATGTACATCCAGCCAAGCCTACGGCACGCTTCATCCGACCGTTCGGAGCGAGCACTCGTGCAGGCCTTGCGGAATAGCGCTGCGGCCTGGCCGTAGTCTTGGGCAACTTCGATACCATCGTAGTAGAGGTTTGCTAGTAGCCCGCACGTCTCAGCGGACGTCTCGCAGGACACCTCGTAGAGCTCCTTCGCCCGCCCCGTATCTATCGTGACGCCGTTTCCGTACTGATACGAGATGCCGAGGTTGAGGCAACCGACAGGCAACCCCCCGTCGCAAGCACGGCGGTAAAGTGCCACTGAGCGCGCCTTGTCCATGCTGAGGTCGAAGCCCTTTTCGTAGGCCACACCCAGGTTCAAGCAGCCCCGCGCAACTCCTGCGTCACAAGCCTTGCGGTGCAAGTCGTTCGATCTCTTGCGGTCCTCCTTCAGGCCTCCTTGGCCTTTCCCGTAGAGGATCCCGAGGCCCGAGCAGCTGAACATATCGCCCCGATCGCACGCCTGCTTGTACATCGCGGCGACGTTCGTCAGGTCCTTCTTCACACCATGATAGCCGTACTGCAGTGCGTATGCGTAGAAGCCGCAGCTCGCCGCGCTCCCCTTCTCGCACTGCTGCTTGCACTCTTCTGGTGAGGCTGGGTCGCATGTGTGGGACGTGTTGCCTTGGGGAAATGTGCATTTGTCATCGATCAGCGCCAACCCCTCCGGACATTCGGCGCGCTCGACCTCAGTCGCCGACGCGTCGGCGCCAATGCGCACGAGCTCCAGACGCAACAAGGAGCCGCAGCCTCCAGGGGGAGCCCCGCGGCTCGGGTCCCAGCCGGAGCAGGTCGCAGCATCGCCGTCTCGGGTTTGTTTGAGCTTCGAGCTCTGCGTCTTGCCGGAGGCGCCGTAGCCGAACACTTCCGCCGCGGCGCTGATCTGTCCCGCCTTGCCATCTTTGATGGCGAACGCGCCGACGTACACTCCGCGGATGAAGTGCGTCGCCTCCGCGCAGGAGGGGCTCTTCAGTTCGCTGCGCGCCAAGCTCGGCATCAGCGTGCGCATCTTGCCCACCGTGATGTAAGCGATGTCGAGCGCCGACCCTTGAGTCATTTCCGCGGAGATACTCGCGCCAAGGGTTGGCAGGTTCGCACGGATCTCGTCGGCGTTCGCTAGCTGCAGGGAGTCTTCCTTCTTGCGCACGCCGATGAATCCGTACTTACCCTTCGCCATGCAACCCTGGACGATCTTGATCGAGTTGCAGTCGTACTTGACCGTGGCGACCCCGTCGTTCATCAACGTCTCCAGTGAGCCGCGTTCGTCGGATCGCCAATCCAGGATCAGCGGTGTCGCGAAGTCAGGGACCTCGCGACACTTTCCTTCGCCGAGCTTCTCGCTGTAGCTGGTTTGATCCGTCTGTCCGCCATTTACCGCTGGCTTTGAAGCGCAAGCGGCAAGGGGCAGGGCGAGTGCACATGCTAGCGGAACTAGCGTCGGTGAGAGCTTCCCCATCATCGACTAGATGAGTATCGCACCGCGCCCGGTGACTAAACCCTTTTGCCCTGAGCGGCACGGATTGAGTCCTGCGATGTGGTAGAGCGGCGCCCCAAGTGGCACCCCTTCACGGAGCCACCCGGGGGGTCTGTTATGTCTCGCGCTTCTCGGATGCCAAGCTGCTGAGTCCGCTCGCACTGAGTTTCCACTCGGCGCCTGTAGTGCGGTCCGGAGATGTCAGCAGCTCCAAGACTAGTCGTCCGACGATCTCCGGCGTCAGGGACTCGCCTCGCTTGTTCGCGAACTCCTCAAAACTAATCCCTGCGGCAAGAGCATACGCGCGTGCCGCCATGCCACCGAGCGCTGTCGCCGGGCTCAAATCGGGCAACACGCACTGCACGTTCAGATCGAGTTCGCGCTTCTCCGCTTCGCCCCGAGCGTACCGGCAGAGGAAGCGCTGGGCTTGCTTTGCGCTCGCGTAGCCGCCGGACAGCGGAGAACCTCCGATCGCCGCACCGCTGCTGAATACGATCACGCGCGTCCCTGGCTTCGCGCGCTGCAAGCACTCGCGCAGTAGGTGGAACGTCGCCTTCACCTCACTCTGCCAGTGGCAGCTGAAGCTCTCCCAGTCCATGTCTGCGATGCGACGCATGACGGGGGTCGCGCCCGCGGTGAGCACGACGACCTCGGGCGTGAGTTCATCGAGGACCTGTGCGCAGAAGCTTGGGTCGGCTGCGTCGCCGAGTCGACTGGAGAGGCGTGAGTCCTGGTTTTCGGGGGTGAGGGTGCGGCGCGAGACGATGGTGGTTGCAGCGCCAGCACCCGCAAGAGCGAGCGCCACGCCACGCCCGAAGCCTCGGCTACCACCTAGAACGAGCGCCTTCGTGCCTGAGAGAGTGGGTTGTTTGTCTTGCATGAAAGCAGGGACGACGGCGGGCCTCCGGAGGATACTTCCCGAAGTCACGTATCCTTTGTGCGCCGCTCGGTCGTCCTATTCACGCCATGAAGAATCAGCGCCCCAGCGAGCTCGGCTCTGCCGTCGAGGCCCTCAAGCGGGAGTTCCTACAGGATGTGGAGCGACTGCGTCCGCGGCTTCACCGTTATTGCACCGGGATGACCGGCTCCGCGCTGGACGGGGAGGACATCGTGCAGGAGACCCTGGCACACGCCTTCTTTCGGCTCTCCACCTTGCAAGACCCAGGGGCCCTGAAGGGCTGGCTATTTCGAATCGCCCATAACAAGTGCATCGACTTCATCCGTGCGCGGCAGCGTCAACCGGAGCACACGGAAGCTGCGGAGGGTAGCTACGAAACCCCCGATCAGCTGGAGGCGCAACGAGCCACGGGGGAAGCACTCGAGGCTCTGCTTAGCCTGCTTCCCCCCAAAGAGCGCGCCGCTCTGCTCTTGAAGGATGTCTTCGACTACTCGCTGCTAGAGACCGCCGAGATCATCGACTCGAGTCTCGCAGGCGTGAAGGCCGCTCTGCATCGCGGACGGTCGCGCTTGAAAGCAGAAAGCTCAGCAGGCGGCGTTCAACGGAGCGAAGCTGCGCCGCGCTCGTTCCCCAATCGGGCGCTGCTCGACGCGTATGTGGAGAGCTTCAACGCAAAAGACTGGGGGCGCCTCCAGACTCTGATCCGTGAGGATGCGCGCCTCGAGCTGGTAGGCTTTGCTGAGTTGCCACTGGGGAGCAGCTACCAGACGAACTACGCGGCACTCCCTTGGGAGTGGCGGCTCGGCTTGGGCTACGTGCACGGCGAGCCAGTCGTCATTCACTATCGCAAGTACGCTGACGGCTGGCGCCCTCACTCGGCGATTCGAGTGCAGGTGCGCGACGGGCAGCTCGCCGTAGTACGCGACTACGTTCACATCGACTACCTGCTCGAGTCGAGCGACGTCGACCCTCCGGCGCCCGGTGTCGGTCACAGCCACAGTGCGTGATGACGACGCCGGGGCCGCGCTAGACGACGAACCCGCCTCGCAGGGCTGCGTCGCCCCCACCAGGCGTGCTATATATCGTCAGGATGGCGAGGCAGATCACGCTCCAACTGCGCGTTTGGTTCGCGCGTTGCCTGATCCTCGCTCTCGCTTGGGGCCTAGTCCAAGCTTCGCCGGGTCTGTCCCCCATGGGCGACCAGGAGTGTGAAGCCGACTGTCCGTGTGAGGCAGAGCGGGCGTCCGAGGCTAGTGAGTCTCCTGATTCAACCGCGGGTGTGACTGCCGCCGAGCATGCGGATGAGTGCCCCCAGGGTTGTCCTAGCTGTAGTTGCGCGCCGCTGATGATCGGTCTGCCTCAGAAATCGCAGCAGCTCGCGGTGGTCCTACATTACCGCGAGGTACCGAGCCAGGAGTCCCTCGACGCTTGGCTCCCGGGTCTGCCGCGGGACGTGTTCAGGCCACCGCGGCGCGCCGGCTGACGTCTCAAAGGGAGTCCTGCGCCCAGCGCTTTGCTCGCTCCCCTCTACTCAGCCGCGATCGCGCGCTAGCCGCGCGTTCGCCCGTCCGTGATTGACCTGCGGTCGGAGTGCAGCGCGTCTCGCGCCAGCCGATCCGCTTTGCTCCCGCGCCTTGCGCGAAGGAGAGACGATGTCGTTGAAGTTCGCGATGTATGGCGCGCTCGCGCTAAGCCTGTCGATTGTCGGCTGTGAAGCCAAACCCAGCGCTCAAGCGTCAGAGCGCGCGGGCACCAGTGCCCACGCGCCGAGCGATGCGGTGCCCGGAAGCCATGAGGACTGGTGCGCCGAGCATCAAGTTCCCGAGTCGCAGTGCACTCGCTGCAATGCCTCGTTGATTCCGGCGTTCAAGGCCACGGGAGATTGGTGCGTGGAGCACAACCTGCCCGAGTCGCAGTGCTTGGCCTGCAATCCAGAGCTCAAGATCACTCGCCCCGAAAAGAAGCTATGAGACTCTGCCTTCTAGTCGTGCTGCTGTTCCTGAGCGGTTGTCGGGAGCAGCAGTCAAGCGCGAGTGCGTCTTCGGCGCAGCCGGTGGCGAGCGCGCTCGAAGTGACTGAAAATACCGCGGGGAAATGTGAGCATGGGCTACCCGATGCACTGTGTCCCAAGTGTCACCCGCAACTCGCGGCCGTATACAAGGCGAAGGGAAACTGGTGCGATGAACACGGCTTCCCTGAGTCCTTCTGCCCCATCTGTCATCCCAACCAACAAGCCCCGGACGTTAGCGCGAGCGCTTCGGGCGACGACTGGTGTGTGGAGCACGCACTACCCGAGTCCAAGTGTACACGTTGCAACCCGGGCCTCACCGCGAAGTTCAAGACCGCTGGAGACTGGTGTGAAGAGCACGGGTTCCCGGAGTCGGTCTGCCCGAAGTGCAATCCTCAGCCGTCGCCCCCTGGAGCGGAGGTGCGGGCAATCGAAGCGAGGGTCGTGAAGCTCCGCGATCCGAAGCACGAGGCGGTTGCGGCGATCCGTACGGTGCCGGCTCGAGAGGCCGCGCTGGGCCAGTATTTGGAGTGCCAAGGGCAGATCGCCTACAACCAAGACAAGCTCGCGGACGTTCGAGCGCTGGTGCCAGGAGTCGTGCGGCGTGTCCGCGTGAAGTTGGGTGAGCAGGTGAAGCGTGGGGCCCCCCTGTTCGACGTTCAGAGTAGCGAGGTGGGGCAGGCTCAAGGTGCGCTGATCCGCGCGCGCGGTCGGGCCAAAGCCGCAAAAGCGAACCTAGATCGTCAGCGGAAACTGCAGTCTCAGGACATCGCTTCCGCGCGGGACGTGGAGGTGGCGGAGCAGGAGCTGTCCGCTGCCAAGGCAGACGAACGCACTGCGCTAGTGACGCTGCGTATGACGGGCGCTGCTGGCACGAGCGGTTCCGGTCGCTATACGTTGTCCGCGCCTCTGGCGGGGACAGTCGTGGCGCGTAAGGGGGTCGTGGGGTTGCTGGCGACGGACGAGACACCTCTCGCGACGGTCGCCGACATCAGCTCCATGTGGGTGCTGTGCGAGGTGCCGGAGGTCGACGCCGGCGCGCTCGTTTTGGGCCAAAAGGTGCTGGTTAGCCCTGGTGGAGGTGCCGCCGAGGTTGGGGGGGAGGTGAGCTGGATCGCGTCAGAGGTCGATCCACGAACGCGCCTCGTCACGTTGCGAGCCGGCGTCCCCAATTCGGACCGTACCCTACGGGCGAACCAGTTCGTGACGGCGAAGGTGGAGGTGAACGGCCGCCGGAGTGCGGTTGCCGTGCCTCGAGCCGCGGTTCAGCGAGTCGGCGCGCGTGACGTCGTGTTCGTCCGCACGTCTGAGGCGCTGTTTGCGCCTCGAGTCGTGGTGCGTCGTACCAGCGGGGAGACAGTCCAAGTAGAAGGTCGCGTGAAAGCGGGTGACCTGGTCGTCACTGATGGTGCGGTATTCCTCCGTACGGAAATAATGCCGGGCAGTCTCGGTGCGGGCTGTTGCGAAGTAGGACCGGCGTCGGAGAAGTAGATGCTCGACCGCATCATCGATTTGTCGCTGCGCTATCGGCCCATTGTGCTGCTCGCGACCGCGCTGTTGATCCTGTCTGGGATCGCGAGCTTCATGCGTTTGCCGTTTGACGCGTTTCCTGACACGACGCCGGTGCAGGTTCAGATCAACACTACCGCGCCGGCGCTCTCGCCACTTGAAGTGGAGCGACAGATCACGTTCGAGGTCGAGCAAGCCATCGCGGGTATGCCCGGCCTTCGCAACGTGCGTTCGGTCTCGAAGTTCGGTCTCTCCCAGGTCACAGCCACATTCGATGACGACACCGGCATCTACTTGGCGCGTCAGCTGCTGAGCGAGCGCTTGCAAGGTGTGGAGCTGCCGGTCGGCGTCGTCCGCCCGTCGCTGGGACCCTTGTCGACGGGGCTTGGCGAGGTCTTTCAGTATGTGCTGCGAAGCGACACGCTCTCCGCCGAGGAGCTCCGGACGCTGCACCACTGGGTGATTCGCCCGCAGCTGTTGCGGGTACCGGGCGTCGCCGAGATCAACACCTGGGGCGGCTATGAGCGCCAGTATCACGTGGTGATCGAGCCTTCGCGGCTCACGAAGTTCGGTCTGACTCTGGATGATCTCGCGCGTGCCCTGCGGGAGGGAAACCGGAACGTTGGTGGTGGGGCCTTCGACAGCGCTGGCGAAGCCTACCTGGTGCAGGGACAAGGTGTCGTTGGCGGCGTCCGAGACATAGCGCGCATGGTCGTGGCGAGCTCGAACGGAGTTCCGATACACGTGGAGGACGTCGCCGACGTGCGCGTTGGGCACGCGATCCGTCGGGGCGCTGCGACGGCGGATGGCCGTGGGGAGGTCGTGCTGGGCCTTGGGTTCATGCTCATGGGAGAAAACAGCCATGAGCTGACCCAGCGATTGCAGCAACGCCTTGAGGTCGCGAAGGGATCTCTGCCCCCTGGAGCCGAGCTGGTGCCGATGTACGAGCGCAGCGACCTAGTCGACAAGGTGTTGCATACCGTGCGGAACAACCTGCTCGAGGGAGCGCTGCTAGTGATCGCCGTGCTCTTCATCTTCCTTGGCAACGTGCGCGCGGGCTTGATAGTGGCGCTGGCGATCCCGCTATCCGTGCTCTTTGCCTTCAACGCGATGCTGCGCTTCGGGATCGCCGGTAGCCTGATGAGTCTCGGGGCCATCGACTTCGGTCTGGTCGTTGATAGCTCCGTCATTGTCGTGGAGAACGCGGCGCGCCGGCTTTCGGAAGCGCCAAGCGACAAGGACGTCCGCGAAGCCGTCAAGGAGGCGACCTCGGAAGTGCGTCGTCCGACCCTGTTTGGGGAGTTGATCATCGCGGCGGTGTATCTGCCGGTGCTCACGCTCGAAGGAGTCGAGGGGAAGCTGTTCCGCCCCATGGCGCTGACCGTGATCTTCGCGCTCGTCGGGTCGATGATCCTCTCGATGACCCTCACGCCGGTGCTCGCGAGCTACGCGCTCCGGGCGGGACATCGAGAGCGCGAGACCCGCCTGGTGCGCTGGCTCAAGCGCGGCTATGCGGGACTGCTCGAGCGAGCGCTGCGCTGGCCGTTGGCGGTGCTGACAGCAGCGCTGCTGATCGCCGCGGGCGCCGTCTATCCAGGCGCACATTTGGGCTCTGAGTTCGTGCCTCGACTGCGGGAGCAGAGTGTAGTGATCAACACCATCCGCGTCGCCGGTGTCTCCTTGGAAGAGTCCGTCCGCTACGGGACTCGGATAGAACGCCTCTTGAAGCAAGAATTCCCTGGGGAAATCGAGCATGTGTGGACTCGAACAGGCACCGCGGAAGTCGCGACGGACCCAATGGGGCTCGAGCTATCTGACGTGTTCATCACCCTCACCCCCAGGGAGCAATGGCAACGGGCTTCTAACCAGGATGAGCTGATGGCCGAGATGGCGAAGACCCTCGAGGGGCTTCCGGGAATGAAGAGCGTGTTCACTCAGCCGATTGAAATGCGCGTGAACGAGATGACGGCTGGGATCCGCGCGGACGTCGGGATCAAACTTTACGGAGACGACTTCGAGCAACTCAAGGCTAGCGCCGAGGAGATCCGCGCGGCAGTTGAGGCAGTTCCAAACGCTGCAGACGTCACCGTGGAGCAACTCACCGGGCAACCGATGTTGGTGGTCGCCGTGGATCGCGAGGCGGCTGGGCGCTACGGGGTTCCCACTGCCGATATCCTCGAAGTCGTGGAGTCCCTGGGACGGCGCAAGCTGGGCGAGGTCATCGAAGGGCAGCGACGCTTCGACCTCGTTCTACGGTTGAGCGAGCCGGACTCCGAGGCTGTACAGGGGATCCGAGATCTACTGATTCGCACGGAGTCAGGCGCACAGGTGCGACTGGGTACCGTGGCCAAAGTGGATGTGGTCGAAGGGCCGTCTACGGTGCAACGGGAATGGGGGCGTCGTCGGATCGTGGTGCAGGCGAACGTACGTGGACGGGACTTGGGGAGCTTCGTCGAGGATGTGCGTAGCGCACTCGATGAGAAGGTCACCCTGCCACCGGGGTACACCATGGACCTCGGTGGTCAGTTCGAGCACCTCCAGCGGGCCGAGCGTCGCTTGATGCTCGTCGTGCCGCTGACCCTGCTCGTGATTTTTGGCTTGCTGTACCTCACCTACGGTCGTGCGTTGGATGCGGCACGAGTCTTCCTCGGAGTCCCGTTCGGGGTCGTCGGCGGAGTCATGGCCTTGTGGCTTCGCGGGATGCCGTTTTCTATTTCCGCGTGGGTAGGCTTTATCGCGCTCTCTGGAGTCGCCGTGCTCGGCGATATGGTCTTGGTGTCCCGAGTTCGTCAGCTGAGGAAAGCAGGGGTACCGCGGCGTGAAGCGATCCTTCAAGCTGCCACGACGCGATTGCGTCCGGTCCTCATAACGGCAGCCGTGGCGGCCGTTGGCTTCGTTCCTATGGCGTTGAGCGACGGGGTGGGGGCGGAGGTTCAGCGCCCGCTCGCCACGGTAGTGATCGGTGGCATGGTCACGGCGACCTTCGCGACGCTCATCGTGCTTCCGGTGCTCTATAGTCTTGGCCGGAAGAACGGCGACCCCGGTCCTGCGAGCCAATGACTGCATGAGCCATGGCTACAGCAAGCGTGTCTCACCGACGTCCATGATCCATACGGAACCATCCGCTACGCCTCGCGCCTTGGCCCAGTGACTGAGCCTGAGCGGAGGCTCCGCGAGCTTTTCGTCGGTGAGCTTGAAGGTGCCCCAGTGCATGGCGACCAGGTGCTTCGCCTCGAGGTCCAGGAAAGCTTGCCCCGCCTCCTCTGGGCACATGTGTTGGGGGCGCATGAACCAACGCGGATCGTAGGCGCCGATGGGCAGCATCGCCCAGTCAACTGCAGGACAGCGCTGGGCGATCTGGCTGAAGCCTTCGAAGTACGCTGTGTCGCCGCTATGGTAGGCGACGCCCTGGTTGGTCTCGACGACGAAGCCGCCCCACAGGGCTTGGTTGCGCGTCCAGGGCATGCGCATGGACCAATGGCGCGCGGGCACCAAGGTGTACCTCACCCCCTGATGCTCGTGGCTTTGCCACCAGTCCAGCTCGACCACGTTCGCACCCAGCTTGGCCAGCGTCTCTGCGTTGCCGAGCGGAACCACGTAGAGCGGGCTCCCTCCGAATGCTTCGAGGCTGCCCATATCCAGGTGGTCGAAGTGGTTATGGCTCACCAGCACGACGTCCGTCGCGGCGGCCACCTTGGCTAGCGGCAAGCCAGGCTCCGAGAGGCGCCGCCTGGGACCGAAGCCGCGCCGCCAGATCGGGTCAAAGACGGTGACCAAGCCGCCCAGGCGCAAGGCAAACGTGGCGTGCCCGACCCAGGTGAGGCTTGGGGCCGTTTCCGTGAGGCAGCTGCCGTCGTTCTCGCGACGCGGCATGCTGAAGCTCGCGTCGTCTGGCACGCCGTCGCGGTCGAAGGGGGACAGCTCTGCGTCCCAGGCTTCCGGCTCCCTGATACCTCGCCCCGTTAGTGGGTCGAGAAAACGCCAGCGCAGGATGTCTCCGAGGTTGCGGGCCGGTTTGGTCGCGCGCTCGTCGAATAGTCCCACGCTGGCTCCTTCTGACTAACGACGTACGGGGATGATCTGTACCCGGCGATCGTCGCCTTCGCCGTCGCTCTTGGTGATCACGCCTTCGAACTTCGCGAGCGCGAGGTGCACCACGCGGCGGTCGCGGGGGTTCATCGGCTCGAACGTGATGATCTTGCCTTCGGTCACCGCCTGCTTGCCGAGGCGACGCGCCATCGTGGCGAGGCTGTTGTCACGGCGGCTGCGGTAGCCTTCGGCGTCCACCAGGATGTGACGCTTCTCGAGGCCGGGACGATTGATCACGCGGTTGGTCAGGAACTGCAGTGCGCCGAGCACCTGGCCCTTCTTGCCGATGATGCGCCCGGAGTCGGGGCCGCTGATCTCGAGGTTGATCTCGAGCTCGGAGTCTTCGTCCTTCGGGCGACGCAGGCGAACCCGGCAGTCCATCTGCATCTTGTCCACGACGTCCCTCACGAAATCGAGGGCCTGTAGGGCGCGCTCGTCTCCCTGGGGAACGTAGTCGTCATCACCCTTGCGACGGCGCTTGCGACGGCGTCGCGCCGGGCGGCGGTCATCCCCGTCGTCATCGGACTCACCGTTCTCGTCGGCCCGCGCCGGTCCTTCGTCGTCGTCGACTTCCCACCCGTCGTCGAGTTCGACATCGTCATTCGCTTCGCTCATGCTGGTGCCTTTCCTTTTCAGAAGCAGAGCCGTGCTCTGGAAGACTATTGTTGTTTCCTTGGGGAACCGAAATCGCTGAGCCTGGTCTCTCTAGCCCGTAGCGTGCGGCCCCGCGGTTGGCGGAGCCGGCTACACCCTAGATCAAGCCTTGCCCTTGCCGAATAGCGACGGTTCCTGAATCTTCTTCTCGGATTTTTCGCTGGTTTTTGCGTCATTCGGGACGTTGGGCATGGTCCCTTGGGCGTCAGCCACCTTGCGCTTGGCGCGGCGTTCGATGATCTGCTGCTGCGCGATACCGAGCAATGAGTTGGTGAACATGTACACGCCGAGGCCTGCCGGTAGGAACAACATGAAGACCGTGAACATGGCCGGCATGAAGTACAACATCATCTTCTGCTGCGCGGGATCCGTGGCCTGCTGAGGCGCCACCTTCTGCTGCACGAAGAACACCGCGCCGATGATGAAGGGCAGGATGAAGTAGGGGTCTGGCTCGGTCAGGTCTGGGAACCAGAGGAACTTGATGTTGTAGAGCTCCACCGCGTGCTGCAGCGTGGTGTAGAGCGCAAACCAGACTGGCATCGACGCCATCTGCGGCAAGCAACCCTTGAACGGGTTGACGTTGTGCTTCCGCCACAGCTCCATTTGGGCCAGGCCCTTGGCCTGAGCGTCGTCCTTGTACTTCTCGTTCAAGGCGTCCATCTCAGGCTTGAGCTCGCGCATCTTGAGCGAGTTCTTGATCATCGGCACGTTGAGCGGGAACAGCAGCACGCGCGCGGTGATGGTCAGGATGATGATCGCGACGCCCCAGTTCGGGATGACGCTGTGCACCTTGAAGAGGAACGCCACGAGCAGCTTCGCGATCACCGCGAAGAAGCCGAGGTCGGGGAGCTCGCTGAACTTGTGATTGCCGCCGCCTGCAGCGGCGAGCAGCGCCGAGTCCTTGGGGCCGATGTAGCTCAGGACGCTGTACTCGGCGGACTTACCCGGGTCGAGGTTCGTGACCGGATAGGCCAGACGAGCGCGATACATCGCGCCCTTCTCGTGGTCCGCATCGGCGGGCCACTCCTCGATCTGGAGCTGGCAGACAGGTTTCTGTGCGGAATTGGTCGGGGCGATCGCGTGGCTGAAATAGTAGTTGGAGACTGCCGCTACCGCAGGCTCTCCCGCGACCTGGTACCAGTCGCCGTCGTTCAACGGGTTCTTCTGGAAGGGCGGGTCTTCGAAGTCCGAAGGCTCGAAGTCGCTCTCATGGAGCCGCGTCGCCTTCTCCCCTTGGTCGATGCACTCGACGTGGGTGACGAAGGGGCTCTGGCGGAACATATGCCCCTTGACCTCGGCCTCCGTGCGCCACTCCGTCGTTTCGATCGTGAGCGCGTGGCGACGAGCGTCCTTCGCCGTGTTTTCGATGCGCCCTGTGGCCTGGATCTCGTAGGGGCGATCGGTGGTCGCCAGCGTCTTCGTCAGCTTGACGCCGTCAGCCTCGTAGCTGAACTCGCAGGTCTTGCCGTCGTTCTTGACGATCGTCCAATCGACGGTGTCCACGTCGAACTGCCAGGGCGGCCCGCCTAGGTCGTGCGCCGAGGCTTGGCGCCAGTGGAAGCGCAGCGAGCGACGGAACTCGTACTGAGCGGTCGCTAGATCCAAGCCATGGTCGTGCTTGCGATACTTGGCGGTGAGCAGCTCGTAGCGCGTGAGCGAAGCGCCATGAGTCGAGAAGCTGGCTCGAAATTGCGGAGTCCACAGATCACAAGTCTTGGCTTCGACTCGTGTCTTCGGGGCATCGCGGAACTCGCGGCCGAGCGGCTGCGGTTCGTGCTTTTTTTCTCCGTTGCATTTGGTGAACGCGAAGTAGGTCAGCAGACCCATCGCGATCATCAGCAGCAAGCGAGAAGCGCCGCCACGTTCCATTCCGAGGTACTCCGATCGTGATTCTTTTGAGGTTTGCCGAGCCCTCAGGCGCAGCAATGACAGTCTGATTTGCCGCTCGGGGGAGACTCCGTCAGTCGAGTCTCGGATCCCGAGCCAGCTGCCGTGTCCACTTCGCGGCCCGTCGAGTCGCCTTGCGAGTCTCGGGGCGGCGGCGGTGGATCGTAGCCACCCGGATGAAACGGATGGCAGCGCGACAGCCGTCGCAGGGTGAGCCAACTACCACGAATCGCCCCGTGGTACTCGATGCATTTCAAGCCGTAGTTCGAACAAGAAGGGTGGAACCGGCACACGTTTCCCAAGAGCGGCGACAGCAACAGCTGGTAGAGCCGAATCAGGCGGATCAGGAGCTTGGCCACCATCGGGGTCAGGAGTGTGCGGCCTTCAGCCAGACCCTGCCAGCTTGGATGCGCGCTTTTGTGCGTCTTTGCGCGCCTGAGCGACGCGCTTTGCAAACGCCTCTCGTGCGGCGCCGAGTTCGGCAGAGACGTCGCCTGCGCTCAGCTCTCCGGGGCCCTGCTTCGCGATGATCACGAGGTCGATGCCTCGCGGCCACTCGACCTCAGCCGTGCGAAACGCCTGGCGCAGCAGGCGTTTCATGCGATTTCGCGCGACCGCGTTGCCAGTGCGTCGAGACACCGTCAGCCCAAGCCGCGCTGGCGCATCATCTCCTCGCGCATACACGACCAGCACGAAGTGCGAAGTATGCAGTCTTCGCCCGGTTTGCTGACAGCGACGGAACTCTCCTGGGGTGCGGACGCGTCGAAGCGCGGGAAAGCATTGCTGCCCATCCCGCGCTTTCGAGCTCTGGTTCACGACCGGAGCGATTACTTCTTGTAGGCCGACACGGCGAGGCGCCAGCGCCCCTTGCGACGACGGTTCTTCAGGACCTTCTGGCCACCGCTGGTCTCGAGGCGCTTGCGGAAGCCGTGGGTGCGGAGCCGGCTGATGTTGTGCGGCTGGTAAGTGCGCTTCATGGTGTCTCTTGTTCAGGCTGGGCCGCTCGATGGGTGAGCCACTTGATGAGGTGGTCACGGCAAGCGAGCGGGAAAACGGTCAAGTCGCCAGTAGCCGGGGCTATGGCTGATTCGGGGGCGGGGAGTGAGCCACGTTGGACTTACTTCGTCAAGGCTGGCGCGCTGCTCGTCTACGGGAGACAACAAAGGCGCCGTCCTGATGACGAGCGCCTTAGGCCAGCCGACATGGACTCACGCCCTGCCGGGATGGGTTGATCCTCACTTGGAGTGAGGCGGCATCTTGGCTTCTTTGAACACCACGTGCTGGCGAACGACGGGATCGTACTTCTTGATCTCCATCTTGCCCGCCTGCTTCTTCTTGTTCTTGGTGGTGTAATAGATGAAGCCGGTGCCGGCGCTGGAAACTAAGCGGATATTGTCACGCATGGCGCGCGGGCTCTAACACGCACCCCGGGGCCCAGCAAGCCATTCCATTCGCGCCATCCATGATGCGCCTGTTTCTCCCGCGAATTGGTTGGTTTTTGGGGGGGGAGGGCGCAGCGCTCCTGACTTCGGCCGCAGCGCTCCTGACTTCGGCCGCAGCGCTCCTGACTTCGGCCGCGGCGGTCCTGACGTCGGTCAGCGCCTCACAAGCGGGAGCTGAGCGCCGCCTGCAACTCGCGGATGTTGCGGGCATTTTGTCCGAAGTCTCCCTTGCCGACGCGAGACTTGCTGCGGATCCAGACCTTGGTCCAACCGTCATCGGTCTTCGAGACGCGGACCCAGATGTCGTCCTTGAAGCGGAACAACCGCGTGGTGCGTATCGCGTGAAGCTCTCCGTCTGACTGACTCTCGACCTTCCAGTTTGGAAGGGAGCGTACGGCGCCGCCCGCGGCCTCGAGCACCTGCTCTGGTGGATGGTTGAAGCGCTGGGGCTTGATGTCGGGGTACTGAGCGGTCTCCCCGGTCGCGACGTCATTGATGATGGGCCACACACTGAAGGGTGTGAGCCTGCTGGCGCCCTGCGTCAAGACGAACGCTAGCGCTCCGGCGCCGAGCGCGAGGAGCCAGAACTTGATGCGCGTTTCTTTGAGGAAACTCACAGCATGGGCGTCGGACCGTCGGCGCCAGAACGCAAGAGGCGCCGCAGCGCCTTAGGCGCCGCAAATGCGAAGAGGCGCCGTTGTTGCGACGCCTCTTCCTGGGTGTTGCCACCCGTTTGCAGCGGGTGCCGCTATTCGAGGATGCGGAACTCGACGCGCCGGTTCTTCGCGCGTCCTGCCTCGGTGTCGTTGGGCGCCACAGGTTTGTCAGGCCCAAAGCCTTCGGACTCCAGGCGACTCGCCTTGATGCCGTGGGCAATCAAGTAGTCCATGCAGGCCTTGGCGCGTGCCTTACTGAGGCGAGTGTTCAGGTCTCGCGAGCCGCGGCTGTCGGTGTGCCCGTGGACCGCGATGCGCAAGTCGTCACGCGACTTGAGCAGCATCACCACCTCGTCGAGGATTGGGTAGCTGACCTTCTTGATGACGCTCTTGCCCGTCTCGAACTGGATGGGCTGGAGCAGCTGGATCTCGTCAGAACCTTCGACGAACTTCGTGGAGCCGGGGCAGCCGTTCTTTTCGGCTACCTTGTTCTTCAAGCCCGGTTCCGTGGGGCAAGCGTCCTCAGCGTCGGGGATGCCGTCCTTGTCCGGATCCTCCTCGGGGCAGCCGTCGCTGTCCTGTACGCCGTCCTTGTCTTCCGGCTCGTCGGGACACTTGTCGATGTCGTCTAGGATGCCGTCGCCGTCACGATCAGCCGGTGCAGGGCAGCCGTCCGTCGGATTCGGCGGCTTTCCGTCTTCCTTGACCGTCGGGCAGGCGTCGACGTCATCGGGATAGCCATCGCCATCCGTGTCCTTGTCCTGCATGTCGACGTCAGGCGCATCTCGATAGCGGCGCGCGACTTGCCCGGGCGTGGTGTCTTCAATGGTGGTGTAGGTGCCGATCTGCGCGAGCACGCGCACGTCGGGCGAGCCGTAGCCCGCTGCGAGTCGCGTGCCGCCGCCGCCTTTGAAGTACCAGCGCTTCTGGTCGTCGAGAGCCAACCGTAGGAAGCCGAGCCACTCGAAGTCGGTGTTCTGGCCGGCGAACAAGCTGCTGTGATCATCCGGGCCGACGTTGCCGATACCCGTGGTGCCCCAGAGCTCGCCACCGAGCAGGATGGTGCCTTCACGCAGTGGGAGGTAGGCGCCGCCCGCGTAGCGCAGCTCGCTAGCCAAGAAGAGATTGCCGTTCACGCCTCCGATACCGCGTTCCGGGCGGAAATGCGGACCGACGTTGCCCGAGATGTAGAACGGGCCGAAGTCGAACTCGGCGGAGCCGTAGAGGTAGCCGGTGAGCTGGTCATCGCCGGCGAAAGACTCCGCATCGCCAACTGGAATCCACAGCGCAGCGCCGCCGCCGAGGCGCATGAAGCCATCGTCGGTCTCGAATGCGCGTACGCGAGCGTCGAGGCGGATGTCGTGTAGGGCGACGGTGCGTCGCTCCAGGCCGCCGCCAATGCCGTTGACCTGTGGGTCCGCGCCGCCTTCCTGGAACACCGCGACGGGGATCGTGATGTTCACGCCGAGGCGACTCGCCAGCTCAGCGCCCGCCTGGAGGTGAGCAATCAGCTGGTGTCGCATGATGTTCGCCGAGTCCCGTTCGGCCTTGGGGTCATCGGTGACGACCGATGTGCGCAGCGGGTTCAACGTGTAGCCGAGCGCCGCCGCACCATAGATGCGCGTCTTCGGTGACATATAGGGCCGCCAAACCGCGAAGCCGTCGTCGGGCGCACCGCTGATTTGGATGCGATCCAAGTAGAACGTCGTCTGTTGCGCGTGGGCGTGGCCGCTAACGAACAAGAGGGCTAAAGCCGGAAGGACAATTGAGAGCAGGCGCCGGATCTGAATCATTCTGCCTCCGCAAGGTGGGCAACCTTGCATACCGCGAGAGCATCGAGGGCTCGGACATGTACACCCTGCCTAGGCGACGTCACCGCCGCTGAACGTTCTGAACGACGCCCGCGGTGCGGATGCGTCGCACGCGGTTCGCCATCAGGCTGGGCAAAGGGTCTCACGAGATGAGGACACTAGCCGAGCAGCGAGGGGTTGAGAATGCTTTACGCTGCGACGACCTAGTCATCGCCCCACGTTTTGGTCACTAAAACGCGGCGAAAAGCTCGGCGACCCACCAATTGCCCTTCTCGTCTTGCACAATCCCGATGCCAACCTCTTTGAACCCCGGGTGCAGCAGATTGCCGCGATGGCTCGGACTCAGCCAAAGCGTGCGGTGGGCCCGCTCCAGCGTCCGCGCTCGCGCCACGTTTTCTCCTGCGAGCCGCGGGGTGAGCCCCGCCGCCACGATGCGCTGCTTCGGGTTGCCGTCTCCCACGTCGTGGGCCAGCTGGTTCTTGTCGCGCATCGCCTCGGCATGAGCCCGTGCCAGCTTATCGAGCTGCGGGTTGCCTCGGAGCTTCCCCAAGCCTTGACTCGCCCGTGTCGCGTTGAGCCAGGTGAGTAGCTGAGTTTCCGGTGGACCTTCCACTGGGCCTTCGCCGGGGACGGGGCTTGCGTCGGGGGCGCTCGGAGGATCGACGTCTGCGTAGAACTCGACCTCCAACAGTGGTCGGGGACCCGACCCCGTGGTCGCCAACAGCTGGGCGACCCAGCGCCCGGGTTGATCTGCGCTGAAGCTAGCGGTGACACCCGATGACGAGAGCGAAGTGAGTACGTTCTTCGGGCGCCCACCAGGGCCCAACACCACGAGCTGAGCGTCGCTCGCCTGCACCCGCAGGTGGGCCTCGAAGCGGACAAAGGTGCTCGTGCGCTGCCGTAGCGGGATTGCTCGTTGCAGGTCGGCCAATGCATCCACCGCGATCAAGGCCAGCACCTCGTGCTCTCCGTTGCTCACCTTCGAGATGCCACAGCGCACCTGACCTTCCGCGCGGGAACGACTGACCCATGCCTGGATCCTCTTGACCACGTCGTCCTGGTCCAGACTTCCGCCTTCGAGCGTCCAGACTCGTGGCCAGACATAGGGCGATCCTTGGCTACGAAGCGCGAAGACCACCTCAGCCATGTCGGGCTCCGGCGCCCCTCCAAGCTGAAGGTTCGCGACGTGTGTCGCCACCCGATGCAGTGCGGCCTCGCCTTGACCACAGGCCTGGAGGTACGCCTCCGTGGAAGGATCTGGCGCCGGGGCGGCTTCTGGTGGCTTCGCGAACTGCTGCCAACTCAGCGGCTGATCGAAAACTGGTTCCGCGGGGATAGGTTCCAGCGCGGGCTCCTCGGGCGCCTCGATCAGGTTGGGTGGCAACGGCGTTTGCGGCGGGTTGCAGCTCAGGCAGAGCGCGAACATCGCGCTCAGGCCGCCGACGAGCCAGGGTCGCGTGTCAGTCCAGAACGGCATGTTCGACGTAGTCGATCAGCGCTCGATGGTGCTTTGGGGGAGCGACGCGAAGCCACTCCGGGCGGTGCCGCCCGATCACGTCGAACAGCACGAAGTCCGGGAGCCGACCCGAGCTCGCGAGCGACATCCAGGGGTCTCCCATGCCGAGCGGCGCGGCTGGGGGAGGCTCAGGAATTGGCGCCGCCGCGGACGGTGGGCCTGGCGGTCCTCCGGGTGGAGCGGGTAGCGGCGCACCGGGCGGCGCGCTCGGGGGTAAGCCCACGGGAGGACCAGGGGGAGCCGGCGGCTTCGCTCCGGACGCTGCCTTCGCCGGTGGTGGTCCGGATTGTTTCGGGCCAGGCACGCCGGGAGGCGCGTCTTTGGGCGTCGCCACAGCAGCAGTTGACGCGGCTTCGTAGCACATCAACTCCTCCCCCATACTCAGGCGGTATGGGTTGGCGAGGCCAAGCATGCGGCGTCTGAAGTCTGGCTCGTAGCGCAGTGCCGCACGGCAACGAGCATAGGCGCGGGCCGCTGGTGTTGGCGGGGTAGCGATGCGTACGTAGCCGTCGCGGCCCACGTCGATCAGGCTCGGAATCGGTTCGGGGCGCGCTTGGAGGCGAAAGTAGCGCTTCGCGATCGCCCATGCGCGCGGGCTGGTTGGGTAGAGGGCGAGCGCGATTGCGAGCTCGTGTCTTGCCTCCGGAAGTCGTCCTTGCCGCGCGAATACTTCTGCGAGGGTGCGGTGGCCGTCAGGGCTCCGCGGATCGATCTGCAGCGCCCGCTTGGCCGAGGCGATGGTCCCTTCGTCGTTGCCCCGCGCGCGCTGAACCTCAGCGAGTAGCAGCCACAGGGCGGGGACATCGTTCACGTGGGTCAGAACCCCAGAGAGCTTCGCCTCGGCTGCCGCCCAGTCCTTCTTGGCGAGGTCTGCGTTTGCTCGATCGATGTCGGCCTGTGCCGCCGGAGGCGGCGTGGCCCACACCAGCCCGATGTCCGACTCCGAGTTCGACACGGCGCGGACCCAAGGATCCGGTTCCTCCGGTGCTGCGGGGCCATACTGCGCGGTCCAGTTCGCCAAGCTCGCGTCATTTAGATCACTCATGACGTAGAGCAGGGGGGAGCCGGCGATCGTCTGGTCAACTGCTGTCCTGGCCTGGCCAGCGCGGGTTGGATCGAACGGCGGCGCGTTTGCGAACACGAAGCGGTCCAGCGAGGGGTAGACCCGGCGGGCCGGCGAGGAAACGGGGACGGGTGCGGGGGCGTCCAAGAACTCACGCTGCGCCGCGGAGTACTCTGGCAGCCACGAGGGAAGCGCGGCGGCCGCAGGGGCATCCAGCGTGGGGACGCGCGGTTCGGGGCGCGCTCGGTGCGGGTGGCAACCGCACACAGTCACCGCAATCAGGCCAGCAAAAGCAAGGGATCCAGCGCATCTAGCGCGGTGCTGGCGGAGGGCTCGGGGCATCTCAGGTCGGGTGTACCACCCCCCGCCTCAGGGAACCACCGCCGCTGGGCTCGCCAACCATGCCGGCGCCGAATCCCGCGCCTCGAGTCGACCAAACCAGGTTCCCCTGGTAGGTTCAGCGCATCCATGGGCCGGTTCACCACAGCTGCGAAGGTTGGGCTCTTCGCTGCGGTCATGGTGGTCGCGGGCTTCTTGATCTGGCGTTTCGTCAACAAGACCGCGGCCTCCCGCAATGGCTACACCGTTTACGTGCTGCTCGACGACGCGACGGGCATCGCCAAGCACTCCCAGGTCAAGATCGCTGGTATTCCGGTCGGCAATATCGACGACGTTCGCCTTGAAGGGGGCAAAGCACGTGTCGACATCAAGATGCAGCCCGACGTCCCGCTGTTCGAGGACGCCGCGGTCGCCAAGCAGAGCTCTTCCTTGCTTGGAGAGTACTTCCTGGCGATTGCGCCAGGCACCGACGGCAGGGTTCAGCTCGAGGACGGCGACCGCATCAAGAACGTCATCGAGGCGGCGACCACCGATGAGATCCTGAAGGATGTTCGCGACATCGCGAAGAAGGTGAAGCTCGTCGCAGACAGTCTTGCGGACACGGTCGGAAGCGATCAGGGCAAAGACAACATCAAGGAGACGCTGAAGAACCTGGCCGAGGTCACGGATCAACTGAACAAGACGGTCAAAGAGAACCGCACCAGTATTCGCAACATCCTGACGAACGTTGAAGGCATCACCGCCAAAGGGGCGCCAGAAGTAGATGCCATCCTCAAGGATGTCCGGGCGGTGACCACCGAAGTCCGGAGGCTCACCACGACCGAGGGCAAGGACGGCAAGCAAGACCCAGGCGAGATCCGTCAGATCATCAGCAAGCTCAACAAGGCGAGCAGCAGCTTGGAGCGCTCCCTCGACAACATCGATACCGTCAGTGGTCGGCTTGCTCGGGGGGAGGGAACACTTGGGCGGCTCACCAAAGACGAAAAGCTGATCAACGAGATCGAAGGCATCACTGAAGACGTGGGTGACTTCGTCGGTGGGATCAATCGCCTGCAGACCATCGTTGGGCTTCGCACCGACTATCAATTCTTGTCGAGCACCGTGAAGAGCTACGTAGAGCTCCGGTTGCAACCTCGAGAAGACAAGTACTACTCCATCGAGATCGTCAACGATCCGCGCGGCTTGACCCGCTACGAGCAGACTGACGTCGACTCCACGAACCCCAACGACCCGGCGCACTATCGCGAGATCCGTACGGTAACGACGAACGCCTTCCGCTTCTCCTTGCAGTTTGCTCAGCGCTTCGGTCCGCTGACCGGGCGCTTCGGCATCAAGGAGTCGACGGGTGGTGTCGGGCTCGATCTGGCGCTCTTCGACGACCGCTTCGAGCTGCGCCAGGACCTGTTCGGCTTTGGTGAGGTGATTCGGCCGCGCTGGCGTATCGGATTGGGCTACGAGTTCATTACTCGACTTTGGCTAATGGGCGGCGTCGATGACCTCCTGAACCCCGACCGGCGGGACTACTTCGTAGGTTTGAACCTGATGTTCAACGACGAGGACTTGAAGAGCATCCTGCCCTTCGCGCCGTCTCCGTGAACACAGACGGCGCCGAAACGCGTGACCTCAGCGCGCTGGTTGGCAATCGCTGGCGGAGCCTTTGCCGCGCCTGCGGGTGAACCTCACCCCCAAACCCAGAATCAGGAGCGACCACGGGGGATGCTGTCCCGGCTTCCCTGCTTGGCGACAACCACACCCGCTATCATCGCTGGCGCCCGGTTGTTCGCCTGCAGCGCCCCCGGTGCCAAGTTTCCCTGCGGAACCGCCGCCGGTTCCCCCGGGGGAGGAGGTGCTGCCGCCTCCACCGCTTGCAACGCCAGATCCGGCGCTGCCCGCTTCGCCTGAGCTGCCTCCGCTCATTGCTCCGCCGGCGCCACCACTCGCGCCCCCCGCGCTGCCGCCAGCTCCAGCTGCGCCGCCGGCTCCAGCTGCACCGCCGGCTCCAGCTGCGCCGCCGGTTCCACCCGTGCCGCTTCCGCTGCACGTGGCCGGGAAGCCAAGTACCGCTTCGACTGACGAGCTGCTTCCAAACTTCACATATGCCTTCGCGTAGATGACATCAGACTCCGTCAACGCAACCGCCGGGTGGTGGGTGACGTTGACCCATAGTCGATCGAGAGTCGCGTCTGCCGTTCCGTCGCCGTCGAAGTCGAGCGGGTCGCCATTCGTGACGATCTTGGTAGAGCTCTTGAGGTCCGTGGGGTTGCAGCCGAAGTAGAGCGTGCGGTTGATGGGTGTCGGCGGGTGAGACCAGATGTGCGCGACGTGTCCCTGATCGTTGAGAGCGAGCCCTCGCACGTCGGCTTCGTTCAACAGGACGGGCCCGGTTGATAGGGTCTCACCTTCTTGCAGTGCGATCTGACCGTCGTAGACGATGACGTAGTCCCTGAGCGGGACCGCCGTGGTGTCGCCAGCAAACATCCAGTGACCCCCGCTGTTGATCGCCACGGTATCGAAAGTGCGCCAGTTGCCTTCACGGCCGTTGAACTCGTTCTCGGTGGCGACGCGCACGCCATCCACCACGAGCGCACTCACGTTGTTGGCGTCTTTGACGTGGACGATGGTGTGTCCACCTTGGCGAGACACAGCGAAGCGGTCTTGGACTCCGAAGGCGTTGACCACGAAGCCTGTGAGGTTGTCACCGCCCTTGATGAGCGGAACGGTGTTGGCCGCTGTGCGGTCGGAGGAGCGGAAGAGCGCGCTGCCCGAGCTGTCGGTTCCAGATTGGCTGATCAACGAGTAGAAGTAGGCTGCTCCGGCCTCGTCGAGGGTGGTGTTCTCGATGGACCAGAGCTCCACGTTCGCAACGAAACCTGGCGCCGCGTCGCCGACCTCGACGACCTTTCCAATGTCCGAGTACACGGCGGAGTGGCCATTCAGCGTCGCGGGAAACGCCCAGTTGCCAGCGTCGTTTCCGCCATTGAGTAGCGTGCTGCTTCCTGCAGCAGAGACCGGGTCGCTGCCCTGAGCCGTGTAGAAGACGACCTGATTGCCAATCCAAACGTAAGCGTCGTTGGACGTGAGAGAGCCCACGACCACCGGCTTACCCTGTGCCGTGACCGTTGGCGGGCTCAGCGATCGGATCCCCGAACCATCTCCACCGCTCGCAACTTGGTTGCGCTGCAAGATCAGCGTTGCGCGCACGACTTGTTGCGCCTGGGCATGGATCGACGGCAGCGTCGCTCCTACACACGCTGTCAGGCAGAGCAGGTGTTTGCCGCCGCGGAAATGCGATCTCATCGCCCTGCGGTAGCGAATCTCAGCACGGTTGTCGACGACTCCAGCACTCGCAAAACCGTGAGAGGATCACAACCCCTGAAAATTCGCGAGCGTGGGGAAACCGAGTGAAGCTCGAGAAGGCGCTTTAGTCACTCGGCCTGACTCCTCGCTCAACTCCGGCGCTGAGACGCGCGGCGCCGTCGGCGACCTGTCAGCCAAACCCCAAGGCCGAGCACTAGCCACGCGGATGTTCCGTAAGGTGACTTCCCCGCCTGGCGGCAGCCGCAACCCGAGGTATCCCCGGACTCAGATTGCCCTGCGGAACCTCCGCTCGCGCCGGCGCTGCCGCCGGTATCCGTGCCTGCACTGCCGCTCGAGCCGGCATTGCCGCTTGAGCCAGCATTGCCGCTTGAGCCAGCATTGCCGCTGCCAGCATCGCCGCTCGAACCAGCGCTGCCCCCGGACCCAGCCGCGCCTGCATTCCCGCCGCTCCCGTTACCTTCCAGCTTGCATGCCGCCGAGCAGCCGTCCCCATCCGTCGCGTTCGCGTCTTCGCACTCTTCCCCTGCGGCCCGATTCAGTACGCCGTCGCCGCATTCAGGCAGCGAGCAGTCCGCATCGCAGCTCGCGCTCTCCCCGGCGGTGTCGCACGCTTCACCTGCCGCCGTGTTGAGCTCTCCGTCGCCGCAACGTGGAGCCGTACAGTCTGCGTCGCAGGTTGCGGTCGCAACACCACCTTCATCGCAGACTTCGCTTGCGCTGACGTTGATCTTCTTGTCGCCGCAAGTCGCGAGGGTGCAGTCTGCGTTGCACGTCGCCGACTCGCCGGAGGTGTCGCACTCTTCATTGGCGCCGCCGTTCGTGACGCCGTCCCCGCATTGGCTAAGCGTGCAGTTGGGATTGCAGGTGGGCGATCCGTTGGGCCCGTCGTCGCAGGCTTCTCCCGCGCTCGCGTTGTGCTTTCCGTCACCACACGCTTGCGCAGTGCAGTCCGCATTACAGGTCGCGGACTCCCCGGTGTCATCACAGGCTTCACCCGTCTGAATCGCGCCGTCCCCGCAGCAAGTCACTGGGAAGCCGACGATGGCCTGAATGTCGCTCGCCCCAAAGTTGATTTGGGCGCGGGTGTAGATCACGTCGGAGTTAGTGAGCTGAACGCCGCTGCCGATGTTGGTCGCTGTGTCTATGCGCTTGAAGACCGCGTCGGCCACGCCATCGCCATTCAAGTCGAGCTCGTCGTTGGTCGAGACCACCTTGCGGGAGTTGCCGAGGTTTGTCGGGTCGCAGCTGTAGAACAGGGTGCGAGTATTGCTCGGGTTGTGTCCCCAGGCATGGGCCACGTTGCCCTTGTCGTTGATGCTGATGCCGTACACCGACGCGGGGTTCAGTAGTTGCACTCCGTCCAATGTATCGTCTTCTCGCACGGAAATGGATCCGTCGTAGGCGATGAACTCGTCCCGAATCGTCGCTGCGTCGCTGTCTCCGGAGAACACGTAGTGGCCACTGGAGTTCACATCGACGAAGTCGAAGTTGTCCCAGTTGCCCTCCGTACCGTTGGGGTCGCCTTCTTTCGCGATCAGGGTCGAGTCCAGGCTGAGGCCTTCGGTCCCCGTTGCGTGCACCCTGGAGATCACGTGGCTGCCGTTGCTAGACACTGCGTACCAGGGCCGTAAGCCGTACTGATCCAGCACGAAGCCACCGAGGTCATCGCCGGTTTTCAGCAAGGGAGCGGTGTTGGCGAGGGTTCGATCTGTAGAGCGGTAGAGCGCAGTGGCTACGGTGACGAAGTTGTCGCCTACGACGGCGTAGAAGTAGGCAGCTCCCGATGCGTCGAGCTTCGGACGGTCGATATTCCATACGATGAGTCCGCTGCCAAAGCCCGGCGCAGGGTCGTCCACCGACAGCAAAGGTCCCGCGTCGGTATAGATAGTAGAGGATCCATTGATCTGCCCCTGCATTACCCAATTCCCAAGGTCGTTCGCGCCGCAGGACCCCTGCGTGGAACTTCCGTCGGGAAACAAAGTGGTCGGGCCCTGAGAGCCGTACCACACCACCTGATCGTTGACCCACACGTAGGCGCTGTCCGAGGAGAGCCCGCCGACGATGACCGGCTTGCCCGATTCGGTGGCTCTGGGGTAGCTCAACGACTGAATTGCCGTACCGTCGCCGCTCGCGGGGCTGTCTCCGGCCCTGAGGATCACGGTTGCGCGCACCGGTTGGGCTTGGGCAACTCCGCTCCCGACCAGGAGACTGAACAAACAAGCCGACGACCGGAGCCAGCCTTGGGGCCCCGCTACAAGCAACTTCATGTCTTATGGACTAGCCGATCCACGGTCCCCAGTCGACGCTTCGAGGCGGCCGCCGACCCGGAGAGCTCAGTAACTGTCGTCGATGGCGGTGTGGTTCTCAGCCGCGCGGATTTCGTCGTAGAGGAGCTCCCCCGTGCCGGCGACCCCACGCATGAAGAAGCCATCTGCAGGCTCGCTGCAGTCACATGCGAGCTCCACGAGCGGGTTCTGCAGCTGACCGATCGCGTAGCCCTCGCTGGTGGCGCGCTGATACAGCCGGGCGACGCGCGCCGCGAAGTCATACTCATAGGTGAGCATGACGATGGCGCTCTCGTTGAGAGTCAGCGGGCTGTACTGCTCCGTTTGGCCGCACTTGAGGCCCAGGTGGTGCTGTGAGTTCAGGACGATGCCGGGGTAAGTTGCGTTGCCCGCCGCGGCGTTGCCGCGCATGGGTTGGAACACGAGCGTGCCCTCGGTCGATACTGGAGTCCTGTAGTTGAGCAGGAACTCCACCCACAAGTCGGGCGTGGGGCTCAGACAGCCGGTACAGGCGATGGATTCCTCGCGGAACAGCTGGATCCACTCTTTGCTTGCGCCAATCTTGAAATCGCAGTCCGCGGGCATCGTTCCCTGGAGGGGCGTTAGCCGAGCGTCGTCCTTCGAGCAGTCACCATCGTTTGTCCCCCCACTTTGGTCTGCGGCGTCGAAGTAGAAGAACAACTGATTGCCCGAGTCGGGACCCACAGGGGAAGCGTCCGTGGCGCAGAGACCCCCGTCGGTAACCCCGCCGGCGCCTGCGCTCCCGCCGCTTCCGCTGGTCCCGGCTGTTGAGTTTCCTGCGCTGCCGCCAGCCCCAGTGCCCGCGCTAGCGGCACTTCCCCCGCTGGCGCCTTCGCCTCCACTGCCGGCGCTGCTCGTTCCGGCGCTCGACGCCCCGGCGCTGCCACCGCTCGCCACGAGCTGCTTCTCATCGCCGAAATCGAGCGCCAAGGTGCACGCGCCGAGGCACAAGCCGACCGCAACCAAGGTCAACGACTGCTGGGCCGTGGGTCGCTTCCTCGAGTCTGGCTGAACTCCGCCCGAATCGGGTCGGCCACGCGATGAGCCGCGAAACATCCTGCAAAGGAGCTATCACGCCGCCTCGAGTGCAGCAACGCGAGCCTCTGTGCTGGCCCGCTCGACGCTTCCGTGGCACCAATCCCGCGCTTTGTCCCCCACCGAGAGGTCCTCGAGTTTTCAAGCGCCGTCATTGGGGCCTCCGCCCGCGCGCATGGGGGAGCCGTGAACACTACCGAAGCGGCTCCGCAAGCCCTCCACGGCACGCCTGCTGCAGATGCCTTTCGGATCAACCTCTCGTGGCTCGTCCGCATGCGCTGGTTCGCGATGTTCGGTCAGGCTGTGGTGATCACCGGAGTCACCTGGTTCATGGGGGTGGAGCTGCCGTTGTTGCCTGTGGGGGTGATTCTGGCGCTCGAGCTCACCAGCAACCTGGGCTACGTGGGATGGCTCAGGCAGGAGCCCGAAGTTTCCGAGCGGATGCTTGTGGCGCTGGTTGCTTTCGACCTGCTGCTGTTCACGCTGCTGCTCTATTTCAGCGGCGGTCCCCAGAACCCCTTCTCGTTTCTCTACCTCATCCACATCGCCGTTGCTGCTCTGGTCGTTCGCCCGAAGTGGACCTGGGGTCTCGTCTTGCTCGCGCTGTTCTGCTCTGGCGCTTTGTTCTTCGAGAACGTTCCGCTGCACATGGCGGGCAGCGATGGCATTCCGTTCAAGGCGCATCTCTACGGGATCTGGGTCGCCCTCGGAGTTGGCGCGACCTTCATCGTCTATTTCATGCAGCGGGTAAACGCGGCCTTGCGGTCACGGGAGGCCGAGCTGGCTGCGGCAGAACAGCGCACGCGACGATCTGACCAGCTCGCGTCACTAGCCACGCTCGCGGCGGGCGCAGCGCACGAACTCTCGACTCCGCTGTCGACCATCGCCGTGATCGTGAAGGAACTCGACCGCGAACTGGGTCAGGCGGGGGTGGACGATCGCCTACTCGGTGACCTAAGACTCATCCGTGAACAGGTGGAGCGGTGTCGGGAGATCCTGATCCAGCTCTCCAGTGACTCCGGCACCACCCACGCGGAAAATCAGAGCCGCCTCGAGCTGCCACTGCTCGTGAAGCGCGCGTTGGAGAATTTACAGGAAACGCAGCGAGTGGACGTGGTGTTGAGCGACGACGCTCAGTCCTACGCTGCCCGCGTACCGGAGCGGGCTCTCGTGCGGGCGCTGCGGGGCTTGATCAAGAATGCTCTAGACGCTTCCTCCGGGCAAAAGCGCGTGAAGGTGGAAGTAGCCGTGCTCGCAACGGGCTGGCGCTTCGAGGTGGTGGACCGCGGTACGGGTATGAGTGAAGAAGTGTTGCGCCGAGCGGTAGAGCCGTTTTTTACGACCAAGGAACCCGGCCGAGGCATGGGCCTCGGCCTATTCTTGACCCGGGCTGTGGTAGAAGGACTGGGTGGCCAGCTCCTGATTCAGTCTCAGCCAGGCGAGGGCACCCGCGCGACGGTGCTGCTCCCTCACAGTGAAGACTCAGCCAACAAGGCAACTCAAGCATCGGAGTGATGCAAAGAGAACGGAACGGAGGCACGATGGACGGCGACCTGCATCAAACCTCGATCCTGGTGGTCGACGACGAAGAGATCTTTCGTGATCGCTTGGTGATGGCGTTCAAGAACCGCGGCTTCTCCGTGCGTGGCGCAAGCAACTACGACGAAGCCATGCGCCTGGCTCACGACGACCCGCCGGAGCTCGCCACAGTCGACCTGCGGATGCCTGGGCACTCAGGGCTCGAGTTGGTGAGAGAACTCAAGAAGCTCGAGCCCAGTATGCGCGTCGTGGTGTTGACCGGCTACGGCAGCATTGCCACTGCCATTGACGCGGTGAAGCTCGGCGCGACCCACTACCTGCAGAAGCCCGCTGACGCCGATGAGATCTTGGCGGCGTTCCAGCGGGACGCCGAGGCTCCCCTCAGCGATCCGACTGAGGCTCCCAAGGCGCCGAGTCTGGCGCGAGCGGAGTGGGAGCACATCAATCGCGTGTTGAGCGACTGTGGCGGCAACATCTCAGAGGCTGCTCGGCGTCTCGGGATCCATCGACGCTCGCTTCAGCGCAAGCTCCAGAAGTACCCGCCGCTCAGCTGATCCCATCAGGCGTCGACCAGCACGCGGACCATCGACAAGCTGCCACTCACGCCTTTGAGTTCGGCACTGAAGGGCGCGCTCGGGGCCGCCCCCTGCAACCACCCGTGTTGCAGCGCCTTCTTCGCGGCCTCCTCGGTGAGCACGATTTCGCCTGCGCCTGCCTTACCCTGTAACCGCGCGGCAATGTTCACGCTCTGACCGAAGTAGTCGAGGATGTTGTTGGCGTTCACGGAGTAACAGGGACCCGAGTAGACCCCGACTTTGAGGCGCACCCCGCTCGCGTCGCCTTGCGCCGAGCGAAACTGCGGCATCGCTCGATGCATGGCGACCGCGCAGCGGATCGCTTCGCCTTCGTCCACGAACGCCGCCATGACGGCGTCGCCGATGGTTTTTACCACGCTCCCGTCGTGCTCCGAGATCGTCTCCCTGAGCACGTCAAAGTGGTCGAGCACGACGCGAAACGCCCGCGCGTCACCGAGCGCAGAATACATGGCTGTGCTGTCAGTCAAGTCCGTGAAGAGCAGTGCCACGCGGCCCACCTTGAGGCTCAGCCCTGGCCGCAGGAGCTGCGCGGCAAAGCGACGCCTGAACGCCTCCAGGGTGCTCACCACGTGCGCCGTGGCAGACTGATCTCGGTACACCAAGCTCTCGAGCTTGACGTGAGATTCATTATCCGCGTGGAATGCTATCTCGAGGTCGGCGCCGGGTGCTGCCTCCACTTCTCGATCGTCATCGAATGCTTCGCCCCGCACGGTGAGATGAACGTGCTTCGGCGCACCTTCACGAACTAGCAACGAGCGAGCGCTGCCGCCGCGGACGAACAGCCGATAGCGCGCTTCGCCTGGGGGCGCCTCCAGGTGAGCGACGCCTTGGGGATGCAGAATCGCTTGAGCCAGCACATGCGGCGTACGCGCTGGGCCGCCGATGCAATACGGCCCCACGTCTACTGTGCGTACTCCGGCAGCTGGACAGAAGGTCGCCTCCACCGCTCGATCCAACTCGAGCTCGTAGTCGATATCGCAAAACTGACAGTGCGCAGCCGTGCTGAGCTCGACCAAGCTCTCGAGTCGTTCTGAGCCCGTGCGACAGCTGGGGCACACCAGGTCCCAAGACAGCTCGAGCAGCCCGGCGTTGACCGCGCACAGGCACACCTCGAGCAGCTCTCGGCGCTCGGTGCCCCAGCGATCTGCTAGCTCGAAGGGACGTAGGCGATCGATTTCCGGGTCCGGCGCTGTCTTCACGAGCTGGATCAAGCGCTCGGCCAGCTCCGAGTGGAGCTCAGACTCGTGGTAGCCGAGCTCTGGATCTTGCATTTCTCGATGTAGGTTGTCGCACGCGCGAGCGAGCAGATCCGGTCCCAGATTGGGCACGAAGCTCGAGAACTCCGCCTGTTGCCCGGCTTGTAGCTCGGCGTCGATGGCGGAGAACTCGCGCATGACCTTGTTCACGCTGCGCTTCACCTGCATGGCCATGATTGGCCGGAGCAGCGCAGACTTCGGCACGACCCGAACCGTGAGGGAGAGCCGAGTGCCGCCTCCCTCAATTGGTTCCAGGCGGAAACGATTTTCGATTTCCTTTGTCAGGCCCTTGCGTACTACACGGCGCACCTCGAAGCGCTTGTCCTTCTGCCACTCGAAGGGGCGCTCCTCGTATTCCAGCGGGAAGCCGGCGGCGACGGTCTTGATGACGAAGCGAGCCGCGCTCTCGTCGGAGTTTGCCTCCACCTCGATGCGACCGAGCCCGATCGCGCGGTTCATGCGTTCGGTGTCGGTGATGATGGGCCACAGACGATCCGCGCTGGACTTGCACTCGATGCTGCGCTCGACCTCGATGTCACTCATGTTTCGTCTACCGGAAGGCCTCGCTCGCCGCCCTGGCTCGGCACTCCTCCCCGGCGAGGGGACGATAACCTTGTGCTAGACTGCTCTCAATGTCGGCACCCATCGCGTTGCAAAATTGCTTCCCAGACGGCTCGACCAGCCGCCGCGCCCTTGAGCTGGCGCAAGCGCTGCGGACCACCGCAGAGCGACTGCTGACCGGCGCAGACTACCGTTGGAGTGATCTCGGGCGCTGCAACTGCGGTCACCTGGCCCAGACGCTGACCCAGCTCAGCCAACAGCAGATCCGAGAGTTTGCCATGCAGCGCCCTGGCCTCTGGGCAGAGCAGATCGTCGAGTACTGCCCGACGAGCGGCTTCCCGATGGATGTAGTGATCGGCAGCATGCTGGAAGTCGGCGCGACGCTCGACGACATCCGGCACCTCGAACGCCTCTCTTCGCCGAAGGTGTTGAAGCGCATTCCCGTTGGCGAACGGCTCGAGCTTTCGTATCGCAACCATCAGCACGTGGCGCGCTATATGGTCGCTTGGGCCGAGCTGCTTGAAGAGCAGCTGGGGCAGCTGCGGGGCTCCTCACCCCAAGAAATCCGTGAGGAAAATCCAGGAGCATCCACGCCGGAGAAGCTGGCCGCGGAGTAGCTTCCGGGTGGCGCGCGCTCAGAACTGAATCCAGCCGACGGTCTTCGCCGCGATCAGCGCCGCGCAGGCTTCCTTGCGGCCGATCACTCGAGCGCCGTCCACGTCGGGCTGGGTGAGAGCCGAAATCGCGTTCTCCAGGGTCGGGCTGCTCTTGCTCAGCTCGGGCAACCGCTGCATGGAGCTTGGTGCAGTGCCACGCTCTCGGCGATCCAGGGTGGCCTCGATGCGTGGACCGGGGAGGATGTGTGTGGAGAGGTTCGGTAGCAACGTTGCCGGCTCGCCTTGGCCAAGCAAGATCGCACCGGCCATGATCGGACTCGCAAGGTCCAGATCAAGCTTGAACTCGACGTGTCCTGGCGTTGTTCCGCGGTAGAACGCCACGCCGCCTTCGCTCCAGCTGCACATGGTGGCGACCCGGTCTCGGCCTTGGTCGCGGATCGCACGGAACAGATCGTGAGCGTCCACCAGGTGGAGGGAGATCAAGGTGTCTCCCAGGCGCCCACCAAAGTTCTTCAGCAGCCTGAGCGCTTGTTCGAGATCTTCACGGGAAAGCGCTCCGCGGCGCACCAGGTACTCCCCCAGGAGTTCTTCCCGTGCGGAACTGGCGACGTGCAGCAGACGGCCGCCGCGCAGGTAGATTTCTTTGCGCTGAGCTCGGTCGGCGCCTTTGCGCAGCACGAACAGGCCGCCGGTCTCGCGCCGTTGACGCATACGAGCGAGCACCGCGAGCATGGGCATGGTGCCTAGGTCGCACACGAAATCCGGCACGCCGGGTTCGAACATGCGTCCCGTTGCGGCGGTCGTGGATGGCAGCAAGTGGCGCTCGAGCTCGTGAATGTCTCCGATGCGGCGGAAGCCCTCGCCCATCAACGCCACCTGATCGTCGGGGCCCAAGTCGCCCGTGGCTATCATCTCCACCAGCTTCGCGAAGGTCACGGAGCTCATGACGGTACCGCTCACCCGACGCACCTGACTTGGCTCTTCGGCGCCGGTGCGTTGGCTCGGCGGGTGCTCGAACGTGGTGTGGAGCTCTGCTCGCGTCGCGGCCTCGCGACTGCTGTAAGGCGATGGCTCGAGCTGTGCGGAGCGAGTCACCTGGGACTCCGGGTGGGGCCCATCCTGTCGCGCCGGCTCTTCCCCCGTGAAGCTCGGAAGTGCCTCCCGCGAGACGGCGCGTGCTGCCTTCATGCGCTGCACCGAGTCCCGCACGCGGCTCTGCAGGCTCTTGGCTAGGCGACTCGAGTCCCGCGCCCAGCTCACCCACTCGGCGAGCATCGCCTGCAGCTCCACTTCGGAGGGTTGCTCGAAGGCTTCGAGCGCGTGCGCGAGCTCAGCACCGTCTGCGAAGCGATACGCGGGATCCGGGGTGAGCGCCTTCTCCAAGATCGGCTGCAGCCCACGCGGAAGCTTGTGCGCGTTGGCGCGTAGCGGCTCGATGTTGCCGTCGCGAATCGCGAGTAGGATCGCGAGCTGCCCAGAGCCGGGGAAGATGCGTTCACCGATCAGCATCTCTCCCAGGCTGACCGCCAGGCTGAACAAATCCGCGCGGCGATCCACGGGCTCTCCGGCCACTTGCTCCGGGGCAAGGTAACCGAGCTTGCCCTTCAAACCGTATGAGCTGGTGTTGCCAGGGGCGCTGGTGGGCTTCTCGTCGAAACGCGCGATGCCGAAGTCCCCGAGCTTCACTTCCCCGGCGACGGAGAGGTAGATATTCGAAGGGGTGACGTCGCGATGCACGATGTTCAGCGGATGACCGAGGCTGTCCGTGGTGCCGTGCACCGCCGCCAGGGCCAGGGCGATGCGCCGCGCGATGTAGATGGGTAATCCGGGCGGAAAAGGTCGGCCCTCGGTCTGGCTGAAACGCATCAAGCGAAAGGCGTCGACGCCGTCCACGTACTCCATCGCGAGGAACGGTTCCTCGCGCACCATCCCCGCGCCGAAGACGTGCACCACCCCAGGATGTTTGACCCTGCGGTGCAGGTCCGCTTCGCGCTCCAGGCTCTCGAACTCTTCTTCGCCGAGGGCGGTTGGTAGGAGGCGCTTGATCACCAGGCGCGGTGCGGGAGATGAGCCGGTCTTGGGGCGGGCGACGAAGACTTCGGCGCTGCCTCCGACGGCGATGCGTCGCTCGAGGATGAAAGGCCCAAACGGTACTTCGCGCTGATACTCCGCGGGTTCCAACGAAGCGCGCGAGCTACGCTCGCCTGTCGGATGTGCGTCGCCCTCGCCCACCCAGGCATTATGGAGTGTTTGCTGGCGCTTGGCGACTGAGCATGCGCCCTGGAGTTGGTGGGGGCAGGCCGCTCAGATTAGCGACCAACGCGCGCGCACGTGTCGCGTTTTTGAGTGTGTCCACGCACGGTTTCTCCCGCGCACGGCGTTGATGTCCAGGGCCCCAATGCTGGTTTCAGGCCGGGGCCGCCGCCCCCGCTGGCCCTCACCAGGGGATGCAAGTAGGTTCCCCGCGATGCAGCGGAGACCCGCCAACCTAGCCAAACTACTCGGAGTCATCCTGAGCGCGCTGTTCCTCGGCTTAGGCGGTGCCTGTCAGGAGAAGCCGAAAGAGCAGCCCTCACCGGAGCCCAAGGAGCCGTCGCTCCGATTGTTCGCCGTCTCCAACCTTGCTGGCGCTCTTGAGCCCTGCGGCTGTCAGAAAGACATGCTCGGCGGCGTCGACCACCTCGCCGCGCTGGTCGAGCAGGGAGAGAAGGTCGCGCCGACGCTAGTTGTCGGTGCGGGGCCATTGTTCTTCATGAATCCGGGTCTCGAGGAGAGCCGCAAGACTCAGGACACTTGGAAGGCCGAGGCGCTTGCGCAGAGCCTCAAGGACGTGGGCGTCACGGCCTGGACGCCCGGGTTCAATGACTGGGCGGCTGGGCAGGCAGAGCTCGGGAAGCTGACGAAGACTTCCTCAGCGGATCTCCTGGCGGCGAACCTGAGCGGCGTGGCAGGCGCAAAAGCCACACGCCTGGTGAAGGTTGGTAATTACCAAGTGGGAATTGCGGGGGTGAGCCTGCCGAAGCGCGACGGGGACCTCCCGAGCGGTGTCGAATCGAAGGACCTCACGCCGGCGCTCAAAGCGGCGGGCGACGAGCTGAAGAAACAAGGCGCGCAGCTCTTGGTGGCGCTGGTGTCGGCGCCGCGCGGCGAAGTGCTACGCCTGGCGGAGCTGGCGGAAGGCTTTCAAGTCCTGGTGGTTGGCAAACCGTTCGACGAAGGCGAAGCGAACGACAAACCCGTCCCCCCGACGATGGTGGGCAAGACCTTGGTCATCCAAGGCCAGAACCATGCGCAGTCCGTCGCGCGCGTCGACATCTACCTGCGAGATGGCTCCTTCGAGCTACAAGATGGCTCTGGGCTGAGCGCACAAACCGAGCGCGAGAGCCTGCAGGGACGTATCGCCGACCTCGAGAAGCGTATTCCCGTGTGGGAAAGTGCGAAGTCGTTGCCACCAGCGGAGTTGCAGAAGAAGCGCGCCGACCTTGCCGACCTAAAGGCGAAGCTCAAGCGATTGCATGAGGTGAAGGCGCCCGTGAAGGGAAGCTTCTTCCGTTACGAGCTCGTGCCGGTGAAGGAGTCCGCTGGCGAGAGCAAGAGCGTCGCGGAGCTGTTCGCTAGCTATTACAAGCGCGTCAACGACCACAACAAGGAAGCCTTCAAGGACCGCATGCCGCCTCCAGTCCCCGAAGGCGGCAGCGGCTACATCGGCGTGGAGAAGTGTGCGTCTTGCCACACCGATGAGTTCAAGTTCTGGAAGACCACACAGCACGCTGGCGCCTACGCCACGCTCTCGACTCAGCACAAGGAATTCAATCTCGACTGCGTCAGCTGTCACGTCACCGGTTACGAAAAGCCCGGCGGCACGACGGTGACTCACGTCGAAGGACTGACGAACGTGCAGTGTGAGGCGTGCCACGGCGCGGGGGAGAAGCACGCGAAGGATCCGAAGAAGGCGGGACTCATCACGCGCACGCCGCTACAGACACTTTGCGCGGGTAGCTGTCACCATCCGCCCCATGTCTCCGAGGACTGGGACGTGAATCAGGCGTGGCCGCACATCATCGGTCCCGGTCACGGCAAAGACTAGTCAGCCGCGGGGCGCACCGGACGCCACGGATACCCAGAGTCTGTCAGCGGAACGTCACGGTTTCGCGCGCCGCGGTCGAAGCGCTTGGTGCCCTCCGAGCAGTGGGTAGAATGCGCGCCCATGTTGGACTTGCCCCGTCTCGAGAGCATCCGCTTGAAGGCGCGCCCACGCATCCAGCGAGTGGTGGCCTGGAGCATCCTGTTCCCAAACTACGCTCTGCCGCCGCGGGTGAAGATCCGGCTCGAACACATCGAGCGGTTGCCGCGCGAGCCGGTGATCTTCGCAATGAACCACACGGATCGCTACAACTACTGGCCGTTTCAGTATCAGCTCTACCGCGAGCACAATCGGTTCACCGCGACCTGGGTCAAAGGCAAGTACTACGAGAACGCGTTCGTCGGCCGCTTCATGGAGCTCACCAACAACATCCCAACGGTGAGTCGCGGCTACCTGATCACCAAGGACTTCATGCTCGCCCTCAGCCGCAAGCCGAGCGACGAGGAGTACGAGACCTTGCGCAACTGGGTCGACAAGGCATCACTTGATGCAAGCGCGGAGTGCGAGACGAAAGCGAGCCTCCCGAGTGAGCTCCTCGAGAAGCCCCGGAACACACTGGGCTTGGACTACGACCCCAGCCGTCAGACCTACGCGGCGTACATCAACGCCCTGTTCCTGCGCATGATGCAGCGCTTCAACCAGCTGAACCGCGAGACCTTCGAGAAGGGGCTCGACCTGCTCGTGTTTCCCCAAGGCACCCGCTCGATCAGGCTATCCAAGGGCCACATCGGGCTCACTCAGATCGCGTTGAAGTTCAAGAAGCCGATCGTTCCGGTGGGCTGCAATGGGAGTGATCGGTTGTATCCCGGAGGAAATCCGCTGGCCAAGGGCGGGGAGGTTGTCTACCGTTTCGGCGAGCCGATCCCGTACTCGGAGCTTTCGGAGTTCCACATCGCAGAGGACTACGAGCCGTTCACGGCGGAGGCGGAGCACCGCTACCGGGACAAGTTCCAAGGCGCGGTAGACATCGTGATGGACCGCATCAACGACTTGCTTGATCCCGAGTACCAGTACTCCGAAGACAAGCGACCGGAAGGCGTGCGGGGCGCCAAGCGCTTCGTTTGATGCAAGGGTACCGCAGCTGACGACGCTGCTCCTCCCCCACAAAAGAAGGCTGCCCAGGACCTTGAACGGGCCTTGGGCAGCTCGAGCGCCAGAAAGCGCATTGTTGGGAGCGCCCGTGGACGCTCCGTTTCTATTTTTGGGGGTGAGGGTCAGCCGATGGCTACCAGCGCCAACTTCGAGACCACCTCTGGTAGGAGTAGCGTTACGAAGTACGCGAGCCACAGCTTGCCACCTTGTAGACCCGTTGCCGTGCGGTAGCTCTTGAACAGGTTCACGAAGTACAGAGCCAGCACCGGCAGCATGGCGATGGCTACGGCCAGGAGCAGCGGGTTGAAGGGGTTTAGATCCGTGGGGATCGCCAGGGCGAACGCCGCGACGATCATCAACAGCCAGCGGGTGCTCACAACGGCCAGGGCGACGTCCAAGAAACGAGCTTGGCTCCTGAGCGAGCGCGCGAAGGCGTATCCAACCAAGATGGTCGGCGGAACACTGACCGCCCAATCGATGAGGCCGGTCGCGAAGCTCACTGACCGCCCGCTGACGTGAACATCCATCGCCCCGTCGAAGCGCACACCGACCGTGAAGGCGATGAGCTGCAGCAGCGTGACGGCAAGCGCAAGGCTCGCGGCTCCGCTCGTCGAGAGCGCGCCAACCGGGTCGAGATACCAGCGCTGCTTTCGCGCCGGCCGCTCCAAGGCGCCGAGCAGGCTCTCTGCCTCCTCCCTGGAAACCTGACCAGAGGCCATCATCTCCAACACTCTTTGTTGCGGCGTGCTCATGACTCAATCTCCTTCAGTCGGCGGGCTCCTTCTTCCGCCGTCATCTTTCCACGTGCAATTGCGTCGAGGACGGCGTGACGTTCCGCATCGGGATCCCGACTCTCCGCCTCGAGCTTTGCGATGATCTGGTCGAGCCGATTGCGAATGGTGGGGTAGCTCTGACCGCGCAGCTTCGCGACCTCCTTCAGGCTGCCGGATGCCTTCACGAACATCAGCACAAAGGCGAGCTCATCGGCGTCCAGGCGCAGCAAGCTTGGCAAGGCGAAGCTGCCCTCGAGCTGCGTGCCACAGCGCTCGCAATCGAGGCGCGTGACGCGTAGCCCGCCCCGACAGGCGGGGCACTCCGTAACGAGTTGTGACATGGGGAAAGCATACGGCGAGCTTTAATATTATCAACTCGAGCATTAATAAAATTGATCATTTGGTGAGTATTGTTGAAGTTCGCTGCTCGCGCTCCCTTCCCCAAGCGGATGAGGCGCCAGACTGCTGCGCGGTGGGGCAGGCCGCCGCGCAGCGGCAGCCTTTCGCCTGACAATGCGGGCCTCCGAGTTGTGCACGGGACTTGCAAACCTACCTCCCGTGACTTCCCCGAAGAGCTTGTCCCAGTCTCAATACCTCTCACCCCCGCGCCGCTTGAATCCCCAGGGTAATGAGCGGCGCCTTGGTCTCGAGTTCGAGTTCGTTGGTGTCTCCCTCGAGCAAGCGGCGGACGTCGTGCGAGACGTGTTTGGAGGTGAAGCGCGCCGTGAGACCGAGTTTCACTGGGTCGTCGACTCGCCTGAGCTCGGCGAGTTCAGCGTCGAGTGCGACGCGAAGTTCCTCAAGGAGAAGCAGTACGAGGATGCCGCGAGTCGCCTGGGTCTGGAGCTGAGTGAAGAGGAGAAATCCCGCTTCGCGGAGCTGGTCCTGGAGTACTCGGACCGCGTGGTGCCGAACGAGATCGTGACACCGCCACTCCCCCTCCAGCGTATCGGCATGGCCGATGAACTGAACCGACGCTTCGCGAAGGCCATGGAAGGCTCCCCCCTCAGTGTCGCGCCCTGCGGGCTCCACATCAACGTGGAGGTGGCGTCTTTCGAGACAGCATGGATCCTCGCGGTAATGCGTGCCTACGCTCAGAGCTATGAGCGCATCGTCAGCGACTCGGAGGTCAGCTTGCTGCGCCGGGTGTTCCCGTACATCAAGCCTTATCCTGCTCTGTACGTCGCACAGCTGGAGGACCCTGAATACAAACCAGACCAATGGACGTTGATCGAGGACTACGCGCGCCTCGTCGGCACACGCAACATGGGGCTCGACGTCCTGCCGCTGTTTGGCTACCTCTCCGGCGATCAGCTCGAGCGACACGACCACCTGGAACACGAGCTGATCAAGCCCCGCCCGGCCTTTCACTATCGGCTGCCGAACTGCCGTTTGGGGGACCCGGACTGGAGCGTCGCCCAGGAGTGGAACCGATGGGTGAGCATCGAGCGGATTGCTGAGGCCGCGGAGTTGCAGCGCCGGAGGCTGGCGAGTTGAGCCGGCCGCGCATCTTGGTCACTGGACCCGACAAGGGGGGCGCGGCAGCCTGGTGGTTTACCGCTTTTGCCGTGTGGATCCAGGGTGGCCACCCGATCCGCTCGACGCCGAAGCGTGTCACTCCGGAGGCTTGGGACGCTCTGGTGCTCGGAGGTGGCGCGGACATCGATCCGAGGCGCTTCGGTCAAGAACTTGGCAAGCTTGGTGAGCAGCATCGTCGTGCGGGCTTACTCTCACGAATGGTGGCGATCTGCGTGCTCACGCTACGCAAGCTCTTGGGCCTCGCATCGTCCAGACACCGCTTGGACCCCGCGCGAGATGCGGCAGAGACGCGATTGCTCCACCAAGCGTGGTCCCGAGGCGCGCCGGTGCTGGGGATCTGCCGAGGAGCCCAGCTAATCAATGTGTTCTTTCGTGGCTCGCTCTACACCGATTTGGCGGACTTCTACCGCGAGCGCGCGAACGCCCGCAGCGTGCTGCCCACGAAACTTGTACGCATCGGAGAGGGGTCGACCATGCAGCGCATCGTGGGGACGGACCGTCTGCGGATAAACGCGCTCCATGATCAAGCCATGGCCGAGATCGGCAGCGGTCTAGTGGTTAGCGCGTGTGAGCCGAATGGTGTCGTCCAGGCGATTGAGAGCCTCGACCCAGCGTGGCCAGCGCTCGGGGTGCAGTGGCACCCCGAGTACTTACCTCAGCGAGCGGAACAGCGTCGCTTGTTCGCCTGGTTGGTCGAAGCAGCGCGCGCTCCAGCATCGCGACCCGCCTCTAGCGCTTCGCCCCCCTCAGCGCGCCTGCAGCCTACTCCAGCGGAATGAAGCTCAGGTTCATCAGGCTACTGGTGTCGAGACCGGTGTGCAACGTTTCCACGCCATCCGTACGGAAAGCAGCTTTGACTGTGTGTGTCCCGGAGGAAACGGGAGCCAGGCCGACGATCGTGACGACTTGAGGAAGGTTGTTGTTCTGGGACTGAATGAACGCGGTGGCGAGCGAGACATCGTCCAAGAAGACGCCGATAAGGCCCTTGCGTCCGTTGCCTGTCATGAAGGCGCGGTCCACCTGAAGTGAGAAGAACGCCGTTCGAGCTTCGCGCAGGCTGAACGTTTTGGCGCTGTTTCCGAGTTCCACATAGCTTGCAGAACTCGTGCTGAAGGTGCCCGTCGCGTTTGAACTCACCATCTGGGTTCCCGGCTTGAACACGACGGCCTCGAGCCTCAGGTCTGGATCGTCGATGCGGGCGGTCCCACTACTCACCTTCCAGTTGAGCTCGAGGTCGCTTGGCGCGCTGATAGGTCTCGTGGCAAGGAGGTTCACTGCCTTGCTCGAGCCCTCGTGATAGAAGCTGCCGTTGGCGATCGTGGTACCGCCGAGAGCCAACTCGAAGGAGTTGGTTCCGCTGTCTGAGTTGCGTGAGGCGGGGATGAGCGCGTTAAGGAGGGCGACTTGTCCACTGCCGGGCACGTTGGTCTTCGCGCCAGGGACCAAGCTGAACGTCGTACTGTCGGTCGTTGCACCCCCAAACGGGGCGAATACGGCGCTGTGATCGTAGATCGCCAGCGAGTTCAGCAGTGTGACGGTTAGCTGTGTGCGCTGGTCAGGAGTGAACGACGGGTCTTCATCGGTGTCGGTCTCAGCGAGTATCTGAGCGGAGCTGCCGACCGCCTTTTTCCAGACGGCTTTTATTTCATGCGTGCCATTCGGGACATCGAGCACGGCGGTGATCGTCGTCGGGCCCGGTTGCCCCCAGTAGGCGCTTTGATTCACAGCCTGCGCGTATACTCCGCCATCGAGTTCGATGCCTATCCAGCCTTGGCCGTACACGTTCTCTGCGGCGTCGCCTCCAAGGGCTGGGACGAAAAGCGTCACCAGGGCGCGAGTCGTGGGGCCAGTCCCGTTCGCCTTGAAGGTGATCGAGTTCAGATTGGGGATCGGAACATACGTTTCCGAGTCCGTCGTCACGGGCCCGCCGGCGCTCTCCGAGGTCAGTGCGGTAGCGCATACGATATCCACTGGAGGTGAAGCCACCGATGCGACGCCGCTCCCTCCTGAACGTATCCTGCAGAGCTGTCCGGTGTAATTCCCGACGATTCGAATGTCATAGGTGGATCCGTCGGGAATCGAAAAGTCGAAGTTTCCATTGTTCATGACGCTGAACTTGCCGGTCCCGTTGTTCTCCAACTCGAGATTGCCGGCCTGCATGTAGTGCACGACACCTTGGAGCTGCACCCCGCCCGCACCGCCGGTCCCTCCAATTCCGCCGGTGCCAGCGTCGATGCCTCCAGTGCCGTCGCCTGCGGTGCCTCCGGTACCTGCTCCGCTTCCGCCAGCACCGGCGTCGATCCCCCCAGCGCCCGCGCTGCCCCCGCTTCCTCCAGTTCCAGCGCCGCTGCCTGCAGTTCCGCCTGTCGCGCCAGAGCTCCCTCCCACGCCACCGGTGGCGGCACCAGCGCTCCCCGCGGTTCCTCCGGTTGCTGCGCCTGCAGTTCCGCCGGTTGCTGCGCCTGCGCTTCCGCCGGTTGCTGCGCCTGCGCTTCCGCCGGTTGCTGCGCCTGAGGCACCTCCGGTTGCTGTGCCCGCTGTTCCGCCGACGCCACCGCTTGTTGCGCCAGCGCTCCCCCCGCTGCCTGTGGTTCCGGCGCTTCCCCCGGTGGCAGAGCCGGCGGCTCCTGAACTTCCGCCGACTGCCACCGTTCCTGCGCTGCCTCCCGTCGCGCCGGTCCCTACGCTTCCGCCGCTGCCTCCGCTTCCGCCGCTGCCTCCGCTTCCGCCACTGGCTCCGGTTCCGCTGGTTCCTGCGGTCGCTGAACCACCGCCACCACCTGCGTCATCCGATCCACAACCAGAGAGAGCGGGTGCCCAGAGCAAGCACGCAGCGGACAGGTAGCCAAACCTCGCGAGAGTTCGCCGGGAAATCAGGATTTTCATTTGGAAAACACACTCCTCAAGGGCGCGCAGACTCTCCATCGGCGCCGATACACCCGCGATTACACGTCGCCGAGCGATGGAATCTGCCGGTCGTCTTTGAGAGGAGCTCTCTCAAATTTGGGAGTGCCTTCGCGGCGCTAGCTACCCTTGGTTGCGTAGCGCATCTGCCTCTGTTCGGAGGCGCGCCTACTGCGCGGCGACAGGGGTATCGAGGCCTTGGCGAATGTCGAAACCCAGGGCGCAGGCGTCCATGCCTCGTGCGTAGCGGATGCGCGTTGCCTCGGGGATCCAGTCTGGCGAGACGCGGCTCCTGCGGCGCAGCAACACTCGATCGCTCTCCAGGTCGATCAGGCTGACTCTCACGCTATGGGGCCGCTCCCCGTCGAGCTCCACTGTCGCGCCCGCTTCGCCTGGCTCATCGAAGACCGCGAGCAGCAGCTCAGAGTCGAGCGCCTTGAGCGCGGCGGGGACCGGCGCTCGCGCCTGTTCTCGCTCGAGGCTCTCCAACACTCGCAGTTCGCTGGTGCGTTTCACTCGCTCGAGCCACTCGCTCTGCATGTACGGGAGACCTTGGTAGGCGGTGTTTAGCGATGCGGCGAACCGCGTGTCCCAGCCGAGGCGCTCGTCGCCAGCGTAGGCCGTACGAACACGAGAGAGCAGCGTGCGCTGACCTCGATCCTTGGGGGGAGAGAGAAAGCACAGCAAGAAGGCATCGCGACTCGACGCTCCAGCCAGATCCTTGGCCGGCGTTCCTGCTCGAGCAGCGGCCAAGTCCGTGCGCAAGTAGTAGAGGTTGCGGCGCAGGGTGTCGCTCAGCTGGCGTGGATCCTTCAGCTCGGCGCTCGTGAGATCACCCCCATATTCGCTGCTCTCCCGGGTCAACCAGGCTTGAACCTTGTTGAGCCGCGTGAGTCGCTTGTCTGAGGTGGGAAGCTGCTGCTGCTCGACCTCTTGCTCGAGGCGGGCTTTGCGTGCCGCGAATGCAGCGTTGTCTTGTTTGAGCTGGGACAGCAACCACGCCACGCACACGATACAGATCGCGGGGACGGCGAAGCGCAGGCTCACGAGCATTCGACGTTTCCACGCGGATGTATGATGTCCGCCATGCAGGCTCCGCTCGATGCGTGCCGCCAGCGCCGGATGCATGCGTCGGTTGGTGAGCAACGTCGGCATCGTCAGTTCACTGCTCGCTGTAGGTTGGCATCAACGAGCTCGTTCAGCTGCGCGGCCGTGACACCCAAGCGAGCCGCGGTTTGGCCCGCGAGGGAGGTGCGGGCGACTCCTGGTACGAACTGATAGGTGGGAGCTTGGTCTGCGCCGAGCTCGACTTGCAGGAAGGTCAGTCCAGGTATTTGTGCTTCCCTGCGCAGTCGATCGGCGAAGGAGAGGAAGTGGGTCGTGATGCAGACCTGGGGTTCGAGCCGTCCCAGCATCTTCACCACCAGCTCGAATATCTCCTCACCCTCTGAGGGATTCGTGCCCGAGCACAGCTCGTCCAAGATCACCATGGCGCCGGGCGGCAAGTGCTGAAAAAGCTCGCGGATGCGCATGAGTTCCATGCCCAGGCGGCCTTCAGACTGATCCGCCTTGGTGTCTTGGAGCAGGGAAACGACGAGGCTGCTCGCTGGGCTCAAGCTGCCGCTTGCCGCGGGGATGAACAGCCCGCATTGCCCCAATACTTGAGCAAGGCCGAGCGACTGCAACAGGCGCGTCTTGCCTCCCGAGTTGGGGCCCGTGATGAGCAGCGTGGTGGCGTGGTGCTCCAGGGTGACATCGCATGGGACGACTCGTGGTTGACTGGCCAGGAGCAGCGGATTGAACAAGCCGATCAGACGACGTGGAGCGTCCGGCGGTGCGAAATCCGGCAGGCTCACCCCCAAACCCGCTTGGAGTGCCAAATCTCGGAAGCCCAGGGCACCTAGATAGAACTCGATGTCCGCCAGCAGCTCCACGAAGTGGAGCGTGTGATCGACGACGCCTTCGAAGACGCCATCAATCAGATGGGCCATCACCTCGCCGTCGCTGAACTGGTAGCCACGAATGAAGAGCTCGAGCTTCACCAGCCAGCGCCGCAGGACCGAATTGGCGAAAGGATTCTGACGGTCCTCCTCGAGCTGCAGCAGCTCGAATCCGCGGATGCGGCCGTCCGCCCCCACGCCCACCTTGAGACTGACGCTCGCGAAATTCTGGTCGTAGCGGAGCAAATCGCCGAGTGAGCGATAGACCTCCTGTTCGCGGACGTGCTCGGCGAAGCTCGCCAAGCGCTGAAGCCCAGATGTTGCCTCGCGGAAATCTAGCGCCAAGGCTTCGAAGATCTCGAAGATCAGCTTGAGCAGGTCGAGGCGTCGGCGGTTCGCATCCCAACGACCAGCGCCGCTGCCGCCCTCGAGCAGACCTCGATACTGACGCAGAGACAGATACACGTTCTCCAGCGACCGACGCAGCGCGGGGCGCTCCACCAGCTCAGCCAAGCACGCGCGGCGGTGCTCCAACACAGCAACATCCGTGGGTGGGCTCGCTAGGCAACGCACCAGGTATTCGGTGTTCGCCGCGAACTCCCGCCCCAGTGCGCGAACCGGGAGGCATTGGCTCGCGAACTGACTGAGGAAGAGGTCGTTGACGAAGGCCTTGGCGCTCCACTGAGATCGCGCCGGGGTCGTGCGAGCGAGCGCGTCGCGGAATAGCCCTCCGGCGCTTCCACCTGCGAAGGCCAGGCTGACCGCTGTGCGGAGCTCCTCGAGGGCGACTCTCGATTCGCCTCGCCCGTTGAGCAGGTCGGGGGGGAGGGGAACACTCGAGGCGCTCGACAGTTCAGACTGCGGCTGCCGAGCGTCGAGAACCTGGGGTGCGCTAGGGTCGTCGAGCATCGCCATACGACAGCATAGAGCCCGAGCGCATTGGGAGCAGAATGGAGTTCCGCTTCCGTGCAAACCTTCCAGTTGCGTCAGCTAACGCCTTCAGCGCCGTAGCGGCGACTGCTCAGCGACAGAAGCGCCCAAATGCGTTGAAGCCCGGCGCCGATTGAGTCGTGCCGGGCTTCGGTTGGGCGCGCACCTCAAGGTGCGACGCGGTCAGCGGGTCTTCAGCTTCTTCGCGATTTCCTCGAAGCGCGCGGAGAGATCCTTCGCGAGCTTCAAGAGCTCATCCCGGCTCTCGGAGTCCAGCTCGGTGGCGCGGTCCAGGTCGGCGTATGCGTGGAAGTCCTTCTTCGCGTACTGGCGCACGCCCCGCAGAGCCTTAACGAATGCCGGCTGCGGCATGCGCTCACCCTGCTTGTTGCTGCGCAGCACGCTGGCCTCGTGGGCCAAGCGGTTCACCGTCCACCCTTGCTTCTCCGACTGATCGAGTAGCCGAGCTTGATCCTTTATCGGTAGGCTCAGTACCGCGCGGAAGTGGCTCATGCCGTTGTGCTTGTAGCGCCAGGCCTTGTGCTGGTGGTACACGTTGTAGATCGAGATAGCGCGGTAGAGCGCCAAGCCGTTCACGGGAACCTCCGGGTCCTCCGAGAGCTTGCGGAACGACACGTGCCGTGTTCCGAGCTTGCGGAATGTGGCAAGCGAGCCCCCGTAGAACTTCTTCAGCACGACTTCGCCCAGCTCCAAGCAGCCTTCCAGGGTGTTGGTGTCCTGGTGACGCTTGACTGAGGTTTGCAGTGACTGCATCTCGGCCTTGGACGGGATTAGCGCGCCGTATTGCGAGGTCTTTGGCCGTGCGGCCTTCCCCTTGCTCGGCTCACTCGACTTCTTCGAACCACGCTTCCCCGTAGCGCGAGCTTTCGGCTGGGCCGACTTCGCTCTCCCGCGGGTCGTGCTCGAACGCGCAGCCCGTGAGGACTTTTCGCGCGGATTCTTTTTCGACGTGTTCGTCTTCGTTGCAGCGGCGACCATCCGGAGACGCTAACCCCCATTTCGTTAGCGGTCCACCGTAAGCGACATACAAGGTCGCATGCGTTTCCAGCTTCGCGCTTCCAGGCATCGCCACGGGGATCCGAGTCGCATTCCGGGCGGAATCCGAAGCTGGGATTGGACTGAGTGGAAGGCACCCTGTGGGGGCGAGTTTGCGGCTCTTTTTGGGGTTTCTGTGTGCTGGTAGCCAGCTACGTGACCCGAAGCCGCACCCGGTTGGCAAGCAGCGGTCGGGCAAGCCTGCCCTTGGGTACATCCAAGCCGCGGTCGTATCTTTAAGACACCGTAAGTCGGGTTGGACGCACCGAGCGCGCTCGGCTGCCTCGCGAAAACGATTCCCGCGCCAGCGGCCCGTTTTTCCCGCCCGCCTAAAGCTGAGAGGTTTCCAGGTTGGCGGAGCCGCCCCGCGACCCTGAGCATGGCCTCGGTCGCAGAGTCTTCACGTTGAAACACTTGGTGCCGACCAAGTGGCCGGTGTGCTCCACTGCGGGCGCGAATGCAGTTTGCATGCGGAAAGCGAGCGTTCTTCTAGTGCTTTTCGCCGTTGGCTTGCTTCTCAAGCACGACCTGCTCGCCGTGTTTCAGGATTCGAACCTGCTGTGGCGTGAGACCCTCTCGGCGCATGATCGCGCGCAGTCGCCGTGGCGCCTCGCCCGGCGCGTCGTGAGAGTTGATGAACGTGTCGAAGTGGATCGGCACGAGGACTTTCGCGCCGAGGTCTCTGAAGCACCTCACGGCCTCTTCCGGGTCAACGTGGGTTGGGGCCATGAAGTCCCGAGGATGAATCGGGGCGATTGGAAGCAGCGCCAAGTCGATGTGGGGAAACCGTTTGCGAGTTTCCTCAAACATCGCCTGGTTGTAGCCCGTATCTCCGCCGTAATAGACGGTGAGTCCGCGATACTCGATGACGTAGCCCGTGTAGCTGGTGGACATCCAGGCGTCGTCGGCGCCGTAGCGATAACCGACGTGCTGCACGGGAACGGCGGTGATGCGCAGTCCTCCGCGTTCCCAGTAGTGCCAAGTTCGCAGCTCATCCGTCGGAAAATCGAACCCAGGGACATAGATCAAGCCGCGCTGGGGGACCAACAGCTGGCCCACCTGGCCTTCGATGTCGTCGAGGGATGACAGCGACAAGTGGTCAAAGTGCATGTGGCTGATCAACACGGCGTCGAGGCGTGGCACGTCTGCGGGCTCCAGACCGGGGGCGACGAGCCTGGGGGAAAGAATCCCGACCGTGCGCGAGAACACGGGGTCCGTCATGACCAAGCGATCCTCGAGCTGCACCAAGGTCGTCGCATGTCCAACCCAAAGCACAGCCAGCCGCGCGTCCTTGCGCACGGGGTTCCGCGTATGGAAGGCCGGAGGAGACGGGGTGGTGAAGGTGCGCGCGGCGTTGTCGTCGATGATGGTGAGTGGAAAGACGCAGCTGGAGCAGACCAGTCCAAGCAGCGCCGCCACTCCCTCACTGGCTCCGGCGAGCGCGCGGGAAAACCAGCGCATCAGAAGTACCCCAGCTGGAGACGCACGCTGGTCTCTGTGAAGTCGCCGAAGCGAGCGTGAGTACCCACCAGCCCCAGCCCCCCAAACAAGCTGTAGAGCCCCAGCTCTGCGATTGGGCTGAGGTCCGGCGTGCGGTAGTCGACCCCCGCGCCGAGTGAGAGCGAGAGATACTCGCCCCGCTCAATCAACGGGAAGTAGCCTCGCAGTCCGCTTCGCGCAGAGAAATGCGATTCGCCGTCAGCTACGCCGAAGGCGAAACCGGGGGTGATGAACCACTCGAAGGAGCCGCCGTGACGTACAACCGGTTCGGCGATCAGACTCCGCCAACGCGAGAGCCGTCGGTCCGTGACGTAGGAATACAGCAGTGGGGTGACCCGCCAGCGCAGCCCAAAGTAGTGGTCCTCGCTGCGAAACGTCCACTCGGGAGAAGGCAACAGCTGGGACAGCGCCCAGAGCGGCGTTGGGTAGATGCCGGGATCAGTGACTGGCAGCTCCCCAGTGTCCTGAGTCGTGGCGGGCGCCGCCTGAGCGCTGGCGTGGGACACCACTAGAGCTAGCGCATACAGACTCAACGCCAGGCGTAGCCGGCGCCATGGCAGTTTCGGATGCGGAAGGGAAACCGTCACAGACCGCGGTTCATTGTGCCGTCAGAGCGGATCGGCAATGCCGGCTGTCCAGAACTTCACCGCGGAGCAGACGAAGGCCTCGCGGAGGTGCTCCGCGAGATTCAGCAGTTGCTCCGCTAGCGCGAGTTCCTGCGCCAAGCAGCGTCCTAATAAGGCGGTGGCATCTCGAACGGCAGACACGCGCGGATCGGCGGTAGCTCACAAGGCGCCTGGGCGTCGGCGGGGCAGTCCTTGTCGAGCGCAACCGGCACTAGCGGCTGATCGGTGAACGGTGACTCGCAGTCTGGGACGTCCGGGGCGGCGATCTGAATGTGGTAGCTCGCGGTGGGCACGCCTCGGAGCTCGAAGTGCCCCTGAGCGTCAGTCGTCGTCTCGAGTTTCCAGGGCGCCTTGTCGCAGTCGAGGAGACCCGAGCAGATCACCACACGAGCTCCTCTCAGCGGATGACTGTTCTTGTAGATCTGCACGCGCCCCTTGATGGTTCGCTCCACTGGCGCGTGTGGTCCGGGCAGCGCGCGCGGGCCGCCGCGGGTGGTCGCCAGGAACTGCACCGGGCCGGCTAACCCCCGCAGGCTCCCAGGCCCGTATTCGACCAGTAGTTGCCCCGCGGAATCGAATACTAGCAAGGCATGGTCCCCAACGACCCAGATCCGTCCTGCTTCGTCCACATTGAGATCCACGACTCGACCTGCCCTCGCTGCGTCCAGGCTGAGCTGGGGCTCGTCACGTCCGAGTTGTCCGACCTCGAGGCTACCGCCCCCAGGCCGCCCAACTGCCAGTCCTTTGGAGTTCAGCGCTCCGATGCCATGCGAACTCCAGTTGAGCTTGGCCCAGGCCCCGGGGAGGCGCATGAAGAGCCCCGCGTCGTAGCTGGCGAGCAAATGGTCGTCAAAGACCATCAGCGCGTACGGCGCTCGCTCCGACGCGGCCCCACGGGGTGGCGCGACTTTAGCCCACTTCCTGCCTTCCTTGAGAAACAGTCCATTCCACGAGGAAACCCAGACTTCGTCCTCGACCACCGCGATTGCATTGAGCTTGTTGTCATCGAAGCGCCCCTTGAACGCTTCGCGTTTGGCTACGGGGATCCACTTCCCGCCGGAGAAATGGTGGAGTTCCCAGTCGAAGCGATCCGGTGTCGCCCAGACATCATCCTGCTTCGTGAAGGCCAGGTGGCTGTAGGTTCGGGCGCTCAAGTGAGTGACCTTGGTTCCGCTGATTTTTGCTGTGCCGAACGTGTAAAACGAGGCGAACACGGCACCGTTCGGGGTAGCGCTGAGTGCAACCGGGCTCTCAGGCGTCGCGAGCACCACCTCAAAACCCGCGGGGCCCAGCCGGAGCACGCCTTGGCCGGGCACACCTACATACAGTTCGCCAGGCTCCGTGGCCTCCGGGAAACGCCACTCAACGGGGGCAGGTGTTGCGCGTGCCGTGGCCGGCGTTGTGCTTCCGGTCGGTTTGGGGGGGAGGGGTCGAGCCTCTGCAGGAGGCGGGATCGCTGCAGCGGGCTGCCCGGAACAGGCGGCGACAAGTAGCCCAAGAATCAGTGATCCGCGCGCGCCCATTCGCTGAAGGGTAGCCCCGAGCGCGGATTGCTGGGCGCGAAAGCTCCAGGCCGGAGTCAAGTTGCGGCGTTTCGACCCGGAACCATGAAACGCGACAGCGGATCTGAGGGGAAGACTCACGAAGAGTCGCGTACAAGTGACGTATGCGTAGCCTTGCTCGGTTCGGTTTGATTGGCGCCTTCCTCGTGAGCCTTCCGGTGGCCTGCTCGAGCGGAGGGAGTGGGGGCGTGAGCAGCGAGGAGTTTGGGGCTCGCTACTGCGCCTTGTTTCAACCGTGCTGCCAAGGGGCGGGGATCGTGACGGAGCAAACGGCCTGTAAGGCCTTGTTCAGCTTCAGCTCGTCGAAGAACGCCGCTGCGGCCGAGGATTGCCTGAAACAATACGAGGAGGCAGCGAAGGCCGCTGACTGGTGTGAGACCTTCTCCACGTTTCCTCGGCCACAAAGCTGCGAGCAGGCGTATCCACAGGGCAACGGAAGTGGTGGCGGCGGCAACACTGGGACGAAGCCCCCTGGTACCGAGTGTAACGACGACGACGAATGCCTGGCCCCGAGTGGCGGCGAAGCGAATTGTTCTTACGACTTCGATCTCAGCAAGGACTTCTGCACCCAGTATCAGTTCGTTGGGGAGGGTGAGACGTGCAAGGGCACCCGGGACGACAACCTAACGGAGACGAGCGGCGTTGGCAGCGGCGTGTACGAGGTCCCGCTCTGCAACACCGCGGACGGCCTGTACTGCGACTACTCCACGGAGAAGTGCGCCAAGCAGGCGGGGCTCGATGGCGAATGCAGTAGCTCCCTCGGCTGCACGGGGGACGACCTCTACTGCAGCGGAACCTGCAAGACGAAGGTTGCACCCGGGGGGAGCTGTGCGGACTCTTGGAGCGCGTGTGATGACGCGGGCTACTGTGATTCCTTCGGTACCGACACCTGCTTGGCGCGGAAACCGAACGGCGAGGGGTGTGACTCGAACGAGCAATGCGAGAGCCTGTATTGCGACTACGACGTGTGCGACACCAATCCAGGTCTAGGCGGTCTCTCCCTGCTACTACTCTGCCAATGAATCCGCACGGTCTCAACCTGGCCATGCCTGGCGCCCGCTTTCCGGATTCGCTAGCCTCCGCCCGTGAAGAAACGTTGGCTCTCCGGGATCTTGTTCTGCGTGTCGGCTTGCGGCGCGTCGCCATCAGCTGAAGCGCCGGACCCCGACTTCTACCTCGAACCGGGGACATCGGCGGAGCCGGAGATCCAGCCGACGCAGTTCTGCGCGAGACTGCAGCAGCTCCGCGCCCACGCTTTCTGCACTCAGACGGTCGACGCGGAAGCCGTGGAGCGAATGGGGGGGTATGCGTTGAGCTACCAAGCGGGACGCTTGAGCAAGGCGTGTCCCACAGGCTGGCACTCGCAGAGGATCTTCCCGGATGACAGGAGCTGCGTGCTGTACGACTACGCCGAAGGGCAGCTGGTTCGTTCCCGGGGGGTCACATCAGGAGGGCGAACGCTGTGGGAGAATCGGGTGTCGTCCGGGGGCACTCGCGTCGAATACTTCTCGGGGAAGACTCGCGAGGCGCGCGAGGAGGACGTGTTTGGTGTCCGCCTCGAGCTCGATCAACAGCGACGAATCATCCGTGAAGTCTTCCTCGACCAGGACGGAAAGCCGACTCCAGATCACCTGGGGCGCTATCAGCTCAGGTACAAGTACGACGCGCGCGGAGAAATCAGTGAGCTGCAGGTACTCGACGCTCACGGCACGCCCACGGTCGATGATCGAGGGGTTGGCATCGAGCGCTATCAACGGTTTCCGTCGGGTGCGCTTCGAGAGGAGCTGCTCTTCGACGCCGAGGGCAAGCCCGTCAATGCGGATGGACTCTACCAGCGCGAGGTCTTGAAACGCGATGCTGACGATCATCTGTTAGAAGAAAATCGTTTCCGTGCGGATGGTAGCGCGGGCAAATACGAGGCGGGTTACTCGACGCGTCGAACTACCCTCCGTGGGCGGCGTTTCGACCGACTGTATCTGAATGGCGAAGGTGCGCCGGTCCGAACCGTCTTCGGAGGATCACGTCTGGTCAGTCTTTATGACGAACAAAACCGACCACTACGCATGGAGGTGTTCCACCTCGGTCGCTACGTCGAGAAGCCAGGCGCGTTCAGCATCCTAGAGATCGCCTACAAGGGCAAGCAGGTCGAGCGGCGCTTCTACGGCAAGGACCGCAAGCTCATGCAGGGTCGGGTAGCGTTTCAGGTCTTCAGCTACACCGATGACGACTTCCATCGTAGCACCCGCTACCTCGACGCGAAGCGACGCCCCTCCCTGTGGGTTGATAGGGCGTCGGTCGAGTACGCGTACACCGACGGCAAGCGCACAGAGGAGCGCGTGTACGGAGTCGACGGCAAGCTGCTGGAGAAGGGTATTCCCATACAGAAATATGCGTACGACGAACTCGGTCGCGTCAAGGAGCGTCAGGGCTTCGACCGCTCCGGCAATGAGCTGCCGTTGCTGGCGGCGCGGCGCATCTCATTCAAGTTCGCGTCCGAGCGCAACGACGACCTGGACGCCGCCAAGGCTGCAGCCATGGAACGCGCCCGGAAGGTGTGGCGGCGCATCACCGAGGAGCAAATGAGCTTCACCCGTGCGTTTCGCACGTACGATGAGCTGCGCACCGACGAGGCAGAGCCTGAGCTTCACGTGGTGTTGCAGGAACCGGATAGCCTCGGAGCACACCTGGAGATGGGCGACGTGTCCGAGCCTGTCGAATGGGACGGTGCCATTCGCATCTATCAGCGACTACCGTAGCTAATCCTCACACTCCAAAGCCGGGAGCCTTGCATGCAGGAATTCAAGCGCACGTTCTTCGATCGCTACGTCGAGCTCCATCCGGAGGAGGCAACCAGCTTGGGGTTGGCTCAGGGAGCAGACCGGCTGCGAGATCACTCCCCGGAAGCGTTGCGTTCAGAGGCTGAGTTCTGGGCCGACACTCAGCGCAAGCTCGAGCAGCTCGAAGATGCTGAGCTAACCCTCGACGAGCGTCTGGATCGCTTGTGCTTGCAGCGCCTCGTGGACTTTCAGGTGCACGCGACGGACTGGATGTACCTCGCGCTGGACTGGTCGCTCTACCCCTACACCATGCTTGAGGTCCAACGTATTCACGCGGAAACAAACGAAGAGCGTGCACAGCTGAAGCTTCGCGCTGAGCGCGTCGCGGCTTTCCTCGAGCAGCATCAAGCCAATGTGGAGCGCGGGATTTCGCAGCAAGGGCGCGCGCCCGACAGCACGCTGCGGGACTTCTTCGTCACGACCCAGGTGCCTGCGGCGATCGCGACTCTGAAGGAACTCGGGCTGGCGGCAGCCGCCAGCGCCTACGAACGGCACCTCAGCTGGATGGCGAGCGTACCCACCACGGACGCGCAGTCCATCGGGGAAGCCGAACTCGTGTCGCGGCTCGAACATATGTTTGGGATCGATGCCGCGCCTTCAGAGCTCGTGAGTTCGGCGCGGGAAGACCTCAAATCGATCCATGAAGAAATGATTGAGTGCGCGCGTGAGGTCGCGCCACAGCGCGGCGTTCGCGACATGGGGGACGTTGCTGAGCTCGCGCTCGAGCTGCAGCAGGCGAAGGTCGAGGGCGACATCCTCCAGGTGTACCGCGCCTACGTTCGGCGCGCGGAAACCCTGGTGCGGGAGCAGGAGCTGTTTGCACTACCAGAAGACTACGCCATGAGCGTCGACGTGTTGCCGCCCAGCTTCGCGGCAACGGGGGGCGCTGCGAACTGGCCTGCGCCGCTCTTGGCTCCGAGCAAGCTCGGACACTTCTTGGTGACGTTGGACCGCGACGCTCACCCCTTGGCGTGGGCGGCGGATCTCACCGTTCACGAAGGCATCCCTGGACATCACTTGCAGAGCTTCGTTTGGCAGCGCCGCTTCGCTACTACTACGGCACCGGTACGTTTCCTTGCGGTACATGACCAGGTGGCGATCCCTCGTGGCTACTGGGCACCGATGTTGAACATCGAAGGCTGGGCGGTGTACGCCGAGGAGCTGATGCGTCAGGCGGGCTTCTTCAGCAAGCGCGAGGAGCTGTTCGTCTTGATGGCGCATGCGGTGCGTGCGGCGCGCGTGATCGCGGATCTGTCCCTCGCTGCCGGTGAGATGACTCAAGACGCCGTTCAGCAGTTCATGATGGCAGCAGCCTGCTTGACCGAGCGTCACGCGTGGCTCGAGGCTCGGCGCTACGCGCAGATCCCCCTCCAGGCTTCGACCTACCACCTCGGTCGAAGAGCCATCGAGCGCCTACGCGATCAGACGACGGACCTCGCGGCATTTCACGACCGCTTTCTCGGCTTCGGTCCCGTGGATCCCCACGCGTTGATCGCGTTGAACGCGCTCTGAAGGCGAACAAGCATTGTTCCGTGAGTGAGACAGTGTCTCCAGAATCCGCCGTCTAATCATGATGACGGAACAGTCATATGCTTCACCCAGATTTCGAACGGGAAAGGAAAAGCATCATGACTCTCGCTACTTGGAACATCGACACCAGCCACTCTTCGGTCTCTTTTGCAGTTCGCCACATGGTCTTCGCCAAAGTGCGCGGCCGCTTCGCTAGCTGGCAAGGTGCGCTCCGCCTGGATACGGCGGACCTCTCCAAGAGCGAGGTCGAAGCGACCATCGAGGCCGCGAGCATCGACACCGGAGTCGCGGATCGGGACAACCACCTGCGTTCCGCTGACTTCTTTGACGTGGAGCAGTTCCCAGAGCTGCGCTTCAAGAGCACTCAAATCGAGGACGCCGGCAAGAACAAGTTTCGTCTCCACGGGGAACTAACCATCCACGGAGTCACCAAGCCGGTCACTCTCGACGTGGAGTACGGTGGGCAAGCCAAGGACCCTTGGGGCAACCAGCGAGTCGCCTTCGCGGCGTCCACTTCCATCGATCGTCGTGACTTTGGCCTTGGCTGGAATCAAGTGCTCGAAGCGGGCGGGGTGCTCGTCGGCGAAAAAATCGAGATTGAGCTCGAGGTGCAGGCCGTCGCTGCGGCCGCGACGGAAGCGGCCCAGTGAAACCCGCATGAGTCGACAGGGTCGCCGCGACTTCAGCTGACGCACGCGACGGCGTATCCTTCAGCCATGACGAAGAAGGTCTGGGAGCTGGGTGCCGCCGTCGCGTTCGTTTTGGTTGCGTGCACCCCAAAGGCTCAACCCGGTCAACCGGAGACTCACGAAGTCGCTGTGAGCGATCCGGTTGCCACGGGTAGCGTCGCGCCGACCACGGCCAGCGCGCCCCCGCTGCCTGATGGAACTCCTCGAGAGATCGCGAAGGACGAGCCCCTGAGCGAGGGGCTCGTCTCCTTCCAGGGCATGGTGCTCGGCGCGAAGGAGGGCTTCGACATTCGCGGAGTGATCTTCGAGTTCAGTGAGCTTCGCGGCGCGCTGCCCGATAGCCTACGCGACCAGAAGAACGACGAGCTACTGGGCTCGAAGCTGCGCGTGGTCGCAGTCATACGCTCGCACCACTCGGCGCCTCAAGATCCTGCGGAGCCTCAACTGCAGATGCGTAGCGGCGACTGGTGGTCCGCGGATGGAGTCCGCTCTGTAGAGCTCGTCGCGCCCGCCGTGATGATCGAAGGCGTTGTGGGGCGCTCCAAGGGGCTCTTTACCGTGGGGAAGCACATGGTGAGCCGAGAAGACCTCAGCTGGCCGTTCAAGGGGGCGGACGTCGTGGGAAAGGAGGTGCGGCTGTGGGGCCAACCTCGTACCTACGTGTGCCCGCCTCAGGCCCAGTGCCTGATCGAAGGAGCGATCCCCATGTTCGACGTGGCGCGCGGTGAGCTGCCATAGAACACTTACGCTCTTGAAGTTCGCAGCTTCCCCTGCTCTTCACGAACGCGAGCGGTTGTCGTACCAGTCGCAATGTTTGTTCCGCGCGGTTACGCTTCGCGCAGCGTAACACCCTCGCGGTTCGGGACAGGGCACTGGCGTTTTCGCGGGACTTCTTGCCGTCGCGCGGATGGTACGGATGCTGCTACGCGAGCGAGCATGAAGAATCTTTTCGCCTTTTCTCTAGCACTCACATTCCTTGGCCTCGCCTCAGGCTGCAGCTCCGACGACAGCGGTGGTGGCGGATCCTCGGTCGACCCCCTCGTCCGGGCTGCCTGTGACAAACAAACCGCTGACTGCGGTGAAGACACGGAATGCGTCGCGGACGTCGGCAAGGACAACGCCATCGCAGAAGTCTTTGGTTGTACCGCTGAGTACGATGCGGTGCTCAAGTGCATGGCCGAGGCCCAGTGGGAGTGCACCGGATTCGAGACGTTCAGCGGCGTCGATGCGTGTTCTTCAATCGACTCAGACTATCGCAAGTGCGCGCCGGGCTACTCGTATAGCGGTGGCCTCGGTAGCTCTTGCGAGGGCTCCCTGTATTTTCCAGACGGTACCGCAAGTGCGTCTTGCAACGGCGGCAGCTGCACCTGCAGTGAAGGGGACAAGTCGGGAGCTACCTTCTCCCTCTCGGACTGCGACACCATCCCGCTCTTCAAGGGGATCGCGGCCAACTGCCACTAGCCGGTGCTCGGAACCGCGTCGCGCGTTAGAACGCGGCGCGGTAGCCGATGGTGCTGGCGAACGTCTCCGTGATGGACGCGGTCTCTGAGTTCCTGAGCAGATCTTCTAGGTACGTGTCGATGGTCGACGCTTGATAGTAGAGCCCGATTCGCTCGAAGAAGCCCCCGCGCGGCACCCAGTCAACCTCGAGCCCAAGGTACGCGAGCCCGTGAATTGCCGTAGGCGGGTAGTAGCCGCTCGAGTAACGCTCCGGGTAGCTCACCTCGAACTCGTTCCCGATGGCGTATAGCACCCCCACTCCAACCTCCAACGGGACGATCCGAACACTATCCGCGCGGATTTCGAACGGCCGCGCGGCGATCTCCAGCGACAATGTGTGAACACCATCATCCCCAACTTCGTTGGGTGAGTAGCCATACAGCATCCCCACGTTGAGGATGTCGTCGAACGCGGCGTAGCCAAGGCCCGCGCTGAATCTTCCGCGTAGTCCGCCTGTCTGAACCTTCGCGAAGTCGGGGACGTACCAACCCAGGCGATCCCGGTCTCTCGGCTGCTCCTCTTCGGGTTCGGGGGGGAGGACATACGTCTGTCCGGCATCTCTGCTCGTGGTCGCACCCGTGTCGGCGTGCCCCGTGAGCGGTTGTGCGCCAGCGGTCGCTGCCATGAGACCGATGAGTGACGCAATTCCGTAAGGCAATAAACGAAGCTCGAGCTGCGCCTTCATACGGCTAACTGACCTCATGCGGCTGACTTTGGTCATGCGGCTGAACTCGGTCATGCGGCTGAACTCGGTCATAGTACGGTTTCCTCCGGCGTCACGGGGACGCAGTCGTCCTCGACACATTTCTCGAACTCGATGCGCTCGCCGTAGTTGAAGACGCTCACGACGGTGTAAGTGAAGACTTTCTGGAAGGTTCCACACTGCAGCACCGTTGAGGTCTGGTAGCGCTGGAGCTCGTACTCCTCGAGGTGCCCGTGCACGACCAGCGGTACCGGGTTGTCTCTCAAGAGTTCCCCGTAGAAGGCCTTGGCTTGTTCCTCGTTCTCGCCATCAGGTGCGGTGACATCCTGGTGCGTTAGCCAAATCGCCCGCTCCCCTGGCTGGATGTCGGCGTGCTCCGCGCGGAGCCATTCTTCGTTCGGTGCTTCCCCGGGGAATTCAAGCGCGTTGGAGTTGAAGACGATGAACTTGAGCTTGCCGAATCGAAACGAGAAGTCCCGTTCACCGTACAGAGTGTCGTATAGCTCGGGACCCGTGGCGATCGCGTCGTGGTTGCCGATGACCGCGACATACGGCACATCGAGGTCGCTCAGGATCCGGTGGATACGCTCGAACTCGACGTTGAGAGACAAGTCGGTCAAGTCGCCAGCGTGGAGTACGAAGCGGATGTCGTCGCGGCGATTGATCGCGCGGACGGCAGCTTCGGTTTCGTCGTATGCGTCATGGGTATCGCCAATGGCGACGAACTTGAAGTCGGGGGTGGGCGGCGCCCCCTGGATACGTTCGATGGCTCGAGCGTTGACGTCGCCCCGGACGTCTAGATCGTCGTCGAACGGAGTCGCCGTCAGGCAAGCTGTCGATAGCAAGGCGGGGAGCAGCGCCACGCAATGAGGGATTCGCATTGCGTCCCAAGTCAGCAGATCTCGTGCCACCCGCGGCTAGCCGAGTTTTCGCGACGGAGCGGTGAAATCGACTTGGTTTCTCCAGGCGACGGTCGCGACATTTCGCCCCCATGCCGTTGCCGCGAGGCGCAAAGACACGGCCCCTCACCCCCGGCGAAGCCCTCAAAAGCCCATGCAAGTGCGCAGCACCGTTTCCGACGGTTTCAGGCTAATTCGACCCACAGCCCGCCCAACTGGCTATTCCACAGAGAAAATGACTGCGCGGAAGCAACCGAACGTCTAGGGACAAGGACGATCGAAAGCCCGGCATGGATATTGCTGCGGGATTGCGACGATCGCTACCTGAAGCTTGTCAAAGCCCGAAGCAGTCTCGGAATCACCGAGGAGGAATCATGCCGCATCAAACGTTGGTTGCATCCATACGCGAGTCCGTAGAAAACCGTAGGATGCAGTCCGAGTCAGCTGAAGCACCCGTCGACGAGCAGCCCGAGCTGACGAGTTCGATGCCACCTCACTCGGCTTTCGAGCGCTACACCAAGAAGCTCGGCAAGACCTACATCGATCGTCTGAAACACCTCAGCAGCAAGGCCATCCGCTCGCTGGACCGCATCCCCAAGCGGATGCACATCGTCGCGAACCAGACCCAACTCGTGCTCGAGCTGATCGACGATTTTGCCACGGGGAATTACCGCGATGTCCCCTGGCCCGTCGTGGCGTTGCTGACTGGAGCCGTGCTGTACTCCGTCAGCCCCGCGGACGTCGTCCCGGACAGCATCCCGATCGTCGGGGCAATGGATGACATTCTCGTCGTCGCCATCGCTACTCGTGTGGCTCGCGAGTCGCTGAAGAAGTACGCACTGAGTAAGGGCTATAAGATCGAAGACTACTTCGAGAAGTAGGCGGGACCGCTAGCTCGCGCGGGCGCACGGCCAGGTGAAGCGAAAGGTGGCTCCGCGGGAGCCATCGGAGTCCACCCAGGCCCGGCCGCCTTGACGCTGAGTGAGCTTGCGCACGACGGCGAGACCGATGCCCGTCCCGGACTCCGAGTCTCGCTCCGTTTGGAAGAGCTGCCAGATCCCCTCCTGCGCGCGTACTGAAATACCCGGTCCGTTGTTGTACACGTAGTACTCCATTTCGTCTCCGCGCTGCTCGCTGCCGATCACCACTTGCGGCTGCTCCGGCGCGGCGTGTCGAATGGCGTTGCTGATCAGATTCAGCAGCACTTGTTCGAACGGGGTTCGCTCCGTCACGATTCGCAAGCGCGGGCAGACTTCGATCTGTGGTCGCGTGGGAGGCGCAAGCAGGTCGAGGACTTCGTCGACGAGGGAGCGCACTCCGACGTCTTGCAGGGGATCGCGGAGGCGACCGACGCGACTGTAGCTGAGCACGCCGTCGATTAGGCTCTCGAGGCGCTGCACGCGTTCCTGCATCAGCCCGAGCTGCTCGAGGATTGCTGGGCTCGATTCGCTGGCGAGGTCCTCCTGTAGCCACTCGGCGATGCGTCCGATGCCTCGTAGCGGCGCCTTCAGATCGTGGCTGACCACGTATGCGAACTCGTCGAGCTCGCGGTTCGATGCGCCGAGCTGGCGAATGGTTTCGTGAGACTGAGTGACCAACACCGCGTGCTGAAGCGTCACCGCCAGATGTGGCGCGAACTCGCGCGCGATGTTTGAGTGCTCGTCATTGAAAGCGTCTTTCTGCTGATGCCCAAAGAGCAACGCTCCTACCACCTCTCCCCCTGAGGCGATGGGAACGACCAGACAACTCAAGAATGGTAGGTCGGAGGAGTGCGCGTCCGGGTCAGCGACTTGGGTTGCCGAGATATCCGCAACGCAAACGCTCGCGCGACCGGATATTGCGTCCTCGACGAGCTGCATGATGCCACGCGGAAAGGATGTGATTGGGGCGTGGTCGACTCCGCTCAGCCCGACCATCTGCAATCCCGCGTGGCGCCCCACTTGATGAAAGCAGGCACCGACCTCGGCACCAGCCAGTTTGGTCGCGAGGTCCAAGCTCGACTGAAGCAGACGGTCTGCGCTGAGCTCCGCCGGCAGCGCACTGATCCGGCCCTCCATCCGTGACATGACCATCTCGTACCTCCACTCGCCGAGCCCCCGATGGGCTCGCGCCACTGCAGCGCGACCTCTTAACCTTTCTGTGGTGGCACGCCGGGGTCAACCTCAGGCGCCAGCCATAATTTCCCCACGGTTTTAGTTGGTGGGTCGTTCTGCCACGCGTGGCGGCACCGCACGAACTCACAACAAACAGGAATCCAAGAGAATCGAACAGTTCGAAAACCGACACGGATGTCGGCACGTGCCCTGCTAGCGGTCCAGATTCCGCATGCCCTAAATGCTCAGCGTCGCGCCTTTCCAGCGCGCGGCTCCGGAGAACAGGGCGGCCGCCCCGGTGCTGGCGGCGACTAGCCCCAGCGCACGGAGTAGACCGGGGGAAGATTGTTCGCTGCGCACTGCCACGTTTCCCCACGGTCTTCGCTGACGTACAGGTTCCCCGTCGTGCTGCCGAACGCCACGTGGTCGCCTTGACTGCTCAGGGCGTGGCGATAGACGACGTCGTAGGCGTGCTCCTGGGGAAGCCCCTTGCGAAGCTCTTGCCATGTCTCACCGCCGTCGCTGGTACGCGCGACGAACAGGCTTCCAGCGACGGTCGTGCGGTGTTGGTCGCTCTTGCCGGGGACGAGCCAAGCTGTTTTCCCATCATGCTCGTCGACCGCGACGGGAAAGCCGAAGTGCACCCCTTGGTCTGGTGCGCTGACCTTTTTCCAGGTTTCGGCACCATCAGAGCTGTAGAACACGCCGCAGTGATTCTGCATCCACACGTGCTCGGGTTGGCTCTCGCAGAGCTCCACATAGTGCGGGTCGTGGCCCCACTCGGCGCCCGGGTCGGGGAGGTAGTCCATCAACAGACCCTTGTTTCGGCTGCGCCAGCTCTGCCCGCCATCGGTGGTTTCCAGCACACCAGCCGTTGAGATAGCCACCATCAAGCGGTTCGGGTCCGTCGGGTGAGTCACGATGGAGTGGATCCCGGGCGCGAACTCCCCGTCCGAGGCCGGGGTGCCGAACCAATGGGTCATGCCGTTGCCCTCTCCTGAGAAGAGATCGCCTCCGCGAGACTCGTGGTTCCAAAGGCCCAAGTTCAGCTCGAAGGTCTGCCCGCCGTCTTTGGAGGTGAAGAGCCCGCCGGGGATGGTGCCGACGTAGATCGCGCCATCTTTCCCGAAGGAAATGGCCCACAGCTTGAGCAGGGTCGCCGTGCGCGCGGTGAAACGCTGAGGCGCCGCTTCGGGATCTTCGGTTTCCGTCGGATCTGGCGGCGCTAGGTAGCGGGCGCCTTTCGGGTACTTGATCTGCGGAGCGTCTTCCCAGGTTGCTCCGTCATCCAGCGACGTCGACAGCTTGGCACCCCAGTGGCCGTGGCCGAGAGCTGCCCACAGGTTGCCCGTGTTCGGATCACGGATGACGAAGTTCACGCCGACGCCGGAGTGTCCGAGCAGCTTGGGCTGGAAATTGCCGTTGGTCTTTTCTACGGCGAAGGTCCCTTTGCGGGTGCCTACGAGGATGCGGGGCATGACTGTCTTTTCTCCTTCAGCCGCCGCTCAGCGCTTGCATGATCAGCACGCGAGTGGTGGCCTGTACTGTATCCGTGAGGGAACGCCGATCGGCGATCATGTCGTCCCCAACGAAGATGTTCACATGTTGGCGGAGCCGGCCTGCTTCGTCGCAGACGTAGAAGGCGAAGCCGGGCATGCGCCGCTCGAGTTCGGCAATGACGCCAGCCACATCCGGAGCATCCACTTCGAGGTCGATCTCCGAGAGCTTTGGAAAATACTCGTACAAGTGCCGCGTCAGCTCCACCCTCGCCATGGCGCGTAGGATCCTCGGCGTGCCCCCCCGCGTCCAGCGTTGCGGTCAACTCAGCCTAGCGTGGGGCGTTCTGGTCGAGGGTTGTCGCCAAGTTGGAACCGGCGAGGTGACTCGTTCGTTCTTGGGCGGTGTGGCCCCAGTGAGTGCTGACGCTCGCGCTGCATGGGGGGCATGGGCATCGGCCGCGCGGCGAAAGCCCGGGTATGTTCGACGGCCTCTAGGCCATGTCAAGGGCCATCCTCAGGGAAACACTGCTGCAGCTCCGAGTGTGAGCCGAGAGCCTCTGAGTGCGCGCCTCTGAGTGAGCGGATTCCAAATTTGAGTCAGCGTCGCAACTTGAGATCAGCGCCCAGCCAGACGCGCGTCGTAGTGGGGCACGACTTGCCGTGAGGAAAAGCGATTGAGCCAGTGCGAGCAGAAACCTCGCCGTAGGTCGCGGGGTTTGTACCGTTGGCGGAACTCGGTCTGAAAATTCCGAAGTACCTACATCGACGTGTGGAAGTTTTGGCTCATAATGCTTAGCCGAAGCTGCCACTGTTCTTGGTGACTCGAGACGCCCTTCTCTCGAGCGAGCCGCGCGCCGACCGCTGAGTGATTCCTTGAACCCTTTGCGGGGCGCTTGGCTCTCACCGAAACTCGGCGCACCCCAGCCTGAGCGCCACGCCCACCGCGATGACTGCCCTTTCCCTCGTACCCGTTGCCGATCCAACTGCTCGCGTCGATTTCGACGACGAAGAGCAGGTCAGCCAGATCATTACGCTGGACCGCCCCCAGACGGGCGCGCCCGACTACGCTGCCAAGTATCGACGTCTCCTCCAGCTGCTCTCCAAGGGGCGGTTCGAAGCCGCGTATGACCTGCTGTGTTCAGTGCGCGACGCTTTTCCGGGGGATGAAGCACTTGGCAGGAGCATTCGGCTGCTGCGCGACCACTTGAGCGCGAAGTACGCCACCCGCCTCGAGGACCTCGATGTGGTTCCGTGTGTGGTGCGTCGTGGTGTTCCGCTGGAGGAGCACGAGCGGCGGGTGCTGTCCCTCGTGGACGGTGTGTCTTCATTCGGCGAACTGCTGCTGACCTCGCCCCTTGCCCAGTTCGACACGCTGCGGGCGCTCCACACCCTCATCCATTTGGGGGTGATTGCGGACGACGTCGTCGCATCAGCTTCGCGACGTCCTCCCCCCCCGACGGAGGTCGGACCTACACCAGGCCCGGTGGAACCCACACCAACCGAGGTCCGGCGCCTGTTGGCCCCGCTCGAAGCACTCGACGGGTTTTGGGGATCGGCGTTGGTGGACTCCGCCAGTGGTCGTGCCCTGGGCGTTTACGGAGCGGATCCGAGAAGTCTCGAGCAGCTAGGGGCCATCTATGGCGAGCTGCTGCAGGTCGAGCGCCGTGCAACTGAGGCGCTTGGCCTCGGCGAACCCGAGGACCTGATCGTCACGCGCTCCGATGAGTATCACCTCTTGCGACCGCTTCGTGGGCGCCCCGACGTGTTCATTTGTCTGATCACGAGGCGCCCCGCCTCCAACCTGATGCTCTCGCGCCTTGCTCTGGCCGAAGTCGATCGCGAAGTGGACGCCGCCCTGGTCGGGCTGGGTGCTCTCGACGTGAGCTACTGCTGACCGGGCCACATCGCCAGGTAGGGAGCGGCTTCCTCCAGGACGCGGGCGAACGACGGGCGCCGCTCCAGGCGACCGAGGTAATACTGGGCGCGCTCGAGCTGCGGTGAAATGGGGTGCAGCCTGTGGGCGTAGTACAGCGACGGCGCCGCAGAGCAATCAGCCAAGCTGAACTCCGCGCCTGCGGCCCAATTGGTTTCCTTGAGGAAAGATTCGAGCATTCCGTAAGCTGTCTCGAGCCGCGCTTTGGCTTCGGCCACTCCGCGTGGGTCTCGTTCACCCTCTGGCCGTAGCTTGTCGCCCACGATCCTGCCCATGGGTTCCATCACGTAGAGATCGAAGAAGCGGTCTCGCGCTCGCACCGGGAGTGCGGCGAGTGGCGCCTCGGGCAAGAGGCTCGCTGCACTTGGTTCACGTCTCGCCAGGTATTCGATCAAGATACTCGACTCGGTGACGGGCTCGTCCAACGCGCTGTCAGTGAGTACGGGGAACTTCCCGAGGGGGTTGAGGCGCAGGAGCGCGCTGCGCTGCGTTGGATCCACCAGGTCAACGAAGCGTTTTTCGTGGGGGATGTCCGCTTCGTACAGCGCGATGAGCGCCTTCCAGCAGTAAGATGAGAGCGGGTGGTAGTAGAGGGTGTAGGCCATCACGCGAGCTCCTTCACCGCACAGCCCGGCAGCCACCAGCGGTAGCCATTGCTGCGGAATGGGAGGTCGAGTTCTCGGCACACGTCTTCAATCATGTCCGGAGTGAAGAAGTAGTTCTTCACTCCGCTGATGCGCCCGTCGCTGAGTTCGAGCCGGGTGACAGCGCGAACGGCCTCACCGTCAGCGTGCGCGTACCAGGACAGCAGAAGCGGTTCCCCGCGGCAAAGGAAAAGCTCCAGCCGCGCGGGGACCGGCTCTACGCCCGCCATGTAGCGTGCTTCGATACCACCCAGCTCATCGGCGCGCGCCAAGATCTTGCTGCCAAACAGCATCCCCTGGAGGATGTTGCCGTCGCTCGGGCCTTCAATGCTGGCGCTCATCACTTCGATCGCAGCGTGGTCGAGCAACAGGGCGGTGAGCCCCGGGATATCGTGGCGATTGAACGCGTCGCAGAAGGCAGTGATGACTTCGGGCACGGCCCTTCGGGTAACCTCCGGTTCGGGCTCGGCGAGCTTGTTGCGTCCGCGGTGGAGTGCGGCTTTCACCGCGCCCACGCTGGTGCCCAGCGCTTCTGCGACTTCCTCCAAGCTCAGGTCGAAGACGTCCTTGAGCACCACCGCCGCGCGTTCTTGGGGCCCGAGCTGGCTCACCAAAGTCGCGGCGGCTTCGCGTGTGGCTTGGGGATCCGGGGCGCTCTGGTTGTTGGTCTCGGGGGTGAGGGCGCTCCGTTCTCGGCGAACGCGGTCGATCCACAAGTTGGACGCCACTCGGAACAGCCAAGCGCGCGGGTTGGGAGGCGCGTGCGGCATGCGACTCAGGGTCGTAAAGGCTCGAGCCAGTACATCCTGCGCAAGGTCCTCGGCGTCCCAGGGGCTCCGCGTGAGATAGCGACAGTAGCGATAGAGTTCTGGGCGCAGCGGCTCATACACGGTCAAGAACCCGTGCCAGGCTCGCCGCGCGTCCTTCGACAGACTCTCTAGCTCTCGGTTTGCATCAGTCATCGGGGGAACAACGAGTGGGCGCCCCGAAAGGATACGTCGGGAGGCGAATTTCGTCCCCATGACCTCCTGGCCGCGAGAACGCTAGCCGTCTTCGCGAGCCGGGCGAGCCACCACCCGCACCTTGCCGCTGGTCCCTCCGCCGCAATAGAAGTTGTCTTCATCCGCGTCCAGTCCCGACACGATGGTTCCGTGCGGCATTTTGAGCGATCGCTTCACGTGCCCTGACGTCGGATCGATGTTGCGGATCTCGCTTTGTTCGTCTTCCCACGTGGCGTGCCAGAGTTCGCCATCTACCCAAGACACCCCAGTGACGAAGCGGTCCGACTCGATGGTACGCAGCACCTCGCCGGTTTCTGGATCCACCTGTTGGATCTTGCGCTCGTTGTAGCCACCGATCCAAAGCGAGCCCTCTGCCCATGCCATGCCCGAGTCTGTACCGGAGCCGGGGCGGGAAGACTCACCACCAGCTTGCCCGTCTGCGCCTCGATCTTGTCGATGCGATCTTCGGCCAGCTGGTAGATGTATTTTCCGTCGAAGGCTGTCCCCGCGTCACAAGCTGCGTCTAGCGTGCGCTTGGTCTGCCCGCTCTTTGGATCCATGCCGAACAGCGTCGAGCCCGTCGCTGCCCACACCAGCTCGCCATCGAACATGACACCATTGACACGTGGAAAATTCGGCGTGCCTTCCAGCTCGCCTACGATTTCTGCCTCTTGGCTTTCCTGCTGCATCGCCGTTGCGGCTCCTGTGTGCGTTTGCATCGTCTCCTCCTCGCTCGAGTCACCCGGTTCTAGCCGTCCGCGACGTTGAGTGGGAGTAACAAGGTCGTCGTGAATCCGCTCAGCGGCGCAGATACCCAGCGCTGAGCGCGACCTCGCCCGACCGAGCGCACTTGCTCGTTCGCTTCGAGGTCAGCGAGGGCGCGCTGCACGTTGCGCTGACTCTCTCCCAGCGCCAACCCCAGCGCCGAGGTTGACCAGGGCTGGCCGTCGGCGAGCAGCGCTTGAAGCGCGCCAGCGCCTCCGGGCAAGGGAGGCAGGAGCACCGCGATGTCCTCTCCCGCGCGAGGCAGGAGCCTGAACCCGACTTGGGTCGCCTCGAGGTCGCACACCGGGCGCAAGAGCTTGCGTAGACGGCCTATTTCCACGCGCAAACGTGCGCGGTGCGTGTCGTTGACGCGCTTGGCGCCAAAGGCTGCGTGGATCAGCACCTCACGCTCCGCGCCTGCTGGGTGCCGAGCTAAGCTCTCGAGCAGCGCGAAGAGCACAGGACGCTTGGCGAGCTTGACGTTGTGGGTGCCGCTACGAAGCGCGCGGCGGCACCCATCTACAATCAACGAGGGTCCTGCGAAGAGCGCCTCGACCTCCGCCAGCGGAAGGAGTGTCTCCTGGCCGCCTCTCACTAGGCGAGCTGCTGGCCGCGCCGCGAGCTGTCGCGCGGTCTCCACCTCTAGCAGGGTGTTGAAAAACGCCCTGTCAAACAACAACAACCGTGCCCGCGCACAACTCGGCCAGATCTCGCTCTCGCAAAACCCTCACTTCTATGGGGTTTTGCGAGAGCGTGGTTCAAAGATCCGCGCGGATAAGCACGCAGGATGCTGAAAAACGGAGTTTTTCAGCATCCTGCTAGGCGTAGCGCGGGTATGCGAGCGAGGTTCGCGAAGCGCCAGGCCTGCTCGAGGGCGATGTTGGCCTCTCGGGCGTGGAGCCGCCGCTGTTCGAGTTCGGCGCGGCAGAGCTCGGCGATTGCGCAGAGCGCGTCCGGGGCACCATCGAGGGTCAGCACGGCGAGCTGCGCGTGAGCCGCATCAATGCGACCGAGTAGGGTCGCCCTACGAACTAGCAAGAGCTTTCCGTGAAGCGCGTTGCGCGTATCGCCGCGCGCCTCGAGAGCCCGTAGCGAAGTCTCGAAACCCTGAGGAAACGACTGCAGCTCCCGAGCCGCGAGGCACACTTCAGCTACGGCCAGTTGACACCTGGCCTGGGCAACCGGAGCACGTGTTCCGAATCGGCGCCGCGCCAGGCGCAGGAGTTCGCGTGCCTTGGCGTGATCGCCGAGCTGCGCCATCGCGATGCCTCGCAGCGCGACTGCTGGAGCATCCTCACGCAGCGAAACCCGCTTGAGTGCGCTCAAAGGGTCCCCTGCGGCTAGAGCCCGTGCGGCAGCGTTCAGTAGGGAATCCACGAACGGAGGCTAAGCTTAAAACTACAAATTCCCCCGACAAATCTAACGTTACGGAGCGTCGTGTGGGAAAGAAGGAACGGGGCGTAGTGTGGCGACGTTGTCCCGTCCCGTGGAATGTGCTCTTCAAGGTGTGTGGGGAAATTGGTGGGGGAGACGGAGGCGGAGCGGCTGCGTGCGCTGCACGCGTTGAAGATCTTGGACACACCGCCGGAGAGCACGTTCGACGACTTGGTCCAGCTTGCCTCCGAGATCTGTGAAACGCCGATCGCTCTACTTTCGCTGGTCGACGCCGAACGCCAGTGGTTCAAGTCGGCGGTTGGCTTGGAGGTGAAGGAAACGCCGCGCAGCCTCGCATTCTGTGCGCATGCCATCGAGGGGGAGGGGACCTTCACCGTACCGGATGCCTCGAACGATCCACGTTTCGCGACTAACCCTCTGGTCACCTCCGATCCGTGCATTCGCTTCTACTCGGGTGCGCCCATTCAGGTGCCGCAGGGATCCAAGCTTGGCACCCTGTGCGTGATCGATCGCGTCCCCCGCGAGCTCAACGAGTTCCAGGTGCGCGCGCTCGAGACCCTCGCACGGCAGGTGGAGGCACAGCTGGAGTTGCGCAAGCAGTCGCGCGAGCTGAGGGAGGAGGCGAGCGTCACCGAGCGCATCTTCGGTGACTTGATCGACGCTGCTCAAGACTACGCCATCTACGCGTTGGACGTCGACGGGCGGATATCCATGTGGAATGCTGGCGCGGCGCGTCTCACTGGCTATTCCCAGGCGGACGTGCTGGGCGGTGATTCGAGTCGGTTCTACCCACCTGAAGACGTCGCAGCGGGGCGTCCACTAGAGCTCGTGGAACGAGCGCGCTTGTTAGGCAGAGCCGAGGACGAAGGCTGGCGCGTGCGCAAGGACGGCTCCCGCTTCTGGGCCAACGTGGTGCTCACCGAGCAGCGAAGGGCTTCGGGGCAGCTCGTAGGTTTCGCGAAGATCACTCGGGACCTGACTGAGCGTCGGCGCTTGGAGCAGCAGGTGTTCGAGGCGCAGAAAATGGACGCCATCGGCGTGCTTGCTGGTGGCATAGCCCACGACTTCAACAACATCTTGTCCGTAATCTTGAGCTACAGCGAGCTGCTGCTATCCGAGCTACCGCCTGGCGAAGTGATGGCGGCAGACATCGAAGAGATCCGCGCTGCAGGGAGGCGAGCTCAAGATCTGACTAAGCAGCTCCTCGCGTTCTCGCGCCGCCAGATGCTGAACCCGGTGACGACGGATCTGAATCGCGTGGTCGAGAATACCGCGCGGATGCTGAAGCGGATGGTGGGTGAAGACGTCGAGTTGAGCGTCATTACCGCCCCCGACTTGGGCGTGACCAGCATCGATCCCGCTCAAATCGAACAAGTCGTGATGAACCTCGCGGTGAACGCCCGAGACGCCATGCCGAGAGGGGGGCGCCTAACGCTGGAGACTGCCAACGTCGATCTAAAGGAGCCGTCGCTGCTTGGCGTACCACCTGGCGAATACGTGATGCTCTCGGTATCGGACACGGGCGACGGCATGGACGAAGCGACGCGTGCGCGGGTATTCGAGCCGTTCTTCACGACGAAGGCGACGGGCAAAGGCACGGGGTTGGGCCTGGCGATCGTCTTTGGCATCGTCCGTCAGAGCGGTGGAGACATCGAGATACTGAGTTCGCTGGGCAAAGGCACTACCTTTCGACTCTACTTCCCAATGGTGAGCGGGGAGGCCCAGGAGCACAGGGCGGCTCCTTCGCGGAAACCGCGAGGCGGAACGGAGACGATTCTACTGGTCGAGGATGAAGATGCTGTGCGCAGCGTCTGCCAGACCATCCTTCAGCGCGAGGGTTATCACGTGCTCGCGGCACACTCGGGACCGGATGCCATGCTGATCGCCGAGCAGCACTCTGGCCCCATCCACCTGATCCTCACGGATGTCGTAATGCCCCGCATGAGCGGGCGGGAGCTGGTCGAGAAACTCAATACCGACCGTCCGAACCTCCGGGTGCTCTACATGTCCGGCTACACCACGGACGCCATCCTGCGTCATGGGGTGGAGCGCGCCGGGGTGAATTTTCTGCTCAAGCCGATCACCCCAGACAGCTTGATGAGCAAAGTGCGTGAAGTGCTAGACGCCTAGCTCGCTGGCGCGCATGCGATCGAGCAACGAATGCTCTGACTCCAAAACGCGCCTCGCACTCAGCTGATAGCCTTTCTTGGGAGAACCCTGAGGTGTCCAAGCAAAGCTTCGCCAGAGCGCGAGAGACGCGGGGCCTTCCAAGATCCCTTGCATGCGCCGGCTGAGGTCGACCGCATACGCACAGAGCCCGATTGCTTCGCGGAGGTCAGGATCCTTGAGCCAGCCCTCGAGACTTGCTTCCTCGATATTCAGCTGGTGAGCGTGAGCTAGATCCTTGAGGAAACCCAACTTCAAGCGTTCGGCACGCGCCTTGTCCGCCGGCCCGAGCTTCTTTGTCTTGAGATAGGGCACGTCCACTAGCCAGCTGCATATCGGGCAAAAGCAGTGGGCGTCAGGCGAATACAAGCGCTGGCCGGGGTTGGGGGTGAGGTCGAAGCTGCTCTCCAGATAGGTCGAAAACAGGTTGCTGAAGGCCGCCAGGTGTTCACGCCCTGGCCGGGTGTGAGGCGGGAGGTTCTGATAGTGTTCCACGATCCAGCCGTATGCGGCGTCCTGCATGCTGGCGAACTGGTGCGCAGCCTCCGGGGTGACGAACCCCTTGTCGAACGCGCTGGCCACCCACTTCAAGAGCGCATAGCTCTTGCCCTGAAGCTCGACGGCGAGCTCGATCTCCTGCGCGTTCAACATCTGCCACACCTCCCACTCGCCGCGGAGTCTAGCGTCGCCGAGCAGGCTGTCGAGCCGCTAGCGCCGATTCAGATCCGTGCGGAGTTCCATCAGGAGACGGCCAAGCCAGTTTGCTCCGCTGCCGTCACCGCCGTCTCCCCAGTAGTCATCGTTCTCCGTGTGCTCGACGAGCTTCGCTTCACCGGTGCTCAATAACAGCTCCGCTAGTTCAGGGTGCTGCTCGAACTTGGCCTTCAAGGCGACGCGCATCACACCGATACGCGCGCTGTCCCAGTCGGGGCGAAGCTTCTTCTTTCTGTCGCGCCCGAGGCGCGCTGCGATGTCCGGAGTCTTTGCCTTGCGGATCTCTTCGCGAGCTTTCGTATCCACGAACTTCTGAGCTTGGAAGTAGTGCTCGGTGGTCGGCCAACGTTGCTTGCCGATGCTAATTGGATAGCGCGCGAAGTTTGAGAACTCGCCGTAGTCGTCGCCGACACTGTAGAAATGGATGATCTTGGGCACGGGGACTGACTGCAGTACAGCACTGCCCGGTGGGCGAGTCTACGCGGCGCGACCACGGGTGCCTGGCGGCACCTGGAGCTGCGCCTCACCCCCAAATTCACGGCAGCGTGACGTGACTCGTGGCGCTGAACCGTCGCTGAGCCATGAAGTCAGCCGCCAGATGTAGAGGGCGCAGGCGCTGTTGGCTTGGCCGCTGGCAGCGTCGTGCTGATCGTCGCTTCGCTGAATGTGGGTGGCTTGAAGCCCCGGTAGGTTGTGCCGTTGCGCACCACGCAGCGCTTGAAGTTCAGGTAGGCATCGGCCCCGCTGATGATCACGTTTTGCACGGTGCCCATGCCGTTGACCCGTACGAGCGCGGAAACGCTGACCGCCTGAGGCGAGTTCTCGCCTTCATTGTTTCGCCAGCAGGTGGCCATCAACGCACGGAAGCCGGCTGCTGCGGTTGGAGTTGGGGCGCCTGCTGGCTCGCTCGCTGTGGGGGCTGGTGCGGCGCTCGAGCTGGCTGCTGCGCTCGAGGTCGCTGTGGCGGTGCCTGCCGTGGCTGGCTTGTTGCTCTTCGGCAACGCTGCGCGTGGCGTGCTGGTTGGAGCGACCGCGGACGATTCGCTGGGTGCGGCGGTGGGTTCGACATCCGTCGCTTGAGGCACAGCGCTTGCGGTGCTGACGACGGAAGTGGCTTGACGTTCTTCCCACGGAGCCCACAACCAGAGCCCGCCAACGCCCAAGGCGCCGAGGAGCAGTAGCGCGCCAGCTCCCAAACCACCCACGAGCAACCAAGAGCCGCTGGATTTTTCGGGTTTGGGGGAGAGGGTGTTTCCTGGAGGATTCGCGAGGGGAGAAAAGGTGTTGGGGGAGTCCGTCGCGGGCAGCGTCACGTAAGACGGTGCCGCCGACGGAGTGGAGCCGTTGGGCGGCGTGGGTGCATGCGCCGGAGGCGGCGTGTAGTTCGGAGCCTGCGCCGCAAGGGTCGATTGCTGAGCTGTTGGGCCGTACGCTCTCGGGTCGCTGTTCGCGGTCAGCGTGACATACGCCGCGCCCGAGGGAACCGGCGGTGCCCCCGCGGGGATCGCGCTGGTGCTGGCGAGGAGCGGGAGCACTGCCTGGAGCGCCTGCTGCACGCTAGGGAAGCGCTGGCTTGGGTCACGAGCGATGCAGTGCGCGAACCACTCATCGAATCCGTGGGGTAATGTAAGGCCCAATTGCCAGGCGCGGTCCGAGGCGCGAGGATGAGCCGCGTAGACGACTTCGTCGATCAGCGCTTGGACCTCCGTCGCGGCCCAGAACGACTGCCCTACCAAGCAGTAATAGGCGAGCAACCCAAACGCCCAGATGTCGCACGCCGGGCTCGCGGAGTGGGCGCTGAATTGTTCCGGCGCCATCCATCCTGGAGAGCCGATGGGCGCGGACTGACCGGCGTGGAGCGGACCGCTGTACGGCGCCTGAGCGCTTGCTCCGAGCTGCACGATCCCGAAGTCGAGCAGCTTGACCGTGAAGGGAATGCCTTCGCGGCGCGGATCCGCGATGAAGACATTGGCCGGCTTCAGATCCCGGTGGATCAGCCCGGCAGAGTGCGCTGTAGTGAGGCCGTGGGAGAGCTGGCGTAAGATCTCGGCGACTTCAGCGGGAGGCAGACGACCGAAGTTCTTCACGCGAGCGCGCAGCGTCTCCCCTTCGAGGTACTCCATCGCGAGCCACGGCATGCCCCGCTGGGCATCGATGCCGGCGGCGGCGACTTCGACGACGTGATCCGTTTGGAGGTTCGAGGCGGCACGCGCTTCCAGACTGAAGCGCTCACGGATCCGCGGGTCAGCGACTAGGTGAGGCTGCAATATCTTCAGAGCGCGCTTGCGCCCTGTGCTGCGCTGCAGCGCGAGGTACACCGAACCCATTCCGCCTTCGCCGAGAGGCCGAATGATCTGGAAGTCTTCTGCGAAGACCTGGCCCGCTGCTAGCCCGAGCATCATCCGCTTCTTTCATCACCTCGCGGAGACCGCGGTCCAAACCAGCTAGCATTGCCCTACGGTTCGGTCAATTGGGCTCCCGGCAGCGCGTCGAGGCTGGTAGTTGTTTCCCCATGGTGGACGCGATCGACCGCACCGCGACGGTGGACTTCAGCACTGGGCTGCCTGGCGCCGCACCGGCCGGGAGTGTGCAAGCGAAGTTGGTCGTGCTGAGCGGGGAAGACGAAGGGCGTGAGCTTCCGCTGGTCTCGAAGCTCAGCATCGGCGCCGATCCAGCGTCCGACCTGGCCTTGCGCGATCGCCGCGTGTCGCGAAAGCACGCGGAGATTTGGCTGCGAGACGCGCGAATCGTGCTGCGCGACGTCGGCAGCCGAAACGGCACGTTGGTTGGGCAACACAAGATCAAGGAGCTCGAGCTTCCTCTAGGCGCGGTGATCCGAGTGGGAGACACCTTACTCGGCGTGCACCCCCGCTGGTATACCCGGGAGCTGGCGCCGAGCGCCGCGCGCTGCTTTGGCGAACTGACTGGCGCTTCCCTGCGGATGAGGGAAATCTACTCGGTCCTGGAACGAGTGGCCCCGAGTGACGTGACGGTGCTCGTCGAAGGCGAGAGCGGCACGGGTAAGGAGCTCGCGGCGCGCTCGATTCATGCGGCCTCCCGCCGCAGCGGTAAACCGTATGTCGTGTTCGACTGCGCCGCGGTCCCTCGTGAGCTCGCCGAGAGTGAGTTGTTCGGGCATCGGCGGGGGGCCTTTTCTGGCGCAGTGAGTGACCGAGCCGGTGCGTTCATGCAGGCCAACGGAGGCACCATCTTCCTAGACGAACTGGGCGAGTTGCCTCTCGAGCTGCAGCCCAAGCTCCTGCGGGTGCTCGAGACGGGTGATGTGCGCGCTGTAGGCGACGACAACATGCGGCACTCCGACGTGCGCGTGGTCGCAGCGACGAACCGAGACCTACGTGCGGAAGTGCGGCGTGGTCGGTTCCGGGAGGATTTAATGTACAGGCTGGAGGTGGTGAAGGTGCGCCTGCCGCCACTCCGCGAGCGCGTGGAGGACATCCCAGACATCGTCGAAAAGCTCGTGGGGGAGGAGCTCGCGCACAGCGAAATCGCCGGTGAGAACCTGCAGCGGTTGATGGCTCATGGTTGGCCCGGCAACGTGAGAGAGCTACGCAACGTCTTGGAGCGTGCGATGGTGCTCGCCGCGCAACCCCCGAGCTTCGACAAGTTGGTGTTCAATCTGGGTCCGCTTTCGGCCCAGCCATCGACCCTCGGCAACGCGTTTCCAGGGGTTGCGGCTCCTCTGCCATTCAAGGAAGCGAAGGAGCAGCTGCTCGATAGCTTCGAGCGTGCCTACCTGGATGCGCTACTCGAGCGCCACAAAGGCAACCTGACCCACGCCGCTCAGGCTGCGGGGATCAGCCGCAAACACCTGAGCGAGTTGTGTAAGAAATACGACGTACGCTGAGCCTGCACCTCGAGGTATCAGCAGCGCCTCTAGGGCCAGCACCTCGGGGTGCCATTCCCCTGAATTTGCGGTGTTTTCCGCTGGAACGCCGCTTGCGAAGAGCGGGGTATGCGCCCTGTGAACGCCCTTCGCCTGCTGTGCGCCGTGACCATCGCCCTCGGCCTGGCCGCCCCTTTTGCTCGGGCCAAGAGCCAGGTCGACGTGAGCTACGCCGCGGCGCGCGCCGCCGGCTGCGACGCAGCCGCGCTGGTGAAGTGACAGCGCGCTGGTGAAGTGACAGCGCGCTGGTGAAGTGACAGCGCGCTCGCGAAGTGACAGCGCCAGCTACGTCCCGCAGTGGCACCAGCCCATATTGGAGCTGCGCCCCTCGCGACTACAGGTCGGCGCGTTCGGGCTCCCCCACGCCTCGCACAAGGCCCGCGGACAGTCGCTATCGCTCTCACACAACACGACAGCGTTCGCGCTATCTACCGCCTTGGCGCAGTAGGATCCGAAGAGTCCCGCCTGACAGGTTGCTCCCGCTGGGCAACCCCGTGAGGACGAGCACTCGAAGTCGAAGGCGCGGTCCTCTTCGCTCGTTTGCTCGCAACTGGCTTCGCAGGTGGGCGTGCCGTCGAGCTTGCGCTGGCAGCAAACCGGGGTGCTGCCGCCGCACGGCGTTCCTGCGCAGTCCACTTGGCGCCCCTTGGCTCGGCAGCGGTCACCGGCGCACTCGGTATTTACCGTACGGCAACTCGCGCCGACGCAGGCTTCGTTGAAGTCGCAGGCCAACTCACCGCTGGCAGCCGCTGGGATGCAGGTGAGCAAGGTGCTTCCGCTCGCGATCCACATCGAACAACACACTTCGGCAGCGCCACAGTCAGTCGAGTCGTCGCAGAGGCGGATCTCGGTGAGCGAGAGGTCCTGGACCTGCACCTCCATGCAGCTGTCCGTCGAGGGCAGGTACGCGTATTCCGCGTACTCTGGAGCGGGAGGCGAGGGGCTCGGCCGCGCGGCACACGTGTACTGGTCACTGAAGCCGCAGCAGATCTGCGTTGCGGCGTCGCAGCGCTGCTTACCACACTGAATGCCTGGCGGAGCCGGGGCGCGCGGGGGGGCGCTCGCCGTAGTCGCGGTGGCTGCAGGCTGAGCCGCCCCAACGGTCACGGGTTCTGGCGGGGGCTGCGACGCGCAGGCGGCGCACCAGGGGAGGGCCAATACACACAGCAAGTGAGCGCGACGCATCAGGCGAGACTACCTGCCTAATCGCTCCGAGTGATAGCTTGCCTGGAAGGTCGTCCCGTGTTTCCGTGAGGTTGACCTCCGCGAGGCCCTGCCCTCGGGTCACCGCTGCGCCTGATGATGAAACTCGGTCGAGTTACCTAGTCCCAGAGCTTCACGCCAGCTGCGTGGGGCGCGAGCTCGAGGAGCTTGGCCTGGGCGCGCAGCGCGGCGGCGGACTCGCCGTCACGAGCCAGCTGAATCGCGAGGGCATAGTAGGCCAAGACTTGGAGTAGCGGTTGGCGCTGGTTCTGCGCGCTCGCCTCCAGTTGGGCGAGGCTGTCTGCTGACAGGGAGTCGTTGCAGGCTTCGCACACGGCGACGAACGTTGCGTGAGCCGTCGCGGCCTCCTTTGCTCCCGGAGCGTAACCACTTATTTCCGCGAGGGAACGGGCGCGTCGGGCCAAGCTTAGCGCCGTTGAGGCGTTGTGCTCCCCCAGCAATGTCACGAGGCAGCGCGCGTTCAGCCCCAGGGACTGGATGAGCGGGGCCCGAGACGCCCAGTCCACGCTAGACACGGCCTCCCGAGCGCGCTCAGGGTCGCCGAATATCGCATAGGCGTTCGCGGTCGCCTGGGCGCGGAGCGCATCGCCGTCGCTGAATAGCTTCCAGTTCTCCTGGTCGAGGAGCGCGAGTACCGCTGCCGGCGATGTCTGTTGGAGTGCCTGGCGGTAGGCGACGGCTGCTTTGCGTCGCGGGCTCGTGAAGGACCAATAGAAGAAGCCGACGCTCAACACGAGGCTGCCGACGCTGAGCAGTACCGCGAGCAGTACCGGGTCCAGTTTGAGCGGCGGGCTGTCGGGGAATACGCCACTGACTTCGAGCAGGTAGAGCCCCGCAAAAAGCGGGGGCAGCACCAGCACGACGAGCAGTAGCGACCTCTTGAGCGAGGCCCATGACCACGCGTTGTCCATGATGCGCTCCGCTGCGAGCCGCGCTTCGCGCCGGACGTACCGCTTGTTCTCCTCGTCGTGCACTCACCCCCACCAACAACCGCGCGGCAGCGCGCGTTGGTTCGATGAGGATATCTCGTCCCCTGATGGAGTGCGAGGGGGCCGCTAGTCTGCGCGTTCGAGGACGGTGTCCGCGAAGCGTTCGGCGAAGTCTTCGGGCGTAGCTTGAGCCCCCTGGTCCTCGGCCGCCTTTTGATAGGCAACCCAGTTGAGACGGATGGTCTCCTGGATGTCGGGCTTCCAGCCGAGCTCCCCACGCAGGGTCTCCATCCAGTCGTCGTCGCCGCCCCACATTTCCTGGACCAGAGCGCGCAAGGTGCGCTGCTTCGCCTTGGGCAGCTCTCCAATGGCGGCCAAAGCGAAGTTCTCGAGGAAGACCAGGATCGGTCGGTTGTCGTAGCGGTCGTCGTCGGACATCGGCAGGGGCATACCACAACCGGGAGGGCCAAGCGCGCCCTAGGCCGCTATTTCTATCCGGTACTGGGCGGCTCGACCTGCTGCCGCGGGGAGTTCCGCTAACCTGAGGAACGAATGCACGGGTTATCGTTCGACGCCGCCCGCGCTCCACGGCGCAAGCTGAGGGGAAAGCGAGCTTACTTCGAGCGCGTCCGACGACGTGCCAATGGGCTCGTGATTGCGCCGGGCCCGGGGCAATGGTGGGACCTCTGGCATTACCATGCGGATTGGTGCGGCTGGGGAAACCGAGGGTGGCGTTGGCGCGAGCCGCACCTGCGCGCCCTGTGTCGCGTTTTTGCACGCATTGCTGCCTCCGAAGCGGCCTTCACTACACCCTTCCAGATTTGGATCCTCCTCGACGGCAGTGATGCCGGCCAAGATGCGACCTTTCTGCATACGCCGAACCCGAACGCAGCAAACTTCCCGCTCGCGGCCCAAGGCATTGACTGGAGCGGATCACCGCTCGTGTCCTACTTCAAGGCACAGCTAGCGGGTGATGTGAGGGTAGGCGTGAGTCGGCGAGAGGATGAACCCGGTGCGACGCAAGCGGATCGCCTCCTCCACTGGGTCAGCGTGGCGGGGGTCGGGCTGCCGATCGTCTAGACCGTGCTCTGTTAGGCTTGGAGCGCACACTCACCCCCAAACCTGGGGACTCCACACGCGCTTGCGCTTGCTCGAGTCGCTGGGCCGCTGCTAATCGAGAACGATGGGCGGCAGTTGGCGAATCGTTGGGCTAGCGATGCTCTGCGTGCTGAGCGTTGGGTGTGGGAGTGAGGACGACGCTGGGGAGCAGCAGCCGGTGTTTCCCGAACCGACGGATCCGCTGGGGCCTGGTGCGTTCCAGGTCGGCGTGATTACTTGGACGTTGGAAGATGCGGCTCGGCCCGATGAGCAGGGCAAGCCGCGGTCACTGAAGGTCGAACTCTGGTATCCGGCGACCGATGAGGCGGCTGACTTGCCCCGTGACGAGTACGACCTGCTCAAAGAGGCGCCGCCAGAGATCGCGGCAACGCTGCAAGGCGTTAGCACCACGGCGATTGAGCAAGACGCCGCGCGGGACGCCGAGCTCTTGACCACCTTCGCGCCCTATCCGGTCGTGGTGTTTTCACACGGTAATGGTGGCCTGCGCTTTCAGAACTTCACGCTGTGTGCTCACCTGGCGAGCCACGGCTTCGTGGTGGTCTCGCCGGATCACACCGGGGACACCACTTGGGAAGCCATCAACGGTGGGTTAGGCGTCGCCGAGGTGCTCGAAGCGTTCCCCGAGCGCGCGGCTGACCTGCCATTTGTCGCTGAGCAGTTGGTGGCGACGGAGGGCCCGCTGAAAGGCGCGGCTCAGACCGATAACTGGGCGATGATGGGCCACTCCTTCGGTGCCTCCATGAGCCTGGCGCTGACTGAAGAGCACAATGGGATCGAACCCGACGCACGTTTCCGTGCGGCTGTTCCGATGACGCCAGCGAGTTCCATCTTGCCGCTGTTTGGCTACGGCGTCGAAAAGAGCCGGGTGCCCACGCTGATTTTCGGTGCGAAGCGCGACGGCACCCTCGATTTCGAGAACGAGCAAGTCAGCGCCTACGAGGGGATCCCTACGGATAAGGCCTTCGCCGCCGTGAAGGAGGCTGGGCACTTTTCCTACACGGATTTGTGCCGTCCCGAGCTGCAAGAGCTAGCCCAGGCTTTGGGCGAAGACGTGGGGAACATCCTGGGAGACGGCTGCGGGAGCGACTTCATCGAGCCTGAGTCGATGCTGTCGATTCAGCGCTACCTGGTGACGAGCTTCTTGGAAGCTGAGCTACGCCAGAACATGCAGAGCCGCGCGGCCCTGGCGCCCGCGGCGCTGCCGAGCGAAGTCGCCGAGCCGATGGAGTATCAGACGTCGGGCTTTGAGTAGGCGCCGCGCGCAGAAAACTAGCCGGCAACCACCGGCAACCGCCGCGCGTCGTCTCCGCAAAACGCCAATCCCAGCCCGTCCAGCGCGCTCGTCAGTCCCGCGAAGCTGAATTCTTCGAGCTGACGTCGTGTTTCCGTATAGGAGCACCAGGCGACGCTGCCGTCCCAGCGCATCGAGCAGAAGCGCGGGCTCTTCCCGCAGGCGCCGAGGCAAGTCATCGACTGAAACGGCCCGCCTGCGATGCGAGCCACCTGCTTGGGGGAGGGCGTGTCTTGGCCACGCATGGGTAGGTACACGATGCGCCGATTGTCGATCCCTGCGCGTCGCACCTCGGCAGCAACTTCCTCCGCGATGGCCAGCTGGGAGCGGCGCACCAAGAAGTTGATGCCGCTCGGGATCCCAGCCGCTGCGAGCTGCCGCACCTGGGAGATCACGCGCTCCACTTCCGCGTGGTGATGCGGAAAGTGGATCGAGACATGCACCTTGTTCGGACGTGCACGCACGAGTTGGGAAAACATCGCCTCGTCGAGCAGTGGTAGGCCGTTGGTGGTCAGGGAGCGAAACAGCGTACCCTCGAGCTCACCCAGCACTTGCCACAAGGCTGGCGACTCCAGCGGCTCCCCTCCGCCAAAGGACACCGCCTTCAGCCCGTGCGCTGCGGCATCGCGCACCAACGCCACGATGTCTGCCGCGTGCAGCCGAGTTTGCCCTCCTGGGCCGCTCTCGCTGTAGCAGAACCAGCAGCCCTTGGAGCACTGCTGACTGAGTTCGATGGACAGCCGCTCGATGGACAGCCGCTCGATGGACAGCCGCTCTTCAGCTAGCGCAGCCATAGGTAAATCAGCACGCCGATGAAGAGCAGCCCGAGCAACGCGAGGCGTGTCTTGGCCTTCTCTAGCTCTGGATCCTTGCGGCGTGCGTGGCGTTCGAGGATCTCCGCGTCCCTTCGCTCCTGTTCCGCGAGGTAATCGGCAGAGTAGCGCAGCGGGAGGTCACCCCAGGTCTGCGCTTCGTCGTCGCTGAGGTGATCCGCGAGGTGCACTTGTTCGCTCTTGGAGAAGTCTACGGGCAGCCTGAGTCGCGACAGCGCCGCAGTGAGCTGCTTCAGCTTGGGCGCGAGCTCGAGTGGGGCCGCTGGAGCGCGCTGCAGCGTGTAGAGGCCCGGATCTTCCCCGTGGTCGCGGGTGAAGTGATACAGCCCGTCGTCTCCCTCGTTGCCGCTAAACAGCTCGTAAGTATCTCGCAGGTCGAGGGTCCAGCGGACGCCTTCGGTACTTCGTAGCCGCTCGACTTCATCGACGCTCAGTTCCCCTTCGCTCAAGAACAGAAACGGTGCGTCGTCCTTGATCGCGATGAAGCGGAGGCCTTCCAGGGCTTCCTGCGCTTCGTCTTCGTCCTCGACGTCGAGCAGCACCAGCGTGCGTCCCGCGCTGGGCGCCGGGCGCCAGTCTCCCATCGGATCGTCCCCGGCCTTCAAGGCGTGGGCGATGCGCAGCACGCTGAGTTCGTCTTCGTTGAAGTTCGGATCCACCGGCGCGAAGCCAAACGCCGCGTCGTTCGGCAGCGCTCCGTCTTCACCGGTATCGAACACCCCGACGTGCCCCTGCTCGTCCACGGCGTACCACTGGGTGTCCATGCTGTGCGCGGCAGGAAAGTCCTCCAAAAGGCTCGCGTCCCCCGCAGATTTCAAGGCGCCCTTCATCGCTGTCGCAGCCTGCCGGATTTTCGGGGGTGAGGGTAGCGTCGCGTGGCGCTCTGAGCCGCATCCAAACTCCGGCCGATTGCGGCGAAACCGTGCACCTTTGCCCGACGCAGCGCGCGCTCCAGGCTGCGCTAATGAGCAGATCGGATTTCGACGTGGTGATTGTCGGTGGGGGGCCGGCGGGGCTCTCAGCAGCGCTGATCCTGGGGCGCGCGCGGCGGCGGGTGTTGCTGTGTGAAGCCGGGACACCGCGCAATGCACGAGCCCACGCCGTCCAAGGCTTCGTCACTCGCGATGGCACGCCACCGGCCGAGCTGCGTCGCATCGGGCGGGAGCAGCTAGCGCCGTACACGTCGGTCGAAGTTCGAGATGCGCGTGTGGACTCACTCCAAGGTGAAGCGGACGCGTTCCACGTGAAGGTTGGCTCCGAGAGCGTTACCGCGCGGAGAATCATTTTCTGCGTTGGCATGCGTGACGACCTCCTCGACTTGCCTGGCTACGCCGAGCTTTGGGGAGACGGGATATTTCAGTGCCCCTACTGTCACGGTTGGGAGGTGCGGGACCGGAGCCTCGGATACCTGGCGCCAAGCGCAGATGCGCTCCCTTGGACTGCCATGCTCTTGGGTTGGTCATCCGACGTGACGGTGTTCACGGGTGGTGCGTTCGAAGTCAGGCCGGACGTCGCGCAAACCCTGGAGAGTCAGGGGATCCGGGTGGAAAAAAGAACGCTGAGTCGCCTGGTCTCCGCCGACGACGAACCACGACTTGTCGCCGTGGAGTTCTCCGACGGCCAGCGCTCCGCGTGCGACGCGCTTTTCTCGCACCCGCCTCAACGCCAAACAGAATTGGTCAAGCAGGCTGATTTGCCGCTCGACGAATCGGGCTTCGTTCGAGTGGACGCGCAGCAGCAGACGTTGCGGCCGGGGATCTACGCGGCGGGTGACCTGACGACGATGCGTCAAGGCGCGCTGCTGGCAGCGGCGGCCGGCGCAACGGCGGCCTACGCGTTGAATCACGAGCTGATGCTGCTCTAGCCCAGTGTGTTGCGACTTGCGCGCCAGGCGTTGGGGGTCTGGCCGCTGTGATGCCTACGGAACATGCGGATGAAGCTAGTCGGGTCGCTGTAGCCGACACGTTCGGCGATCACCTCGACCATCTCGTCGGAGTGGAGCAGTCGGCGCCGGGCCTCTGCCATGCGGCCGAGCACGATCCACTGATGGGCGCTGCGCCCGGTTTGCTTGCGCAGTAGGGTAGTGATGTGCGTCGGAGTGCGGCGCACCTGCTCGGCCAGTTCGAGTAGCGTGAAGGGGCCCAGGCAGCGCTGCTCGATCAAGCGCAGGCACTGGGCGGTGAGTGACTCAGGAAGGGGCTCGGCGGCGGACGCTGCTTGAGCGACCTCGTCCAAGATCAGCGTCAATAAACTACGCTGCGCGGCCGTCGCTCCCGCATCAATCCTCGAGGAAACACGCTCCAGCTCGCGACACAGGAGCTCGTAGTGCGCCTGGCGTTCCGCTGGGAGCCGTACGATGGGGGAGCCTCCGCTCCGCACCCGCTGAAATGGCTCGAGCAAGCTTGCGTTGTTTTCGTCTACGAAGCAGCTCACGCAGAAGCCGACGCCGTAGAGCTCGGAGTCGATCGCTTCGAGGGTGCGATGGGGTTGCCCCGCCGGGACGAGCAGCACTTCTCCCGGTTCTAGGTTCCACTCGCTTTGCTGCTCGACCTTGGCGCGGCCGCTTAGCTTCAAGCCGAGCACGGCGTGGTCGTGAGTCACGAGCTCGCTGTTCGGGATGGTGCACTGCCAGCGCCAGCGCGCCGCGAAGACGGAGCTCTTACGGGCGGCGGAGTCGTCTTGCTTCATTGCCGGAGAGTTATAGCGGAGACCATGAGGCGACGCCCGTGGCGGTGCCGCCTCCCCCCCAAACAAAAGCACGAGCCTACTCGGGGCAGTTGAGCCCGACGCAGGTGTTGAACGCAGTGACCTGCTCGAACGTGGCCGTGAAGGTCGAGCCATCTGGGCAGGTGATGGTCGCGCTTTCGGTCGCCTGCTCTGCGACGTACGTGAGTGTGTCGCTGCCCTTGGTGGCGGTGATGTTGCCGCCGTCGACCTGGATGCCGATGCACGGCTCCGTGTCGGTTGGGCCGTACATACCAGGCGTGGTTCCCTGTGGATCATACCTCGAGCCGTCGCTCCACGACGTCGTGCCGTTGTCGGAGCTGCAGGTGCCGCTCAAGTCGGGTGCCCAACACCCCATGAGGAACGTCTCGATGCAGCTACCGAACATCGGATTCTGGGCGTCTTCACACGCCGCTGTGCCGGCGCTGCCGCCAACGCCGCCGCTGTCGCCAATGCCGCCGCTGCCCGTCCCGCCTGAGCCCCCGCCACTGCCGCCCGCGCCAGCGCCAGCGGTCCCTCCGCCACCGCCATCGTCATCGGAAGAACACCCAGTCGCAGCCACCAAGAGCGCAACCCCGATCCAAGCCATGTGTGAGTTCATCATGGCTCGAGCCTAGGCAAGAACAGTGCCCACGGGCTGAGAAGCCCGAACACGTAACAATTCAAGCTCTTCCGCCATGGCTCTCCCTGGCGTGGCTATTTCCGTGTGGTGATTCTGGCTCCGACGCTGGCGTGGTGTTGCGAGACAGATACACCAAAGTGTGAGTTGCTCACCGCGACGGCTGTGCCATTAAGAGCCCGCGATGAGGGGCAACGCGCACAAAGTCGTGCTTACCGGGCTCTTGGCGTTGAGCTGCGATCCGCTGATTGTCGAAGCCGCTCGGCCATTTCCACCCAACGCCGGTCCAAGCTATGTGCCGGGGAAACCGGCCTCCACCAGGCTCGAGCGCGAGGCGGATGTTTGCGCCAATCGCGCCGAGGGCACGCCGTGCAAGGGGCAGGAAGGTGTGTTCTCCGACTACTCGATCTGCCACGAACACGTGTGCATCGAGTCGCGCTGCGGAGATGGCGTGGTCGATCGACGCAAGGGTGAGTTTTGCGACGCTGGAGACGATGCGGGAGCTTGCGGTCCTGGGTGTTCCAGGGGCTGTTCCGCCGACGCGGACTGTGCCGACCCCAGCGCTTGCAACGGAGTCGAACGGTGTATCGACGGCGCTTGCGCGAATGGCGAACGCGTCACCTGTGACGACGCGGATCCAGAGACCGTCGACATTTGCTTGGACGACACTGGGGCGTGTCTCCATGACAGCGCCAAGGGGCCGTTTCGCTTCTAGCGCGATCTGTGCTTGTTAATTTCCTTGGGGAATGTGCCTGGGAGAGTCGGATGTCCCGGCCTTTGGCAAGTGCTTTCTTGAGGGGGGGAGGTTGCCCTGGGGAAATCGGTCTGATTTGCGGCGGGTTGGGGCTATTTGGCTGGCAGGCGATAATCTGTCTGCGGAAGTGCCACGAAGAGCGCGATGGCTTTCACGAAGCTGGAGGCGCTTGCGGTGTTGGCACTCGCAAGCGGGCTCTTGGTAGGCGGATGTGGGTCTGACGGTGAAGGCGGGGGCACAGGAGGTTCGGGTGGCACGGCAGGCACTAGCGGTTCAGGGGGAAGCTCTGGGGGCGGAAGCGCAGGCGCAAGCGGAGCCGCTAGTGGAGGGACCGCCGGCGCTCCAACTGGCGGCGCTGGCGGCGACGGTGCCTCGGGAGCCGCTGGATCTGCGGGCGCGCCGGGTGGAACTGGCGGCGCTGGAGGCGCGGGCGGAGCGCCCAGCGGAGGCACCAGCGGCACTGCCGGAAGCGCAACTGGGGGCGCGGCAGGTACCGGGGGGCCGCCGGCTTGCCTCGGGAGTGCGACGCCGTGTGCTTCCCTCGGCGTAACCCAGTGCACCCTCGCGGACGGTTGCAGCGCCAAGAATCCAGCGTGCTCGGGCACTCCGGATAGCTGCAGTTCGCACAACTCTGCTAGCGCTTGTGCGCAAGCGGGATGCAGTTGGAGTGGCTCTTGTAGCGGCACCCCCAACGCTTGCGACACCTATGTCGCCCAGCCGTTGTGTGCCGGAGCCGGCTGTACCTTCGACGCGAGCCTGTGCGGTGGCACGGCGATGGCGTGCGATCAGATCACCACGCAGAACGCCTGTGATGGCCAACCTGGCTGCAGTTGGCAGTAGGTCAGAGCGTTCTCAGACTTGCTTGTGGAGATACCGCCCGCCGCGATAGGCAAACACGTACACCAACGCGAACAGCACGTTGGTGAGCACCAGGACTTGCCACAGGGAAATCTGCGTCTTGCCGTGAACGTACACCGCGAGGATGCTCAGTGGGAGCTGGATCAGCCCGACCACGCTGCCGTCGATGAGCAAGGTGAAGCGCGTCGCCCCGGCGCCCTGGATGGCTGACCCCAAGACCACGCCGACCCCGAAGAGCACGTAGCTCGGTGCCACCCAGCGCAGGTAGGCCATCGCCTGGCTCACGACCACCGGAGAGTCATCGAAGAACCGCACGACGCTCTCGCCCGCTTGCCAGTAGATGAGCGCCAGCGCCGCCATGGTGAGGGCGTTGTATAGAGCGGTCACGTAGCCGCTGTGCTTTGCCCGTAGGCTCTGGCCGGCGCCCAGGTTCGTGCCCATGAAGGTCTGGCTTGCGGAGCCCCAACCAAGGCTCATGAACAGCGCCATCGTTTCTAGGCGGAAAACGATGCCAAGGGCCGTGGTCGCCGTGGGGTCTTCGGCGGTGGTGAAGGCGCGGTTCACCAGCGACTGGGTCGCGAGCATCGCCAAGATGCGCACCACGAGCTGCGCGCTGCTTGGCCAGCCGAGATCCAAGATGCGCCCCATCAGGCGAAAGTCGGGGCGGCTCCGCCACTCCCGCTTGAACAACCCGAAGCGGCGGATCAGCAGATAGATGAGGGGCAACAGCGTTACCGCGCGACAGATCACCGTTGACCAGATCGCACCCATCAACTCCATGCGAGGAATGCCAAGGGCCTCCGCGACCGGCGGTCCCCAGCTGAAGACGTCCGGCGCTTTGCCTGGGCCGTACACCATCAAGATGCTCAAGAAGAAGTTGAGCACGTTCGCGCCAAGCAAGAACGCGATGGGCATCTTCGAGCTACCGAGCGCGCGTGGCAGCGCCGTGAGGTGCAGCAGGAAGAACATGGTGAAGCTCCCGCCGATCCCCACCCGCACGTAGTTCGTGCCAAGGCGTGCGACTTCGCCTTTGGCGCCGACCACATCCACCATCAGCGTCTCAGCGCCGAACACCCCGATCACCAAGAACAACAAGGCGAGCGCGCCCATCACCAGCACGGACTGCCATGCGACGTGGCGGCTCCCCTGCTCGTCGCCTTCGCCCTGACGACGGCTCATCAACGCGACGGTCGCGATGCTCAGGCCGTAGCTGATGATCGAGCCCAGCGCTGTGAGCAAGTCGCAGATCCCCAGGGCACCGAGCGCGGGACCAGCGACCTCGTCTTCCAAGCGCGAGATCACGTACGCGTCGACGAGGTTGAACGTGGTTTGGAGCCCCATGCCGAGGCCGAGCGGCGCGCCGAAGCGCAGCACCTGCCACCACAGATTGCCGGCGAGGATGCGCTTGCGTGCGCGGTCGTCGAGCTCTGGCTCGATGCTCACTTCCTCTGTAGCCGGCGCGCTCATGGTTCTTGCTAGCGGTTCTAGTCTCGAGCCTCGCGACGCTTCGTCTTCGCTTTGGCCCCTTGCGCCTGTTTGCCATCGGCGCCAGTGCGCTCAAAGCAGCTATCTGGAACGCGAAGCTCCTTGCGTAACGCTTCGGTGGCGACAACGAAACCGCCGGTAACAGGGTCGTTGTAGCCGCTCGTCGCGCTCACTTCGTCGCCGAGGCGTTCGACGTAGAACTCGCTGATGCGGCCCATCAAGAGCTCTCGCAGGTACTTGCCGAGCATCGATGCCAGCATCACCAAGCGATGCTTGGCGTCGACGTCCATCATGAAGTGCAGCTGTCCTACCCCAGGGAAATGATAACCAGCGTGGGCTCGCTTCTGCGCGAGCACCGCGTGCAGCTGTCCTGAGAGCGGACCGAAGAAGCGCGAGTAGTCGCCGATGCCGCCCACCTTGCCGCAAACCGCATGAATGTCTTGCCCTGCGGATTCGCGAAACGCCAGCACGAGCTCCTCCATGGCGTGGAGGTTCCTGACGAAACGGTTCACCCCGGCGGCCTTGGCGACGTTCAAACGTTGGGTGCAGATCACGCTGCTCTTCGCCCCGACGATGCGGATGCCGTCTAGCTCGAGCTTGTCGAGGTGCTTGCGCGTGCGGTCGACCAGCTCATCGGGTGCCGTGAACGCCTCATGGGCGGATGCCCAGCAGTGCCCTTCGAGTCCCTTGGGACACGGCGCTTGAAGCTCGGGGAATGACTCCAGCGCAAGGGCGGCCACCAGATCCTGAGGACGGGTTGGGGGGGAGGGGGCGAGTCGCTCCACGACGGCGCGCGCCCAGGCTTCACCCAAGGCGATGCTGCCATGCTTGAGCAGGCGCTTGCTATCATCGAGGTCGCGGGCGAGTTGACCTCGGGGGCGCCGTGTGAGGCGCGGCAGACCGGCTTCGGTAACCTCAGCCATCACGCCGCTGACGAGCAGCGGGCCCAGGCGGGCGCCGAGACCGTTTTCGTCTACTCCGATCTGAAAACGCTGTGGGGGAGCGAGGGGCGCGCTGGGTTCTGGGAGGTTGGCTTTTGACATGGGGTGGGGGAGTCGTCGCCCGGCTTCTCGAACCAGCCTCGCCGCGACAACGAAGCGTTGCGCTGGGCGTGCTTTTCTCGGGGCGCACGGCGTCTTAAGTTCTTCATTCCCGAATGCCAAGCTTCCCCTTGTTCAGCCGCCGAGACTGGCTCGCCAGCGTTGGCGCTAGCGCGCTTTCCGCTTCGATTTTCGGCTGTGGAAGGGACGCGAGCATCGGAACCCGGAAGGAGCCTCAAGCCATGTCCACCTCGAACCAGAGCTCGACCGTCCATTCTGGGGCCCGTATGCCGTCGATCTTCGTGGGCCATGGGGCGCCGCTGCTCGCCGTGGACGCCGAGAAGGGTGCGCCGTTGGTCGAGTGGGGGACGGTGTTGGCTCGCGAGTTCAAGACGCCCCGGGCGGTGCTCAGTATCTCGGCGCACTGGACGACTGCTGGGGACACGCTTTCGCTCGGGCCGCTCACGCCGCAGCCCCTGATCTACGATTTTTCAGGTTTCCCTGAGGAATTGTATCGAGTCAAATACCCGGCGCCCGGCGGTGAGGTCATCTCGAAGGAAGTCTCCGCGTGTCTCGCCAAGCTGCCGGGTGTGTCCGTGAAAGAGACGGAGCGCGGCTTGGACCATGGCACCTGGACACCGCTGGTGCATCTGTGGCCGAAAGCCGACGTCCCGATCTTGCAGCTCTCGCTGCCAATGAGTTGGAGCGGCAAGCGCTGGTTCGAACTCGGGCAAGCCTTGGCGCCGTTGCGCGACGCAGGTGTGCTCATCATGGGCAGCGGCAATGTCACCCACAACCTACGCAAGGTTGACTGGCGGCCGAACGCAGAGGTGCCTCAGTGGGCAGCGGAGTTCGACAGCTGGCTCGAACAGAACCTGACGCGTTTCCATGCGGATGAGCTGATGGACTACAAGCAGCGCGCGCCCGCGCTGGCTACGAACCACCCGACTGAGGAGCACTGGGCGCCGCTGGTGGTCGTCGCTGGAGCAGCCGGCCAGGGACCCAAGGTCAGCTACCCTGTGAGTGGGTGGGAGTTTGGTTCGCTTTCGCGGCGCTCCGTGCAGTTCTCCTAGCAGGATGCTGAAAAGCTCCGCTTTTCAGCATCCTGCGTGCTTATCCGCGCGGATCTTCGAACCACGCTCTCCCAAAACCCCATAAAAGTGAGGGTTTTGCGAGAGCGTGATCTGGTCGAGTTGTGCGCGGGCACGGTTGTTGTTGTTTGGCAGGGTGTTTTTCAACACCCTGCTAGCAGCTTCCCGAGCGCTACTTGGCAAAGCGGGCGAGCCGCTTGACCACGTCGCACGCTTGGGCGAATCCGCTGCCATCTGGACAGAGCTCCTTCATCACCGTGTACGCGCGAGCCGGGTCCGACTTCTCGAGCAGCTTGCCGAACTCGAGGCACGGCGCGGGTGACTCCTTGGAGCAATCCGCTTCGAAGCTCTGAATTGCCTTGGCACCTGCAACGTCTCGGACCAAATCGCAGTACTGGAAGTTGCCTCCTTTGCAGCCGGCGCGGGCGAGCTTCAGCGCCTGCTCTGGGTCGCGGGGCTTCAGAAGTTTGATCTGTGCCTGACAGGCGGCGGGTGCCTTCGCCTGACAGGCTTGTTCGTAGAGTTCGAGGGCGCGGTCCAGGTTTTTGGGAGTGCCTTCGCCGCGCTCGTAGAGCTCAGCGAGTCCGATACAGCTGCTGGTATCCGAGTAGCGACAACCGCGCCCGAGCCACACCAGCGCCTGCTGAGGTTGCGCCTTGACCAGCTTCCCTTCGCGGAAGAGCCGCGCGATTCGCGCACAGCTCACGAACTCTTCCGGCTTCTCGAGGGGACACGCTTTGTCGAAGTAGGTCGCGGCCAGCGCCAAATTCGCTCCGACCAGATCGCCGGTTTGATATGCCTCACCGAGCTCGTAGCACGCGGTGAGATCTCGCAAGGAACACGCGCGATCCAGGTACGCGAAGCTCAGTCCGACGTCCTTGGTGAGGGTGGTTCCGCGCTGCCTGAGATCCGCCAGTTGCCAGCACGCGCCGGAGTCGTTGGCCAGACATACGCGCTCGAGCACGGCTTCCCCTGCGCGGATCCCTTCGGGAGTTGGCTTGCTGCCATCGGGAGGCTCGAAGTAGCTGGATACGAGGCCCATGCAGCTGTCTCGACCACCGAGACGACAGCCGCGCTCCAGGAGCTTGCGTCCCTTGTCGATGTCAAGCGTTTCCTTGTGGTAAAAGTACTTGCCGGCAGCCATGCGGCACGAGGGGGCGTAGTCCAGATCGCAGGCACGTTGTATCGCCGCTTCCCGCTCCTCATTCGGTCCCTTCGTCCAGTAGAGCCGGTCGCACGCCTGCCCGATGCCTTGGTCGCAGGCCTTTACATACAGCGGCCGGTAGGTAGCGCGCTTTGCGTCGTGGTCCTCGACGATCTGATCCCAGCTGCGAGGCGCCTCACCTTCGCGCTTCTCGCGCTTCGCCCACGCGTAGTGCTCCCGCTCGAGCTGCACCGCCAAGTTGTAACAACTGCCCGCGTTGCCCGCGTCGCATTGCTTGCGGCATTCGTCCGCGCTCGCACCGGCCTTGCATAGAAAGGGAGCAGAGGCGTCTTGAGTGCACTTGCTTCCTACCCGTCGGAATCCAACCGGACACAGATCGTCGAGCGCACCCGCAGCGCTCTTCTCCGGCGCCTTCTTTGCATCTCTGAGCGGCACGCCCTCTTGGATTGGAACCAAGTGCAGGCGGACAGGTACCGAGCAACCGTCAGGAGGTGCGGAGGCGTCCACACTCGAACGTCGACACGCGTCGAGGTCGCCATCCTTCGCGGCCGCGTCGCGTTGACTCGCGGAGGCCGCGTTGCCGGCCACACCAAATACTTCTGCGGCGACCTTGGCTTCACCTTGGGCAGAGGTCTGCATCGCGAAGGCACCCAAGGTGCTGCCTTGAACGAAGTGGGTCGCTCCGTCGCAGCTGCCTTTGAGTTCGGGTCTCCCCACGGCATCGAACAACGAGCGACGCGTCCCCACTTGAATCAGCGCGAGCTGGAGCGAGCTGCCCTGAGCGAGTCGGCCTGAGAGGCTCGCGGCGCCGAACGGCAGGTTCGCGCCGAGCTCCACTTGGTCCTTCAGTGTCACGACGTCTTCTTTGCGGTTCACTCCTGCGAACTCGTAGTCACCCGACAGCTTGCAGCTCTCGAGCACTCGCAGTTCGCGACAGTCGTGGGCAACGATGCCGATCCCGCGCTGCATTGCGGACTCCAACGCCACGCGCGTGGCCGACGGTAGGTCGACCACCAAGGGACTCAGCTCAGCCCGCGGGTCGCAGGGGATGCTGCTCTCGGATTCGAGTGCGTGGGCTGCGGTCGGCGCATTGGGACGGGTGGCGTCCCCGACCTGGGTCGGTGTGCAAGACCAGCCGAGAGCGACGAACGGAAGACAGTGGAGAAGTCGCATAGCAAATACCGCGGCGTAGGATACGCGAGATGTGTAGGCCGTGGTGGTTCACTGTTCGCTGAGGCTGAATCCTTGAGGAAATCAAGTGGGGAACGCTGCGGGACGAGGTGCCGCCCGTCGGATACGGATAGCGGTTCAGGCTGTGGTGGGCGATAGAGCCCGGTGTGGCTAAGCCCCTCATAAGTCGACCGGCCGCGAAGCCGTGTTTTGCCGACCTTTTCCTACGTTTGCCCTCCCAGATGATAACCCCTTGAAGCTTCGTCCACCCACGCGCCCATCGCAGCTTGGCTCGATCCTTGGTGGCCAAAAGCCCTCAGGCTTCGGCTAGGCTCAGCGGTATGAAGCTTGCCAAGGCGAGCGCGGGGGTAGGAGATTGATGATGATGTCGAGAAGCAACTGCTCCGGTAACCTGACCAAAACCATCGCCGCTACGGCGGTCGCTGCCGCGGTGCTAGCGCTGCCGAACCTGGCGTCCGCGGAGTCGGTGATCAAGCGCCCGGGAGCGCATCCGGACTACTCTTTCGAACTCGAACCCCACCTCGTCTTTCAGTGGGACAACCGCTGGGGCAGCGACGACGGCCTCGGGCCGGGTGTGCGCTTCAACATCCCGTTCTTGGACAACGGTCCCATCTCCAAGATCAACAACAACATGGCGATCGGCGTGGGCCTGGACCTGACCCTCGGCAGCAACGACTGCCGCTGGTACTACGGTGGGCGGGGCGTCCCGTGGGACAACCGCAACGACTGCAACGTCACCGAAGTTTGGCTGCCCGTCGTACTACAGTGGAACTTTTTCCTTACGGATATTATCAGTGTGTTCGGTGAGCCGGGCCTCGGCTTCGTTCACCGCAGCTACGACTGGGAGTTCTACTGCAACGGCGCCAACGGGCAGATCTGTGAGTTCGACGACACGAAGAACGAACTCGAGTTCGTGTTCTGGGGCGGTGCGCGCTTCCAGTTCAGCGACATGGTCGGCTTGACCGTGCGACTCGGTACGCCCTACGTCTCCGTCGGCGCGAACTTCCTGTTCTGAGGTCCATGCGACGTTGGTGCTCACCGCTGCTGCTCGCTGCCGTGCTTGGCGGTGCGGGCAGCTGTGGCGGTCGCTCAACGGAACCCAGCACCGGAACTGGCGGAACAGCGGGTGCTGGTGGCAGCGGGGGCGGCGGCACCAGCGTTTGCGAGTTGCCCGCCGAAGGTGGCATGTGCAACGCGTACTTCCCACGCTGGTGGTTCAACGCGGAAACGCAGCGCTGCGAACCGTTCGTGTGGGGAGGTTGCGGCGGCAACGGGAACAACTTTGAGTCCGCCGAGGCGTGCGTGAGCGGTTGTGCGCCTGGGAGCGTCAGTGACGTGTGCCAGGTGGTCGGCTGCCCAGAGGGTGATGTGTGCGTCTACTTCAGCGAGCAAGCGGGCTGTGGCACGCCTTGCGTCGAAGGCAACGGCTGCCCAAACGGCACCCACTGCAGCTGTGGTTCGAGCTGCCCCGGCTGCGACGACTGCGGCCTCGTGTGTCGCTCCACCTGAGCGGTTCTCGCGCGTGATTGAGAAGTTTCAACCCTCAAGGAAATTTGTGATTGTTCGCGCCTCCCGGGCGCGAAATTGGCGCGCTGCTCACGGGTGATCTGACGCCAAAGCGTGTGGTGAACGGTCGCTTGGCTTCTCTCGCAGCCTGCCGAGGAATAGACTCCTCGGGTCTTTGACCCCTTAAGGAGACTCCCCCAATGACCCGAATCGGCTTGACCTGCCTGTGCTTTCCCCTCGTCGTGGCCTGCGGTGGCGCGACGGACATCGACTACCAGGGCCCTGACGGCGGCGAAGCCGGTGGCGCTGGTGGGAGCGGCGGCAGCGTAGCCAACGGCGGCACTGGTGCTGAAGGGGGCTCGACGACGGTCGGCGGTTCCGGCGGTGCAGTCAACGGCGGGAGTGCCGGGGATGCTGGCGCTGGCAACGCGGGGGCTGGCGCTCAAGGCGGCAGTGCCGGAACGGCAGGCACTGGCCAGGGTGGTGGGGGCAACGGTGGTGTCGCTGGCACCGGTCAGGGCGGAAGCGGCGGTAGCACGATGATTATGTGCAACGACGCGGGCGACTGTCCGCCTGCGCCTGGCGGCTTGCCGGTGCAAATCGACGCGTGCTGCACCCCTCAAGGCACGTGCGGTGTGAGCTCCAGCTTCATCGGCGGAGGGCAGTGCATCGAAGGCGGTCAACCTGGAACGCCGAGCAACGAGTGCATGGGCTTCAGCCAGGGCGGCTTCACCCTGGACGGCTGCTGCAAGCCCGACGGCACTTGCGGCATCCTCGACACCTTCCTTGGTCTTGGCTGCGTCGACCCCTCGCAGTTTGGTGCACCCGGCGGCGGTGGCACCTGCACGCCCTGAGCGCCAAGCCCTCTGGGGATAAATCCGCGCGGAACTGACCTGGGGTGGGGACCAGCTGGACCCGCTACAGCGCGAGGCTGCCGCCAATAACCAGTGCGAGGCTTGTCTGGATCACATATCCGTCTCGCAGGTAAGACTCCCCATTCGAGAACCGCCGCAGGCCAAACGCGCCTTCCAGCGCCAAGGTCAACGTGGTGAGTTGGCGGTCGGCCTGCCAGCTGACCACCGGGGCGGCGTGCACTTCCGTGCCCACTCCGAAGAGCGTCGAGTCACCGAGATCTCCAACCCGTGGTTCCCAGTTGATGGTGGGACCGAGTCCTAGGTAGACCCCCGCCTTGCTCCGCGGTCGCTCGAAGGTAGGACTGCGATACTCGAGGTCGATCGGATACCAGCTGAGTCGCGCCTCGAGGAGGATGCTGTTCAAGGTGCGTTCGCCCTGGAGTGTCGCGGAGTAGCCGGCTCCCATGCCGAGCTCGAAGCGCGGACTGAAGTCGATGCCGAACAGCATCCTGCCACCGACTAGCCACGGCGTTTGGTTGCGGTCACCCGAGTCGGGATAGAAGCCATCCTCGCCGCCCGCGCGCACCGAAACCAGCGGACTCGTCAGCGTCTCGAGGTGGAGCCGCGTGTGGAGCCCGCTTGGTAAGGGTCCCGGCGCTGGAATGAATACCGCTGCCGGAATCAACACGGAGGCGAGTAGCAGCTGCGGCATTGGCTACGGATAGCACGCCGACTGCAGACGGGGCACGCCGCCTCACGCCAGCGTACCCCCTCCCCCCCGAACTCAAATCAGTCTTCTTCGCCAGCGTCAGCGCGGCGCGCCTGGGCTTCCTTCAGGCGTTCACCGATGATGCGACGTAGCGCGGGCAGGTCGTAGCGGCTCGGGCGGTCGCCTTCTTCCAGGTGGGCCACTTCTTGCGCGATTGAATCCGCGTGGAAGCGAGGTCGCTCGGGGATCTTGAGTGCATCGCCCAGCTTCGCGAGAGCTTCGGTCTCCGCGTCCGCGACCACACCATCGAGTCGCGTCATCCAGGACGCCACGGCATAGACGAACAGGCGATCTTCCTTGTTGAGATTTCCGCGATCGATCACCCCGATGTCCACCGGGTTCTTCGTGGCCTCTTCGATCTCCGCAATTTCGTCTAGATCCAGGCCCTCTTCGATGGCGGTACGCACGATGGCGTCCGCCTCCTCACCATCGAGTTGCCCGTCGGCCCACCCGATGGCGGCCAAGGCGATGAATACGTCGCGTCCCAATCGCGGCTTCTCGTCCATGCTCAACTCCTAGCTAGCCCTCGTCCGAGCAGCGACCAAATCGCGCTCGATCTTGGCTGAAACCCTACACCGCCTGGGGGACCTTTGGGTATCTCATCTTGCTGCGGCAGCAGCATTTGCGAAAAGCCCGCAGTGCCGCCTTGCTGCTCATGTCGCCGCCTTGCTGCTCATGTCGCCGCCTTGCTGCTCATGTCGCCGCCGTGTCGCCGCATGTCGCCGCAGGTGGCTAGGGCTAGCTGCGTAGTCGAGCGACCAGGTCTGCGTCCTCCAAGAGCTCTGCCAGACGCTCGGCGCGCTCCAGCAGTTTTTGAGCATGGGCGGTGCTTGCCGCAGACTCCGCCTCGATCCTCGCTTGTAGCTTGAGCGCCATCACACGAAAGCGCACGAGCCCGCCGTCACCCGCGTGTTGCTCTGCGAGCCGCGCGAGACCGAGCGCCTTGGTATGCCAGCCCAGACGCCACGCGCAGTACGCCAGGCCGTTGCATTTCCGGAAGGCAACGAATGGCATGAACGGTTCGTCTGGGATCGACTCAAAGAGGCGTCGCGCCTCCGCAATCGCCTCCGCAGGTTGGGGATGGGGGGAGGTGAGGTGATAGGCCCGCTGGGAGATCCAGCGCGCGTGATACGACAGGCGGTCATCTTCGCTCAGCCAAGCATCACCGAGCAGCGCGCCCGCTTCGTCCAGCGTGGACGCAGCACCGCGGCGGTCTCCCATATCCGTTTGAAGCTTCGCCCTCACCAACATCAGCTCGAGCAAGCACGCTTCACCCGCCAGCGCTGCGGTGCCTTCAGCCATTTCCAAGCGGGCCAGCGCCGAAGTCAGCTCACCCATGCGCAGCATCACCGACGCAAACCCGATGTGAATCCACGCCGCGATGCGCGTCTCGGAGACCGGCGGCTTGTCCCAAGAGCTGAGCTGTTGCCAGCGCACGCTGGTGGGCAGATCCGCGAACCGGCTGTGGTATTGCCCCATCCAGCGAGCCCAGTGCTCGAGGGCGGCGGGGATGCCAAAGTAGCGTGTCAACCAGCGCCCGTATTGGCCGCCAGGGCGATGCTCCCTTTTGGCCAGGCGGCGTAGCCCCTTTTCGACCGCTCCAATATCCGTGGGGATATTGTCCTCGTCGCGCCCGCGGCGCAACAACTCGTCGCTCAAGTTGGTCCACCCGCCCAGGTCTTGGACCCACGCGAGGACTACGCTCTCCCAGCTGAGTCCAAGGGGCGGGCGAGGGTCAGCGTGTCCGGAATCGTGTCCTGGCATGGAGGGGTTCGCTGGAGTGTAATCCAGTCATGACTTACGTGTGTGTGGATGTAGAAGCCGACGGGCCGATCCCTGGCGACTACTCGATGATTTGCTTTGGCGCGGTGGTGGTTCGACCGGGCTTGAAGGACACTTTCTACGGGCGAATGTGCCCGATTTCGGAGTGGTGGAAGCCCGAGGCCCTGAAGGTCTCCGGCTTCTCGCGGGAGGAGACGCTGGCGTTTCCACAGCCAGCGGCCGTGATGGAGGAGTTCGCCGCATGGCTCGACAGCATCTCCCGCGGCAGGGTGCTCTTCGTGTCGGACAACAACGGCTTCGACTGGTCGTTCATCAACTGGTACTTCCACCACTTTTTGGGGACCAATCCCTTCGGGTTCAGCTCCCAGAACTTGGGCTCCCTGTACAAGGGCCTGGTGCGCGACACGTTTCAGAACTTCAAGCACCTGCGTAGGACGCGCCATTCGCACCACCCCGTGGATGACGCGCGCGGAAACGCCGAAGCATTGCTGGAGATGGCGCGCATGGGGTTGAAGATCCGCTTGGGCTAGTCTGCGCGCTTCAGACGCACACACCCCACTACGGGCTCGCACACCTCAAAAAGACCACAGTCGTGATACTGCGACAGGTGAGCTCCAACCAACGAATGCGTCCGACGTTGGCGATTTGGATGGCAACGCTACGAAGGCTCGCGCCAAGGAGGGAATGGAATGCAAGACGCGGTCGACACGGCTTACGAACCCCGGGGGGGGCTAGTGAGGGTCAGTCGTGATGGCAGCTGGTTCGTCACTGCAGAGGGGGAAACCGTCTCGTTGGTACACCGCCGCAACCTACGCTTGCTGCTGCAAGCGATGATCTTGCGGCGGGCGGAGCGACCGGGAGAGGCGATGAGTGTCGACGAGGTGTTCGCTCACGGTTGGCCGGGAGAGCGCGTGGCCGTTGGGGCACAGAATCGCGTCTACGTTGCCCTGAGTACGCTGCGGAAGTTGGGGCTGCGGGGAGTCATCGAGCGCTCCCGTGAGGGGTATCTGATCCGGCCCGGTGCGTCCTTGGCGATTGAGGGCAGCTAGCGATTCCGTTTTACCTTCCGTCGTCCTCGCGTGTCGAAAGACAGCAGCGCAGTTTTGCGCCGCTTGGCTTGCGACAGGTAGTGGATGATCCGTTTAGAACGACTTGGCGTGGTGAGCGCGTGTCTCGCGCTCATCGCTTGTGATTCTGGAGGTTCGACGTCCTTCGGCGGCGCAGGAGCGCTTACCTTGCTGCAACACTCCCTGGAGACACGTGGAGCGCCCGAAGGGTAAAAGGCGGCGTTCAACTTTCTCGCGCCGCAGTGCAGAGAAGCATCTTGCGAGGCCGCTACAAGTAGGCGAGCGCGCCCGAGGGGAGCGCAACGCTCAGGCACCACAGCCAAGCGCGACCCGCGCTGTGACTGCGCCAGACCCAACACAGCGCGCCGACCCAAAGCACGAGCAGCGCCAAGAAACCTATGGAGAACCGGGTCTCCAACGCAAAGGGGAGGCGACGAGCAAGGGCAACGCTTGCGAAGAACGCTCCTGGTAGCGTGCCGACGAGCGCCGCAGCCACGTGCGCGGTGCCGAGCAGCTTCGCTCGGCGACTCATGGGCCTGCGACCGTTACGAGCATGAGGGCGGTCACGGCGGAGAGATAGGCGCTCCCCCAGAGCGCTCGCGGGAATAAGGGTCGAAGCGTTACGACCAGTGTGCCGCTCAAGCAGCACGCCACGCCGCACACCAAGGAAGCGATGAGTGTGCCCAGCTGTTGCCGCGCGGCGACGAACGCCAACGCCAACAGCAGGAACGCCAACCAGCGCAGGCCTCGCTTGCCCTTCGCCCCCAGTCGTCGCTTGAACAACGGGAGCTCCCCCCGATGGGCAGCGTGGAGGGAGGCGACCGCCGCGTACGTGCCCAAAATGCCAGCAACCTCAGACATTTTCTGCCTCCGTCGCCAACGGACTTACCGTGTGGGAAACTTCGCTTGCTCGCGTCTCCCTCTGCGCTCGATACAGCGCAGCGGCGAGTGCGCACAGGGCCGTACCCGCCGCGAGTAGACCGCTGTCCACAGCGACCACCGCAGCAGAGGACCGAGCACCGAACAAGCCCGCGGAGGAGATCCCGAGCGCGGCGACCGGAGTTAGCGCGCTGGCGACCCCGGCCAGTGCGAGCTGCCGCCACCACAGCCGCTGCAGCTCCCGAGCAACCAGCGCCCAGATCACACACACGAGCAAGCTGATGAAGAAGCTGGCCTCCTCCCACTTGCCGCGACCGCTGAGACTCAGTGGAAGCAAGCGGCTCGACAAGAACATCGCCCCGAGCGCGACCCACGTGCCCGCACCGATGCCTAGCGTGAGTCTACGCAACGCGCGGTTGCCGCGGCTCGACTCGCGCTTCTCTCGCCGTGAGAGCCAGACCCAGTTCCCTGTGAGGAAGGCGCCGCAACTGGCGAGCGCTAGCGCAAAGTACAGGAACTTGAGCGGGAGACCGCCGAACTCAGCGTAGTGGAGCGTTTGCACCCAACCCCGCGTCGCACCGGCGCTGCCTTGAGAGCTCGGCATCTGACTCGCGATGACTTCGCCGTTGGTTGAGTCGACCCGCAGCATGCCGTGAGCTTTTGGCGGACCGTCTACGTGCCCCCAAACATCGAAGTAGCCCCCAACGTGGCCGATACGGTGCAGTCGCACCACTTCAGGCTTGAGCTCTGGAGCGTGTCGCTTGCTTTCCTCGAGGACACCCGCGATCGAAGTTCGCTTGGTCGGGGCACCAGCGGGACCACTGGGATCGGGTTCGACACCCAACGCGACGCGCTGGGCCTGCTGCGGATCTCCAGCAAACACGGGGCCAACGAAGCCTTGAACCAACAGCGGTCCCAACACCAACAGCGCGCCCGTGTAGCCAAATACCAGCTGAAACGGTAGCCCCATCACCCCGAGGACCTTGTGTAGGTCGGACCAGAATACCCTCGGCTTAGTATCCGGGCGGAATTGGTGAAACTGGCGGACGACGTCCTTCAGGTGGATCAAGAAGCCGCTCACCAGGCTGACGAGCAACGCGACCCCGAGTACACCCGCAACGTAGTAAAGCCAGCGCCCCACCGCCTCGTGCCAAAGGAAGTGGATCAGATACAGGAACTCGGCTACCCGGCTGCGCTGAGCGACCAGCTCTCCTGTCTTGGGTTGGATGAAGTAGCTGTGCCACTTTCCAGATGCGTCCTGATAGCTGATCTGTGCGGCTTCGTGAGGTCCTGGTGGGGCGAACCAGAGTTCATCGGGCGCGTCTTTCAGCTGCGCCTCCGCGCGCGAAAGGCTCCACTCGGCATCGGGCGAAGGGTGGTTGAACGCCGTGCCTTGCAGCTGCGCCAACGGTTCCTGCCATGTCTCGAGCTCGTGGTGGAACAGCGTCAGCGCACCTGCGATGAACATCACGTAGAGCACGAGCGACGCGACCACGCCGCTCCAGGTGTGGAGCTCGAAGTAGCGCAGGTATGCGTGCTTGGTGAGCTTGGCCACCGCCGTTACTTGCTCAGGTCGAAGAGACCGTAGAAGTAGCCGTCCATGGTGAAGCGCTTCGTGGCGGTGTTCGCGACCGGATCGACTTCGAAGACCTCAGACGTGCCGCCGTCGGGGCTCTCGCCGGAGTACAGGCGACCTTGGAAGGGCACCGCGCCGAAGCCGATGGCCGCGAACGGAGCGCCTTGAACCTCCTTCGCCACCGGAGGGTCACCCAGCTCGATGCGCCACTCCTTGTGGGCGGGAACGCTCCAAAAGCCGAAGTCGATCGGCTCCACACCATCAGGCAGCTCGTCTGGGTAGAACATCTTGGCGAACGCGACGCCGCTGGCATCGTCGAGACCTTCCAGCTCCGAGATCGACTGCAGCCCTCCCGTCAGCGACGGGATGGTGTAAAAATAGTCAGCATCAAAGTCGGTTTGCCCTGGGGAAATTCTCAGGATGCAGTTGTCCGGCGCACTGGTACCGGCTGCGTTCGCAAACATCTGGATCGAGTAGTTGCGTCCGTCACCCATCACGTATCCGTAGCCCGCCTGATCGAATACGATGCGGCCACCGCTCGCGCAGCGGTCGTCTTCGGCGACAGCGACGACCTTGCCCTGCTTCGGGTCGACGATGGTCAATGAGACCGTCGGTCGAATCTTGCCTTCGTCCCAGTTCGCCCAGCGGCCAGGGATGTACACCAAGCCGTTGTGAGCGGTCGTCGTCCACACCTCGAGGTCCAGACCTGGCTGTACCAGGTGCCCAAGATCCACCTCGCCAGTGATCTCGAGGGTCGTTGGGTTCCAGATCACCGCGATGGCCTGTCCGCTGAGGACCGAGACCGCGGTGGACTCGTCGACGTACGCGTTCCCGTAGTCGATGGCCGACGCTCCCTGATTGAGCAGGCTGAGGCGACCCGACTCGCGAATCACTCCCTCACTGTCTGCGGTGTAACGGATCCAAGTGGGCTCTTCCGCCAGTCCTACGAAGAGCGAGCCACCACCAGCCATGACGACCCCGTTTCCGGGCATCTCGATGGCGCGCTCGTTGGTGATGTGGCCCTCGAGCTCTGAGATGGTCTGGACGTAGGTGTTGCGATTGCCGTCTGCGTCGATCACGACTGACGCCAGCGCGTAGCTGCTGGCTCCGCCGCTGGAGGAAACGTCATCGCTTCCACAGCTCAGGACCAACAGTGAGGAGAGAGCCACTAGGGGGATCACGGACAAATGACGGCGCACGGACGACTCCTTCGGTGGCCACACCACCGGCTCAGGAAAACGATAATCATTTCCAGTTGCCCGGGACGTTTGGGGGTGAGGGCACCCAAATCTCCCAAGCAAACGCGTCGCTAGCCTAGCTGGATAAAATGAAAATGAAAATCATTTTCATTTTGGAGGGCTCACTGGTAGAGGCAGCGTCTGCTGGGACCCTCCCCGCGCCGTCCCTCGCGGCGCCGCTTCGAAAAGGTCTGGATATGCGAACCTCGCTTCGTGCTGACATTTCTGTATGGATTTTATCGGCGATCCGCACTCGCTGACCGCAAGGAACCTTTCCGCGTGCGCCACATAACCCGCTTCCGTGCGCTTGGCTTGCTGAGCGCCCTTCTCCTCGCGGCTCCCGCCTTCGCCGCTGAAGGCGAGGTCGACGAACCTCCGGGTAAGAGCGCCACGCTCACTCCTCCCCGGCTGCTCAAGACCATCGACGTTCCGTACCCTGCGGAAGCAATTCGGCTCGAGATTGCAGGAGACGTCGTGCTGCGACTGATCCTTGACGAGCGTGGCCACGTCGAGGGGGCGGAGGTGGTTTCGGGGCCAGGCCACGGTCTCGACGAAGCCGCGCGCACTGCGGCCCTGAGCTTCGAGTTCGCTCCCGCCGAACGAGACGGAAAGCCCATCCGCGCGATCATCGAGTACACGCACTCCTTCGCCTTGCCCGACCCCGCGCCCGTGCCTCCGACGCCCGCAAAGGACGGAGAGCCTCCAAGTGACCGAGCGAAGGCGCCGGCGGCGAAATCCGTGCAACCGCCCGCTGTTGAGCCGCCGAGGACCGAGGAGGAAGTCAGCGAAGTCCGCGTGAGTGGCGTGCGCGAGAGTCAACGTCTGCGAGATTCATCGGATGCCGTGAAGGTGGTTGAAGTCTCGCGAGCGAAGCAGCGCACTTCGGACCTTGGCGAAGTCCTGGCACGCACTGAGGGCGTTGCGGTGCGTCGCCAGGGTGGGCTCGGCAGCAGTGTGCGCTTCTCCCTCAATGGGCTCTACGACGACCAAATCCGGCTCTTCTTGGACGGAGTGCCCCTCGAGCGCGCTGGGTATCCGTTCGGAATCGCGAACGTGCCGGTGAACCTGCTGGAGCGCGTTGAAATCTACCGAGGCGTCGTGCCTCTTCGGCTTGGTGCCGACGCGCTTGGCGGCGCGGTGAACCTGGTCACCGATCGTCGCCCGCGCACGCGATTCGGCGGAAGCTATCAGGTGGGGTCCTTCGGCACCTATCGGGGCACACTTTCCGGGCGCTACTACGAGCCGAGCAGCGGGATCGTCGCCGCCGCGTCCGCGTTCATGGACCTCGCGAAGAACGACTACGCGGTCGATGCGCAGGTGCCCGATGAGCGGGGACGTCTCAGGCTGCAGCGCGTTCGGCGCTTCCACGACGCGTACTCCGCTCGCGGGGCGATGGTCGAAGCGGGGGTAGCGGAGCGACGCTGGGCGAAGCTCCTCACGCTGCAGCTCTACGGGTCCAGCTACGACAAGGAGATCCAGCACAACGCGGTGATGAGCGTGCCTTATGGCGAGGTGAACTACGACCAGCGGGTGCGAGGCGCGACGTTGCGCTACGCCGTCGAGCCCACGAAGCAGCTAAGCCTCGAGGTACTGCTGAACTACGCCTACCAGGCTACCCACTTCGAAGACCGTGGGTCGTGGGTCTACGATTGGTTTGGCCGGCGGATCCGCGAGCGGCGTGTCGCGGGAGAAGTTGGGACTCAGCCCAGCGATCAACTGGAGTGGCAGCACGCCTGGTTCGCGCGCTTGTTGGCGGAAGTTGTCATCGCGAAAGGCCACACACTGCGCATTGGAACCTCTCCGAGTCTAGCGCTGCGGGAAGGGGACGAGCGCCTGCAAGCCGACCCAGCGGCGCGCGACCCACTCAACGCGGAGCGCACGCTGGTCGCGCTGGTGAGTGGCGTCGAATATCAGATCGACACGCTCGGGGATCGGCTCGAGAACGTAGTCTTCCTCAAGGATTATATTTACCATGCGGATACAATTGAGCCGCTGCCCGCGGGGCGCAGCGCCGAACGCCGCGCGGACGATCACTCGCTGGGTTTCGGGGATGCCCTGAGGTTTCGGATAGCTCCCTGGCTGATCGCAAAGGCGTCGTACGAATATGCCACCCGCCTCCCCAGACCGGACGAAGTCTTTGGGGATGGCGTGCTGGTGTTGCCGAACCTGGAGCTCGAACCCGAGCGGAGCCACAACGCGAACATCGGCCCGTCCATTGAACTCAAACGCTCAGCAGTCGGCGACGTCACGTTCGACCTGAACGGCTTCTTTCGCGAGAGTGACCGCCTAATCGTGCTGCTCGGCAACGATCGCTACTACACCCACGAGAACGTGTACAAGGCTCGGGCACTGGGGGTCGACGTGGGCGCGACCTGGACGGCTCCGCAGAAATGGATCCGCACGGATGTGACCGGGTCGTGGCTCGACCTGCGCAATGCATCTTCAGAAGGCACGTTCGGCGACTTCAAGGGGGACCGCATCCCGAATCGCCCCTACCTGTTCGCGAGCTGGGGTGTGACCTTCCGTGTCAAGGATCTGGTCGGCGCCAATGACACCCTCGAGCCGTTCTACGCCGGACGCTACACCCATGAGTTCTTTCGCGGCTGGGAGAGCATTGGGCTGCGTGAGTTCAAGCAGATCGTGCCTGCTCAGACGAGTCATGACTTCGGCGTGACCTTCACCGTGCGCACGAACCACTCGCGCTTCGTCTCGACGTTCGAAGTGAACAACGCCTTCGACGGTAAGCTCTTCGACTACTTCGGTGTCGAGCGGCCGGGTCGCGCGGTGTACCTCAAGTTGGGCGTTGATGCTTGGTAGGTGCGTGCTCTTCATAGAGCACTCACACGTGGGTGAGGCGCTGGGCGCGTCTCGTCGAGCACCCCGGGCGGAGCTCCCAAGCGCGAGTGGAAGCGTTGCCGCAGGGCAAAGCGATTGCTTCCTGCCGCTGTGTGGAGAGCTTCTTGCTGATGCCTTCGAGCAGATGCCTTGGAGCACGGCAGGTACAAGCGCCATCGGGTGGGGCTGATCGATGCTACCTCCGGGAACTGAGGTTCATAGCCAGTGCGACAGGGGTGTCAGGCACTCAGCCCGTCAAGGCGCTGGTTGGACCAGTCAGCTGCGGCGCCCCTCACCCCCAAAAAACCGGGAGAATCGTTGAAGGGCCGAGCGCGTGCTCCCTGAGTTTTCGAGGCGGCACGTGGCTTGAAGTGAGCCTGGCCATGCTTATGAGAAATGCGCTGCGAGGGCGCTCAGGCTGGCTTTGGGGAGTGATGCTGGGCGGGAGTCTCACGCTGCTTGGGGCGTGTTGCAGTCAGAACTCGGACTGCGCAGCGTGTGCCGAGGCCGAGTCAGGGAGCGAGCGTTCCAACGACGCCTCGGATGCGGGGAGTGACGCCGCGGACGCAACCACCAGCAGTGATTGCGAGCATTCGGCAGCGGGTAGCGCGGGGCGTTCAGGCGTCGACGGCGGCGGGGATGGCGGTGGAGATGGCGGCCAAGGCGGGGGAACGGGTGGCGCGGGTGCGGGACGAAGCGCGTTCGGCGCCGGCAGTACGTGAGATTGACTGAACTTTTTGGGCGTTTGGCCTTAGTATTGCGGCCGCAATGCGGGATCTTGGCCAGCTATCGATTCGTGGTTCTTTGCTTCGTTACTCTGGACAATCGGCCTCGCCTGCTGCCAAGCGCCGCCTGCCTTGGCTAGGGCTGCTGATCACGTTGACCTGTTTGCTGCTGAGCAGCATCGCCTGGGCAGGCCCGAAGGAGCGCGCAGAAGACCTGATGCGCGACGCGATGGATCAGGATTACCTGGCCACCAACTTCAAGGCTGCCGAGGCGAAGCTCACGACGGCGCTCAAGGTCTGCGAAGGCGACAAGTGTCCGAAGGACGTCGAGGCGCGCATTCACCATCACCTGGGCGTGGTGTACGCCGGCGGCATGAACCGCCACGCGGAAGCGGTCGAGCAGTTCAAGGAGATGCTCAAGCTCTCCCCGGACATGGCGCTCGACGGTAACTTCGTCACCGACACCGTGCAGAAGGCTTACGACGAGGCGATGGAGGCGGTTGGGCCGGCGCCGGTTACCGTCGACAAGGCCGTGGCGGTGCTCGAAGAGAAGCCGTGGGCAGAGCAGCTAGTGGGTACGCCGATCCCGGTCTACGTCACCATCCCCGAGGGCGTGAGCGCGAACAAGGTGGTGACTCGCTATCGCGCCCCTGGCGACAAGAACTGGAAAGAGATCACGCTGCGTATCACCGGCGAGGGCTACGGCGGCTACATCCCGTGTACAGCCGTGAGCAAAGCCGGCGAGGTGCTCTACTTCACGACCGCCTTCGACGAGAACCTGGACCGCGTCGCGAGCGCCGGTTCCGCGGCGGAGCCCCGGCGCGTGGTGCTCAAGCCGAGCATCGACGGGCGTCAGCCAGCGTTGCCCGGCACGACGCCGCCTGATGCTTGCCCCGGCCAAGTGGAGAACCGCTTGAGCTGTGAGAGCAACGATGATTGCCCTGGGGATCAAGCCTGCAAGGACTTGTACTGTGTCGCTGCTGAGGAGGCCTATGAGCCCACCGCCGACGACCTGGCGGTGAAGAACTGGTTCAGCCTGGCCTTCAGCCCCGACCTCTCCGTGGTGCAGTCGACCGACGACGCTTGTTCACCCAACGCCCAGAAGGACGGCACGCTAAGCTGCTTCTTCAGCAACGGGCAGTACCAAGGCGTTCCGGTTGAGGATGGCAAGTCCAACTCCCTGAAGGGCGGCGTGGGGTACGGCAGCATGCGCGTGATGGTCGGCTACGATCGCTTGATCGGGCAGCGCCTGCTGATTGGAGCGCGGCTGGGCTTCGCGTTCCTGGGTCACCCCGAGCGCGCTGACGGCAAGAAGTTCAACCCCTTCCACGGCGAGCTTCGCGTGACCTTCCACTTCGCGAACGAGCCGTTCACCCATGCGGGCGTCCGACCGTACGTCTTCGCGGGGGGAGGTTGGGCTGACTCGGTCGCTCGCATCACGACGCCGATTCAGAACACGGGCACCGACGGCCAGCCCGAGCCTCCTGTCAACGTGGACGCGTACCAGCTCGGAGGTGGGTACTTCGCCGGCGCGGGTTTGGGCATGCAGTACGCGGTCGACAAGAACCTGGGCATGAACATCGAGCTTGGAGTGCGTCAGATGTTCCCGGATAGCGCGACCGTGATTGCACCGAGCCTTGGTCTGGCGTACGGGCTGTAGAGCAATGGAGCTCTCCGCCGACGCCACGATCCCCTTCGACCGCGACCGAGTCTTTCGAGCATACCGCGACGATCTCTCAAAACTCACCGAGTTCCTGCCGAATATCCGGCGTATCGAGGTCGTAGAAAGAGCGGAAAAAGGCTCCATCTTGGAGATCCTCAACGTCTGGCACGGCGGAGGAGACATCCCCGGCGCCGCCCGGGTAGTGCTCAGCGAGAGCATGATGTCGTGGAAAGACTACGCCATCTGGAACGAGGAAGAGTACAGCTGCACCTGGCGCATCGAGACCAACTCGTTCACCGAGGCGGTGCGCTGCGAGGGCAAGAACTTCTTCGTGGAGACCGACGAGGGGACTCGGTTGGAAATCCGCGGGGAAATTGAGATCGACGCGAGCAAGATCTCCGGCGTACCCAAGCTCTTGCGCAGCAGCGTGAGCAAGACGGTCACTGAGTTCTTGTGCAAGAAGATCACCCCGAACCTGATCGAGGTGAGCTCCGGCCTGACGCGTTTCTTGCAGCGCCAGGATCGCGCCGAGGCGAGCTGATCTAGCTTCAGTTTGCGCCTATCCCGGGTCTGGGGGTGAGGGTGAAGATCGAGCTACTCTATTTCGCGGCGCTCAAGGATCTCGTTGGCACCGCCAGCGAGCACCTGGAGATCGAGCTGTCGAAGCCGAGCGTGTCGGAGCTGTGCGCCGAGCTCGAGCGCCGTCGGCCTGAACTCGCTGGTAGGCTCGGCTCCGTGCGCGTCGCCGTAGACGAGTCGTTCGCCGATGCGAGCGACGTGATCCCCGACGGTGCGACCGTCGCGCTCATCCCCCCGGTTAGTGGCGGCTAGGTTTCGTGGGCTGGCCGTTCCCCGTGAGTAGCTGTTCGAGTGTATCGGTCAGCGGGAGCCATTCCTCGCGGCAATAGTGATAGACCCTGCCGCTAAGCTCGCACAGCCTACTCGAACCAGCGCCGCGCCACTGGGCGAAGCCAGGGCATCACCCACGGGCGGCCCTGATAGAAGCGGAAGCACGCGTAGATGTGCGCGCTCAGGTTCCAGACCAAGTAGCCAACGAGCCCCAGCGCGAGCACCGCGGCGAGCACCAGCTTCAGCGGAGAGGCGTCGTCGAGCAGTGCAGTTGGCACTCCCAACACCACCAACACCAAGCCAAGCACGCACAGCGAGAACACGAACTGGAGCAAGCTCTGTTTGGCTGCGCTCCGCACGTAGCGACTGCGAGAAGCAACCAAGCAGCCCAGGGAGGCGATCAAGAAGATGCCTTGGACTGGCAAGTAACAGAGCATCGCCAGGCTGCGTTCACCGGGTGTCGTTGCCCCTTCGGCCTCCCTCACGGGTGCCGCGTTCTTAGTAGCCGAATGCATTGCGGCGCCCGCATGCCCCACCGCTGACTGACCCAGCAGGCGATTGACCTCGTGGAGCGCTGAGTCGAGCTCCGCGCGGAAGGGCTCATGCACGCGCCTAGCCAAGACGCAAGTCTGCTGGCCCCGCGGGTCGTAGAGCACCAGGCGGTAGCTTGGAGGGAACCCGTTTTGCTCCGCGCCGCCGCGGCTTCCGCTGTCGACTCGAAAATTGACCGCCCCGCCTCGCCCGCTCACGAGGAATTGAAGGCTGCCGTCAGGGGCCTCGGTGCGTCGCAAGACCCAGCGTGTGCGGGCCGAGAGCGCTGGCGCAAACGTCAACAAGAAGATGCCGGCGATGGTTGTCGCGAGCAGCGTCAGACCGAACAGCGCGAGCAGGACCAGCACCTCGACGTCGTCAGGCTCGCCGAACCACAACACGGTGGGCACCAATAGACCGAGGAGCAGCGGCGACAAGGTCACGCCGATCAGGCCGCGTCGTCGGAATGCTCGCACCGGGGCGCGCAGCACGAGTGCCCCATCTTCCCAGAACGCTTCGAGTTCACGCGCCTGGCTAGCTGCCACTTAGTTCCCTGCGGAATCGACCACCGAGGGCGCTGCGCTGGTCGTCGCGCCAGCGCCCCCTGTGCCAGGTGGGACGGATGACGAAGTGGGCGGCGGGGTGAAAGCTGGGGGGTTGCAGTAGGTGAAATCCTCCCGCCACTTGCCCTTCACGCAGCTAAAGCCATTCGAACCGCAGCCATCGGTATGCTCCGAGCAGTTGGCCTGGAAGAAGTAGCAGGCATCTCCCTCGGTGACCTTCTCAGGGCAGCAACCCAGTGCGCTCGGCAGCGAGAGCGTAACAACGAAGGCCAAGCGAGGTCGCTTGCGACCCGGCTTCATGGGTAGTGGCCTTGAACATCGAAGGTGGCTCGCCGGTACTCCAGTCCCAGGCTCAAGGGGAACAAGCGGAGCCCTTCTTCCCGCAAGCGCGGCGCGCTCTCGCGCTCGTACGTCGCGAATGCCTCGCGACTTGCGAAGGTGTAGTGAACCTCGACGTAGCTCTCCTGTTCGGCCCGGAGTATTTCCGCGCGGAGCGCTCCAGCGGCGCAGACGTCAGCCAAATGCTCGCGCTCCAGCCACTCGACCCAGCGTTCGAGCACCTGGGCATCCGCAAATCGACAACCAACTACGTACCGCAGGGACATGCGCTCTCCAGCGAGGCTCAAGCCATCAGCTCGGTCTTCGCCACAGGGTATCCTACTGGGGGTTCTACGGCGTATGACAGCGCCAACACACAAACCAGCACCATGCGGTACACGACCTGCACGTCGTCGACGTCGACCTGGTCCGCGTGCGCTTCGAGAGTCGCGTCCAGGTGCTCGTTGATGAACTCGAGCACGTGGGGTTGCTCCATCGCCACCACGTCGTCGCTGTCCAGAGGCTCAGCTGGATCGCCGATGCGCAGCTGTTCATCCAGAGTCAGCGACTCCTCCGTGGCGGTGAGGAGGTCCCGCGAGACTTCTTGCAGAGACTCCGCGTGGTAGTTGTCGAAGGCCATCCACACCGCGAGCACCAGGAAATACCCGAGCGCGAGCGCGGTCTCGTCCAGGTTTCTCGCTAGGACTTCTGTGGCGAAGTCAGAGAGCGCGCTCTGGCGTTCTTCGAAGTCGTCGAATGCGTCGTCGAGGCGCTCGCGGGTGTCGTCGTCCTCGGAGGCGAAGACGTCCCGCAGCTCGTCCATGACGGCCTCCGGGACTCTCGCGTAGCTCGGGACCGGTCTAATGGCGGCTCGGCGTACCCACACGCGGCTGACTCTATCGCGCTCCGTGTGGTTAAGCCACAACCCTGGAGGCGCGCCGATTTGGCGCATCTACGGCGAACGACCATCACCCAGCGAAACCTGGCTACGGCGTGCTGATGTCGTCTGGGCTCGCCAGAGGCTGAAGTTGGTGCGTCGACACCCAGCCCTCGCTGGTGCCCCATTCGATATGAGCGAGGCTTCCGTTGCGTTCCAAGATCCAAACCAGGGCGCCTTCTGGGATCGCTTCGAGCTCGATCTTGGCAGTCTTTGGCAGCGGCTTGCCTTGAACGTCGAGTAGACGCGCTTCGGTCGTCACGATGACCGCGGGGGACGTCGTCACACGGAAGCGCCGGGCGGAGTAGGTGAGCACGCTAAACAGGACCAGCGCCACGAGGGCCACTGCAGCAGCGACGCCACCGCTGAAGCGGGCTCGGGGTTGGGCGTTCCACAGGCGGATCCCCAAGCCCACGCTGAGGATCAGCGCTGAAATTGCGGCGAGCAGAGCCCAGGTGTCTTCCGAGACCAGGTTTACCACCGCCCGGCTCAGGGACGCGTTGACCACCATTGGCTCTCGTCCTTCGCGACTTCGCCGGCGCGTGATCTGAGCCTCCACCGCGGCGAGCGCGCGAGCGGCCTCTCGGTCGCCGGGCCTGAGACGCAGACACTCCTGGAATGCTGCGGCGGCGCGGCCGAAGTCTCCGGGTTGAACCTGTCGCGTTTCCGCGCGGCGAGAGTAGGCTACGCCACGATTGAAGCTCGCGTCGGGGTGGACGAAGCCGCGATCCGCCAGTAGCTCGAGCTCGTCGATTGCCTTGTCGAACGCGCCTTGGCTCAGCGCAAGCGCGGCGCTCTTGAACACCTCCTGGTTGGATGCGTCGCGGAGGGAGCTAGGCAGACCCTTCGTCGCTGGAGCTGCGCTCGGCGCTAGAGTGGGCTCCGCTGTCTGAGCGAGCACCACGCGCTCGACACTCCAGACGCAAAGCAGAGCCAGCAAGCACGCGTAGCTGCGCATCAGAAGGGCGTGGAAGGGGAGAGCCAAACGCATACTCAGGCAGTCGGCGGGATCGCGCCCGCTTCAGGCGGCCCCTTCACTATCACGGGATCCCTTGGGTTTGAGCTTGCCTAGTTCACGCATCAGATCGCGGGCCCCATCGACCACGTCGGACCCAAGGGAGGCGCCGGTAAACCTCACGGCGTCGAGCTCGTCGAGCAGCCCGCACACCGCCTCGGCGGTGCTAGCGGTGGTGCCGTTCTTTTGGAGCTCCGCCGGGAGATCCGCGCGCAGGACACCCCGCGCCTTCACCCGCGTACCTGCTTCGATGGCGTGAAGTAGAGCCCGCTCGAGCTCGCTCGCGGCTTGCTTGGTGTTACCCGCCTTGAGCTCGTCGCGTGCCTTGGACAGCGCCTCGAAGGCCCGAGTTTCGCTGGCTTCTTTGCGTTCCTTGAGGCGACTCGCGAAGCGTCTGCCGCCGCGCCCGCCCAGGTGTACCAGAGCCACGCCGAGCGGACCGCCGAGCAAAAGCAACCAGTAGTACCAGGCGTCCGTCATGTGGAAGCGGCGTTGCTCCGCGGAACCGAGCTCGAGGCGTGGAGCCAGGTCCAGGCGCGCGTCGGTGTCGGCCTTCGGCTCCTCGATCGGTTCCTTGGAAGGATCGACTCGCACGCTGCCCAGGTCGGCTTGGGCGGTCTCGTAGCGCTTGGTCGACGGGTTCCAGTAAGGCAGCTTGAAGCTCCCGAGCTCCACTTCGCCGGCCTTTGTCAGCCGAGCTGTGTAGCTGAAGCGACGCCAGCCGCCGAGAGACGAACCGCTTGGGTCGATCTGTTCCTGGACGTTGGGTTCGAGCCACTCCACGCCGTTCTGTTGGGGAGGTTTGAGCGCAGCGGGGAGATTGCCTTGGCCTTCCAGGCGCACGACGACGCTTACCGAGTCGCCCTGTTCGACGGTTCTTGGTTCGACTCGCGCCTTGAGCACGAAGTTTCCGACGTCACCCAACGTGTAGCCGACGGGGCGCCCCGCTGCCGGAGGTTCGATGACGCGGATGTGCACCGCGGCGCTCTCTCGGTTGAGCCCGCGGCTCGAGCCGAAGGCATAGGCTTGGCCTCCAAATCCCATGCTGATTGGCCCAATCACCAAATCGCCGGTCTTGATGGGCACCATCACGGTCTCGCGGATCTTCACCGCGGTGAACACCACGTCACCGATACGGACGCGGTGCTGATCTTGGCCCATGGAGTTCTCGATCACCGGATACGCCAGAAAGTCGGCGCGGGTTGGCTCCGTGGACTTGAGCTCGTTGAAGGGGCCTCGGCCACCATACGCATACGCGCGATAAACCAGCGGTTCTCCAACGACGACTGTCTGGGGTGTAACCGTTGCGCGGATGAAAGCGGTTGGGTCAAGAGCCTTATCCGTGCGGAATTCCTCCGGGGCCGCAGGGAATAGATCGTCCGTGTTGTTCAGGTCATCGTCGGGATCGTCGAACAACCCGGGGAAGCCTGGCGGTGTGCCCAGACCAAAGGGATCGAAAGGCCTGCTACGAGGACCCGAGCCTGCTGCGACGACCTCGATCTTGATCGCGTCGCCCGTGTAGCGCTTCGAGCCCACCTGAACTGACGGCGGCCCGATGGTGTACGTGCCGGGGCGCGAGGCGATGATGCGCCACGTCGCGCGCAGCCCCGACGACTGCTGCATCGTTTGCCCGATGCTGAAACGACGATAAGTAGCGATGCGTGGACCGCTCATCTCGAATCCGCGAGGCAATAACAAACGGAAGGCGCCGCCGCGCTCGGCGTCGTCCCCCATCACGCTCAGCTCCAGACTAAACGGCTGGTTTACTTCCACGCGATGGGTGCCAACGGTCGTGCGAAGCTGCGGTGCGGCGAGCGCCTCGCCGGCGAACAGTAGCGAAGCCGTGAGCGTTCCGAGCGAAAGCGCGGAGCCTGCGCTCAGTCGCAGCGCCAGGGCTGCCGCGCGGCCGTGTGCCCGTGTGTGGCTCCCTGCGTTCACTTGTCCTCCAGACCTCTCACCCGCTGCTGCAGCGCGTTTCGCTTGGCTGCTTCCTGTTGTAGCGTTGGCGCGCGCTCCAGCATGTCTAGCATGCGATCATCTTGGTTGACCGACGGCGGCTGCTGGGGCTGCGGAGGCTTGCCAGCGTCGCTTGCGCCGCCATCCTTGCCACCGTCGGGCTTGTTGTCCTGCTTGCCAGCGTCGTCACCGGCGTCGTCACCGCCGCCGTCCTTGCCCCCTTCGTCACCACCGTCGCCGCCGTCATTCCCCCCATCGTCGCCGCTGTCAGGCTGGGCGTCCTGGCTGCCATCGCTGCCGTCACTGGCGTCGTCGTTCGCGTCGCTTCCGGCATCTGGCGGCTCTTGCTGCTCCTTGAGTTCCAGCGCGATCGCTCGATTCCACGCTGCGTCGCGGCCGATCGGGTCGCCTTTGTCGTCGGGCAGACCGGGGGTGATCTTCAGGGCCTCGTCGTAGCTCTTGATCGCTTCTTCAAAATTGCCCCGCAGAAATTCAAGGTTGCCCGCCAGGTAGTAGGCTCGAGCGCGCAGCTCTAGCGCCACGGCCGGGTCGGCAGCGATGAGCCTCACGATACGCTGCGCGCACTCGATCTGCGCATTACGCGCCGCCGCTTTGTCGTCCATCGGTTGGACGCCACCGTCGGGGATGACTTCAAAGCGGCCACCGAAGCTCTCGGCGATCTTGAACAAGGCGAGGCCCAGATCGAAGCTCGCTGCAGGGCGGTCGCGCACCCGCGGAGGGGTACCAATCGCGCCGTCTTTGCAGGCGCCCGTGGAGAGGTAGTTCTCGAGCAGATCTCCAGCTTGGGCCGCGGCTCCGGCATCGAGCAGCTCGATGGACCGGTCTACGTCGGGCGCATTGCGCTCGAAGACCTTGTCGAGTCGCTCACAGCCCATGATCAGCACCAGGGCCGCGCCTGTGGCGGCAGTCGCGCGCAGGCGGTCTCGGCGCCGGTTCTTCGGCTCCCGCTTGGGGCGTTGGGGCGGCGGCTCCGGGGGGCGCTTGCGCCGCTTGGCTTGAGCAACGAACACCTCGATCAGCAGTAGAACGAGCGCCAGTGCCGCGGGGTAATAGAAGACGTCCGCGTAGACGGTCTCCTCCTTCTCCGCCAGCTCCTCGGTCATCAGCTTGGACAGGCGGCTTGTGATCTCGCGGATCCCGGTCTCACCCTTGGAGGCGCGTACGACGACTCCGTTGCCTCGTTCGGCGATCTGCGCCAGCTGCTGTTCACCCTCGGCGGTCAGCTCCGTCGTTAGGGGCTTGCCTTGGGAGTCCGTGCGCCAGCCCACAACGTCCTCTTGGTCGCTCATCTCCGGGATGGGCTCCGGAGTTCGGCCGCCAATTTGCACGACGTGGACCGTGATCCCTTCGCGGGCCGCCGCGGTAGCTACTGCTACAGGATCGCCTTCCAGATCTTCGCCGTCGGTGACGAGGATCATCACCTTTGCGTGCTTCTGGCTCAGGGGGTCACGGCGCAGCAGATCTCGGCCCGCCTCTAGGGCGCGCCCGATCGCGGTGCCGCCAACGGGCATGTCGTTCGGCGTCTGCTGGCGTAAGAACTGGGCGATCGCACCGCCGTCGCTGGTCAGAGGAAAACTCAGGGGGTCGCCTGCAAACGCCACCGCACCGAAGCGTGCTCCCGGCAGCTCCGCGATCAGGCGCGCGATCTCGCTCTTCGCGCGGTCGATGCGTGAGGGACGCACATCACGCGCGTACATGCTCTTCGAGAAGTCGAGCACCAGCACCACATCCAGGTTGGTCGCAGGGATGAGCCGCGTCCCCCGGCCATACTGGGGGCCAGCCAACGCCACGAAACCCAAGGCCACGGCCAACACCAACAGCACGCCCTTGAAGGCGCGCCGCGCGCTTGCGCGACTCGTTACGAGCCCGAGCACTTGCTCTTCGTCGCCAAAGCGCGCCAGCGCTTTGGTCGAGCGAATGCCGCCGTAGATCAGCAGTGCCGCGACCAGCAGCGCGCTGGCTGCGCCCCACAGCCACTCGGAGTTGGCGAACTTCATGTGCGCCTCCTCACGGAAACCTCCGCAGCACCAGCGCGTGGAGCAGGGCCTCCAGCGCAACCAGCAACACAGCAGGTAGCAGGAAGAAACGGTAGAGTTCCTCAAAGCTCGCGATGCTCGCCTCGAAGCGCGTCTTCTCCAGCTCGTCGAGCACCTTGTGGAAGCTGGCCTGGAGGGCGCTGGCGTCCGTGGCCACGAACATCTGACCGCCAGTTTCCCTGGCGATCTGCTTGAGCAACTCCGGGTTGGTCGGGTAGTTCACCTTCACGTAGTGCGGCTGCCCAAACAGGTTGAAGCGGTCCTGCACCTCGGCGGTCTCTCCGTCTCCGATCTGGATGGTGTAGACCTTCGCTCCCACCACCGTGGCGAGGTGCGCCGCGTACTCCGGTGAAATCTTGCCAGCGTTGTTGTCGCCGTCCGTGAGCAAGATGATGGCTTTGCTCTTCGCATTGCTGCGCCGTAGCCGAGCCACCGCTACCCCAGTCGCATCTCCGATGGCCGTCGCCGCGTTGTCGATCAGCTCCAGGTTCATCTTGGACACCAGCGTGTCCAGCAAGTGGTAGTCCAGGGTTGGGGGGGAGAGGACATACGCTTCTCGCCCGAACACCACCACACCGATGCGATCAGTTTTCCGTCGGGAAATAAAGTCCCGGATCACTGCCTTGGCTGCGTCGAGGCGAGTTGGGCGTACCCCTGGGGCGCGCTCTGGGACGTACTTCATCAGCTCTGGAGGGAGCTGATCCATCGCCGCGCGCATCGAGCCCGAGAGGTCGAGCACCACCACCAAATCGATGCCTTGCTCGTCGTTGTTCTGTGGCTTGACCGTGGCAATGGGGCGCGCCAGCGCGAACACGAAGAGCATCAGTGCGACGCCCCTCAGCGCTCCCGGCAGGTCTCTTAGCCACACACGGATCCCACGCGGACCGCTGGTGAGCGGTTGAACCGTGCCAAGCTGGATGCGAGGGACCCGTCGGTCTTCACCATAGGTCGCGCGCCAGATCACCGCTGGTACGACCACCAAGAGCGGCAGCGCCCACCACCACTGCCAGTTGGCAGCCAGAAGCGCGTTCCCCCTGGCGAGCACCGGATACGCAAAGCCGACAAGCAGCGCGAGCACGATCCACAGCGGCAGGAGTAGTGCGCGCCAGACCTTGCGCTTGGCAGTGCTCGGCTCCTTACGTGGTCCAGGCTTCGGCGCGCTGCGCTTGCCCCTGCCACTCGGTGCGCTCGCCAACGGTCGGGCTTCGCTCTGCGCCTCCCGCTTCTTTGAACCCGGAGCGCTCATGATTTCCTCCCGGATTCTGGCGGCTCGTCCACTGCTTCTGCTTGAGCGTCCGCGTCGGATCCCTCTGGCGGGGCTCCGTCATCGGGCGGTTCTTCCTCACCATCGAGTTTCGCGGTCGCGCTCTCCGTGAGCGGCGCCTCGCCTGGAGGCGGTGCCAGCAACGCGGGGTCTTGAATCGGTGACTCGACACCGAACGAGCGAGCGGAGGGCGGCGGCGCCTGACCAGGGTTCGGTCGCCCAGGTACCGTGCGGACCACGATTTGTTCCACTGCTGCCAAAGCGGCCTCACACTGCTCCGGGTCAGGAGTGGCGCGGGCAAACTTCACCAAGTCAGCCTCGCGCAGGAAGGCTTCCACGCTGCTCATCACGGGGATTGGAGGCACGATGCGCTTGAGCACACTCAAGATCTCTTCGGTAGTGCTCTCGAGCGCACCGGCGTCGCCGAGCTGTTCGCCGATGCCGTAGCGGTTGCCCAGGTAGCGGCGAAGGATCAGGCACACGTCGTCGTAGTGCTCGTCGAAGCGCTCTTGAGCGATCAGTTGGCGCTGCCGCAGATCGTGGAGTTCCTCCATGGCAACCTCCCAGGGCGGGCGCGGCGGCGGCGGGGGCGGCGCAGGCTTCGGGCGGCGCTTCAGCCAGATCAGCAGGCTGGCCACGATGGCTCCGACGATGAGCGCGACCAGCGCAACTCCAGTCGCTAGCTTGGCCGCCTCCCAGACCTCTCTTTGGGGACGGGGCGGGGGATTGGGGTGAGGCTTCGGCGACGGCGTGTTGGCGGTCGGGGGATCGACGACGACCTTTGCCGGCTCGGTGCACAGCGTCACGAGCTCACCGTTGGCGCGGGCCAAGGTGATGGGCACGGCGGGTAGCCAAAGCTCCTGGCGTCCGCCCTTCTTCGGCAACGCGACGAAGTTCAGCCGCACCTGGCTCTTGAGCAGATCACCACTCGGCTCAGTCTTGATCTCGGGTCCTGCGCCGCCGTCAGGGTCCGGGAATGCAAAGCCCGACTTCTCGAAGGCCGCTGCTTCCTCGCTCGTGCGGTTCAATCGGAATCCGCTCGGAAACAGCTTCTCGCCTTTCCCATGCTCGACCTCGACTTCGAGCGTCACCGCGTAGCCAGACAGGCCTCTTGGGGCGACTCGCTGCGTGAGCTTGGGTCGCGCCTTGCCCTCAGGGACGTGCTCCGAGCAGGTGCCGCCGGGGATCTCGGAGGCTTGCTTCGCGATGTCCTGAAGCTGCTGGGGAGACGCCGGCTTGCCGTTGACGCTTCCCCCCTGCGCGCCGCGCAACCCGCTGTCGTCGGGCGCCGCATCGGAGTCGGTCTGCGCACCAGCATCGGTCGCCGCGGCGCTGGATGAAGGCGCTGCGCTGGAGGAAGGCGCAGCGCTGGCGCTGGATGAAGGCGCAGCGGGTGCACGGGGTTGAAACTTCGGGATCTCGAGGTCGCTTGGCGGCTGCTGCGCACCAGCGCCTGCCGCGATGCCCAGTGCGATCGCAGAGCTGCCTAGCGCCAACCAGTGCTGCCGCACCCCCAAAAAGAGCGAACGGGACTTCATCGATGCACCCGCTTTGCCCTGCGGGCGAAGAGGTCACGGAGCGGCTTCACGTAGGGGCGATCCGTGTGCACGACGCAGTGGTCGAGGCCGAGTTTGCGGAAGACAGCGACGTGCTTGGCGCGCTCTTGTTTTGCCAAGTGCTTGTAGTGCGCGCGTACCAGCGGGCTCGAGGTGTCGACGAGCACTTCCTCGCCGCTCTCCAGGTCTTCGAACGAGGCGAGGCCGACGTCGGGCAGCTCAGCGTCTCGAGGGTCCGTGAGCATCACCGGGATAACATCGTGCCGCGCGGAAGCAAGGCTCAGGGTGCGCTCGTAGTCCGCAGCGTAGAAGTCGCTGATCAGAAAAGCCACGGAGCGACGCCGGGCGACCATGTACAGCATCTCGAGAGCCGCTGAGAGGTCAGTCCCCGAGCGGCGCGGCTCCGTATTCAAGATCTCGCGCACGACACGCATCACGTGCTTGCGGCCCTTCTTCGGGGGGATCACCTTTTCGACCTCATCCGTCGCGAGGATCAAGCCGACGCGGTCGTTGTGCTGGTTCGCGCTGAACGCACACAGTGCAGCGACCTCTGCTGCCAGGCGCCCCTTGTTGAGCCGTGCGGTGCCGAAGCGCCCGCTCTTCGAGATGTCGACGACCAGCATCACGGTCATCTCGCGCTCTTCGACGAACACCTTCACGTAGGGCTCGTCCATGCGCGCGCTGACGTTCCAGTCGATGGTGCGTACGTCGTCGCCAGGCTGGTACTGTCTTACCTCGCGGAAAGACAAGCCCTGGCCCTTGATCACCGAGCGGTAGTCACCAGACAGCTGCTCCGTCGCCAAACGATTGGTGCGGATCTCGATGGTGCGCAGGGTCTTCTCCTGCGCACTCTGCTGGTCCTTGGAACTCACGTTTTCTCCGGGATCAAGCTTGCTTCGACGCTGTGCGCGGGGCGCCGTTCAGGGAACCTCCACCACCTCGAACACGCGACGTACGACGTCCTCGGCGGTGATGTCCTCCGCCTCGGCTTCGTAGCTCAGCACCATGCGGTGGCGCAGCACGTCGGCTCCGATTGCCTTCACGTCTTCCGGCGTGACGTAGCCGCGGTGACGCAAGAAGGCGTGAGCGCGGGCAGCGAGGTTCAGCGCGATGCTCGCGCGTGGGCTCGCGCCGTACTCGATCAGCGAAGCGAGCTCTTTCAGGCCGCGCTCGCTGGGTTCACGAGTCGCGAAGACGACGTCCACGATGTAGTCCTTCACGCGTTCATCCACGTAGACGTCTCGCACGACCTTTCGCGCTTGAAGCAATTGCTCGGGTGTCGCTCTTGGATGCGCCGACGCCTGCGTGTTCTGCGTCATGCGATCCATGACTTGGCGTTCTTCGTCGCGAGTTGGGTAGCCGACCTTCACCATCAGCATGAACCGGTCGAGCTGCGCTTCGGGTAGGGGATACGTGCCCTCTTGCTCGATGGGGTTCTGGGTCGCGAGCACGACGAACGGATCCGGCAGCTTGTACGTGGTGTCACCGATGGTGACCTGACGCTCTTGCATTGCCTCGAGCAGCGCGCTCTGCACCTTGGCGGGAGCACGGTTCACCTCGTCGGCGAGCACCAGGTTCGCGAAAACGGGCCCGAGCTTGCTCGTAAACTCGCCGGTCTTGCTGTTGTAGATCACGGTGCCGATCACGTCGGCAGGCAGCAAATCTGGCGTGAACTGGATGCGTGAGAAGTTGGCTTGGATGCTGTCGCACACCGTCTTGACGGTGAGTGTCTTCGCCAAGCCGGGGACGCCTTCGAGCAGCACATGGCCACCCGCTAGCAGGCCGATCAAGATGCGATCGACCATGTAGCTCTGGCCAACGATGACCTTGCCGATTTCCGCGGTGACGTCGTCGATGAAGGCGCTCTCCTTCGCGACGATTTCGTTGAGGGCTCTGACGTCCATCTCGAACTGTTCTCCTGCCGGCGAACTTCGGGATCCCATGGAAGATCGCGAAGTTTCGCATTCCGATTAGGTGGGGCCGCTATACCGCGACCGCGTGGCGGGAGACAATCCGCGCGCTGGGTCTATTCCAGCGGGGACGGATGTTGCGCGGAGCTGAAGTCCGCTGAGGCTGGAGAGCCTACTGGGCCATGCGCCCAGCGGGGACGCTGACGGTCTGAGACACCTTGGTCGCGTCGAGGCGGCACTCGTTGTCACGAGCCTCACAGCTGCCGCTCGTGGTGCTCAGTTTGATGGTGAAGGGTTGGTCGTCAGCCACCCGGAACCGTTCATGCTTTTTCCGGCCAGCCCACTCGAGCTCCCAGACTCCGGCGGCCAACGTGATCGCCTGGCGGGCCTGGGCGCCATCGGGGGAAAGCGTGACGCTCCGCGAGCGCCGCTGATCTTCGCCGGTGATGTCTGGCGTTCGCACCGGGACCAGCCGCACGGAAGTCGTGGGGTCGACCTGGTCCTTCTTCGCCTTGCATGTGAGCTTTGGGCTGCGCTTCGCCTCGCAAGAGAGCACGCGGCGCGCCTTGTGCGTGAACGTGATCTCCGAGCGGGGCCCGTTGGGATCGAGAGAATCTGGGGGATTGGGGCCGGCGCTTGGAGCGAGTGCGAGGAGCGGGCCGCCCATCAAGAAGCTGGCGATGACTACGCGGATCATTTTGCCTCCGGTGAAGCGATGTCCCACGCGTCTAGGCGCGCAGGGCAGGATCGGGTTCTGTACTGGGTCCCGACGAGCACGAGCCGCGCATCGAGTCGGGAGGTAGATGACGGGGAACCGCCACCACCTGGAGCGCCGAGCGGCGCTCCGTCGCTTGGACGGCTCATCTACCCGATCTCTTCAATCGTCGCGTAACAAAAACCTACGCGCGCTTTGAAAGCGGAAAAACCTGCGTCTGAGCAGGTTGAGCTGTGACTAGTTGGGGTGCTGCTGCAGCCATGCCTCGATTTGGCCAGCGCGAGACAGCGCGGTTGCCATACCGAGCAATGCACGCAGCTCCTGTCCCAGCTCCGCGATGCTCGGCATTTCCGCGTTGGTATGGGCAAAGAGGCCCGTCAAAAAGAGCCGCGTCGGAACTCGGCCTTTGAGGGCGCGCTCGAGCTTCACCGCTTCTCCCCAGGGAATCACGTCATCCTCGCGGCCGTGCAGCACCACCGTGGGCCGAGATGCCCGCGCGATCGCTCGCTGCGGTCGTGCGAACTCGAGCTCTTCGTGGCCTTGACGGAGTCCCCAATCTAGCCACTCACGGGCGCTTTGCCCGTCGAGCTCGTCACGCAGCCCAACGGCCAGCCGAAACAGGTCCTGCTGGCCTCTCGGAACGTGCTCCGCCAAGTCGTAGAGCAGCCGCGCGCGTGCGCTGAGCGGCTTCAGCTCTGGGCGCCCCCAGGTGCGATACACCGACTCGCGCAACGCGCGCTCCAGCGCCTGGGTGTCTTCGCGCAGCTCGAGGAACGGCAGCAGGTTCAGAAACAAGGCGGGAGCGTTCAGCGGATCGCGGCTCAGCTTGTGCGAGCGACCTTCGAGCTCCATCACCCCGTCGAGGCAGAAGCGCAGCGCGGTGTTCAACTCAGCGTAGCCTCCAAAGGTCACCACTGCGTCGATCGCCTCGGGCATGCGCGCCGCCACTTCCAGCGCCGGCGCCGAGCCGAAGGAAATGCTGAACAGGCTCGGTTTGATACCGCGCGGTAGTGAGTTGCAAACGTGCTTCGTTACCAGCTCCAGGTCATCGGAGACCGTCGGGCTCAGGAGCAAGTCCAGGTAGCCCGGCAGCATCGGCGCGTGCACCATCAGGCCCGCGCCGGCCAGTACGCGGCAAAAGCGGTCGAGGCGCGGATCGTCGGGACCTTGATAGTGCAGGCCTTGCACCACGATGAAGTGCCCAATAATTGATTCCCTGGGGTAATATCGGACGATCTCGAGCTGCGTGGGTTCGGCGTCGCCTCTCCAAGCCGCTGGGCGGGCGAGCTCCCGCGCGTGAAAGCCGCGGACACCCGGTAGCCGCCCCGCACGAATCACCTCGCGACGCTTCTGGATCCCGTCAGGGGACCGGTGGTCCGGCGTCCACGGACCTAGCCAGCGCAAGAGTCGCATCAGCGCTTGATCGGAACCGGCCATTCGGGCCGCAGCATAGACGCTCCGCGTTTGACGTCGCCAGCGCTCTGCCGCTTCACAGTGCGAAGCCGCCTGAGAAGCCGAAATAGAGCAGGCCATGACCGTCGCCTGCATGGTCTTCAGCGCAGTGATCCGCTGCGCGGTTGCCGGCGCCCCAGTCCACGCAGGGCAGGTCACTGGGGTTCAGCATGAAGCCGTAGCCCACGAAGAAGCGCCCTGTCCAACCCGCTTCGCTGCGACCTTCCACGAACAGCTCGAGGTTGCCCCAGTACGCGCGCTCGGTGCTCTTGTATGCCGGGCCATCGAACTGCAGCGGCTCGACCCAGGTGTAGCCTCCGATGGAAGGTCCAGCGCCAAAGCCCGTCGCCAGCGGACCTTCGATGGGGAAGCGCACACGACCCAGCACGGCGTACTGAAGATCGCGATGCCAACGCTTGCAGACTTCGTCGTACGCTTGCGGTTGGTCTTCCGGACTCAAGCAGTACGGACCACTGCCGAGCCCCACGCCGGCTGAAAGCGTGAACTCCTCGACGGGCGCGTACTCCAGGCTCAAGCCCAGCGCGCCCAGGGGCGTCGCCAAACCTACCTGAGCTTGGATCGCTAGCTTCTTCTGCCAGCGCGTGCCTGGATCCGGATCCCATGGATTCGCGCGTTCGGCGACTACAGTCGCTTGGGTGTTTTTTGGGGGTGAGGAGCTCCGCGGCTCGCCGGCGAGCGCCGGCTGACTCCAGGTCAACCCAAGCAGTGTCGGGAGCGCCGTGAGTCGATGCAGGTGCCTACCCAGTCTGTGCAGCCTCTTCACGCCGCGCCGCATTGCACACGCTGTACCACGTCCAAGGCGCCCGTAAGTACGCGGATCTGCTGCTTCAGTGTTTTCCGTACAGTAATGCTTTGGGAGTCGCTGGGCACAGCGTGCGTCTGAATCACGCTGCGCGCCGCCGCTGCGTCAGCCGTTATGCACTCGCTGTCGCGCGCTGCTCCAAGCGCTTTCGCAACCGGTCCTCCAGCTGAACCCCAGCGCTGTTCAAGAAGCCCGCGAGCATTTGATAGTGCCCTACCAGCAGCAACAGCTCGATCAGCTCAGCGTCAGTGTGGTGTTCGCGCAGCGCCTGCCAGGTGCCTGCGCTGACGCAGCGGTCCCGATGCAGCTCATCGGCAGCGAGCAACTGCGCGCGCTCCAGCGCTGACCAAGCGGCTTCCGGCCCTTTCGCGATCTTCGAAAGCTCCGCTTGGTCGACCCCCCAGCGCTGACCCAGGTCCGCGTGCTGTCCCCACTCGTACTCGCAGCGGCAGTTCCAAGCGGTGCGCAAGATGAGCCGCTCTCGCGTGCGATGGGGCAGCTGACCAAACGGCATGAAGCGCGAGGCAAACGCCAACCAGGGCCAGAACAGCCGCTGATTGCCGCTCAACGCGAGCATGATGTTTGGCGTTTCAGAGCGCCCAAACAGCCGGTTCCCGAGGCGCGACGCCCAGGCGAACACGCCACGCTCCGCGCCAGAGAGCCGCACCGCGCTGGCTCTCCAACCGCCCGCTGGCTCGAGCCGTGTCAAGCGCGCACCTCGGGCTTTACCTCTACCCGGGCGGCGCCGCTGAGCGCCTTAAATTCCCTGGGGCAATGTGCAGAGTGCACCGTGACCTCGGCGTGGTGGTCCCGCACCAGGTGCCTAAGGCGCTCCTGATTCGCAAGCCGGAGCTCATTGTCGATCGCAGCGATGCGTTGGAACAGCCTGAGGCCTGGCGTGGCCTTTGGCGGCGACTGCATCTCACATTGGTGGAAGTACGCATCTCCGGCGTGGAGTAGCCAGCCGGTCTCGCTGCGCACCGCGACACCGCAGTGCCCGCGGGTGTGCCCTTGGAGGGGAATCAGGAGGACGTCCTCCTCGGAGTCGACTGCCCTCACCCCCTGAAAACCAAACCATTCATCCCCATCGACGTCCCGCACGTCCCACTTGGGGTGGTGCGCCCAGTGTGGCGGCCGGTAGCGCAGGCTCTCGCGATGGGTGGGCGGGTGAAGCGCTGCTTCGTACTCGGGACGGAAGATGTGTACGTCGGCCCAAGGGAAGTCCGGGAGGCCTCCCGCGTGATCGAGATCCAGGTGGGTGGGGATGACGTGGCGTACGTCCTTGGGATCGAAGCCGAGTCGCTCAACGGCGGAGAACGCTGTATTGCTCGGATCAGTGTCTACGCCAACTACCGTACGGAACCAAGCGCCGAGGCGACGGTTGACGTCCTTCAGATCATCCCGACCAACCCCAGTGTCCACCAGGATGAGCCCGCTCTTCGATTCGACGACCCAGCAGTGACACACCATGGTGCCCCGCTCGAACGCCGAGCCGCTCCCGTTGACCAAGCGTTTGCTGAGCGGACACAGCGTGGTCGCGCAGATGTGGTGCACCTTCATGGCATTCCTCCCGTTGCCCGCAGAGATGGCACCGCCGTTGGCTATTGTCAAGTTTGACAATAGCTGAAAGGATAGGCCCGGCATGGCGGATCGAGGGGAAAAGACCGGTAGGAAGCGCGTGCGGCGCACTCCCGAGGAAGCGAAGGCGCTGATCTTGAACGCTGCGCTGGCGTTGTTTGCTGACCACGGACCCGACGCGGTGGGGCTGAAAGAAGTCGCCGCTCAGGCGGGGGTGAGCCACGGACTGATCACGCACTACTTCGGCACCTACGAGGCGCTGGTGGAGGCCGCGTTTCAGGAGCACGTGAATCGCGCTCAGGCGGTCACGCTGGGTCGGGTCGACGAACTGATCCAGGGCGGACCGGAGGCGTGGGTGGCGCTCGCCGCCGAACATTTGAACGATCCCACGTACGGGCGGCTGGTGGCCTGGGCGTTGATGAGTGGTCGCCTGGGAGCCGACGACTTCATCACCCACCGAGCTCAGGGCCTGCGACGTTTGATCGATGCCATCGACGGGCGTTTCCGCGGGGTCGATCGAAGCAGCCTCGAGTTCGCGGTGATCTTGGTGATGAGCGCGAGCCTCGGCTACTCGCTGGCGCGCAAGGCGCTGTGGGGTTCCCTCGGATCAGCTAGCAGCGGAGCACGCGGTGCCTCCCCGCGCGACAGTGAAGCAGCGCGCGACGCTTGGTTTCGGGAGAAGCTCAGCAAGGTGGTGTTGGGGCTCTTGAAGCCGCGCTGATTGCCGCTGCGCTGAAAGGCAGAGCGCGGCCGCGCGGTTTTGATCTGCAAAGGGAGACGATGCACAACTCGCGCCACCAGGCGCCGATAGGTGCCCGTTCACTCAACGTCGAGTGACCGGTGCGCGATGATGAAGAGCAGATACGTGGGCGTGAGCTACGAGCCGCACAGTCGACTTTGGTTCGCCTCGATTCGACACCTGGGAAAGCTGTGGGAGCTGGGCGCTTTCGAGCAGGCCGCTGACGCCGCGCGGCGCTACGACCGCGTGGCTCGCTTCCTGGGCTACGAGGAGCATGGACTGAACTTCCCCGCGGAGGAGCTGTCGCCTCTCGACCCGCGTCGCGTCCGCGAGGAGCTTCGACTACAGCTGGCCGGTCAGGCCACCAGCCCCTACGACGGTGTGTACCGCGCGGTAATGACAGCCGGTTGGCACGCCGAGCTGTTCTTGAGTCGCAGCGTGCGTTGGCTCGGCCTGTGGCCGAGCGAGTTGCTCGCCGCGCGCGCCGTGGATCGAGCGAGGCTGTACTACGAGGGCGCCGACGCTCCGCGGAACCTCCAGTACGCAGTAGGGGAGCTGGTACCGGCCAGCGCCGAGATGTTGCAGGCCGAGGCGCGGCGCCTGGCCAAATGAGGCAGCCATGTTGCGCGGGGTGAAGTCGTGGGGTTACTTACAATGATAAGCCAAGCTTAACATTAGGCTAAGCCATTGTTGATGGCCTAATCAATTGCAAGCTCTAGATCTCTCTAGCGTCGAGGGCGAGGCGGACTGGCACGGGGCTAGCTGCTGCGGTCGCTCGGCGCTTGGAGGATGTATGCGTTTCGTCAATGGCTTGTTCTTGTCTCTCGCGGTGCTCACCGCGGCGTGCGGCTCGAGTGATTCTGGTGAGTCCGGAGAGTCCATTAAATACCATGCGGAATTTGTGGCCCATTTCGCGCCTGAGCAGGGCCAGCTGCCCGAAGGCCTCGTCGTGCAAGGAGACCACGCCTACGTCGGCTTCGCGCCCACGGGTCGCGTGGCGCGGGTTGAGCTAGCCACCGGGGCGGTCAGCGACTTCGCGCAAATGCCCGCACCGGTTCCGAACCAGGGCTTTCTCACGGGCCTCGAACTCGACGCTGCCGGAGCGCTCTATGCGGCTCTGGTTTCGTTCAACCCGGAAGTCCAGCCGGGGATCTACCGGGCGCCCGCTTCGGGGGGAGGGGGAACGCTGTTCGCCGCCCACGAGCACATGGCGTTTCCGAACGGACTCGACTTCGACGCGGCGGGACACTTGTTCGTCAGCGATTCAGGCGCGGGGAGCATCTTCCGCATCGCCGCGAACGGCGAGGTCGAGGAGTGGTTTCACGACGACGCGCTGGCCGGCGACACCAACTTTTGCGGCGAAGGGTTGGGAGCGGGCTTCGATATTGGCGTCAACGGGCTGATCGACGACGCGGGTTCGCTCTACGTGGTCAACAACGACAAGGCGTCGCTCTTCGAGCTGCCGATCAACGCCGATGGCACTCCTGGAGCATTGCGCACGATTGTCGAGCATGACTGCGCTGCGCTTGGCGGAGCTGACGGGCTGACGCGACAAGCCGATGGGAGCTTCCTGGTGGCGGTCAATCGTCAGGACAAGCTGGTGCGCGTCGACGCCGACGGCACGACCACCGACGTGCTGGTCGGGGGCGAGCTGGACTTTCCAGCCAGCTTTGGTGAGTCGGGCGACGCGACCTACGTGACGAACTTCGCGCTGAACCGTGCGTCCGCGGGTGAGTCATCTCAGCCGGGCCTACTGCGGCTGCGTCGCTAGCGGCATTCGTTGCTAGCGGCATTCGTCGCTAGCTGAAGGGTGCGCTTCGCAGGTAGGCTAAGCCGCTCATGGGGCGCTCGACCGAGGTTGTTTCCGCGCAGATCGCGGGCTTGTCTGCACTGGTCGCGACGCTGATGATTGCTCAGCAGGTGGCGGGGAAGGCGGTGCGCGACGGCTTCTTCCTGCAGCACTTCTCCGTCACCGCGCTGCCTGTGGCCACACTCTGCGCGGCGCTCGTCTCTTTCGGTGCGGCGCTGCTGATTGGTCGCTTCATCGGGCTCTTCTCTCCGGCCGCGGCTGTCCCTGTGTTGTTCGGACTGAACGGGCTGTGTTTCTTTGGTGAGTTTGGGCTCGCGGCCCACGCTCCGCGCTTCGTCGCGGGCGCGCTTTACCTGCACATGGCGGCCTTCGGCGGCGCAGTGGTCTCCGGTTTCTGGTCGGTGATCAACGAACGGTTCGATCCCTACACCGCGCGGCAGATGATGGGACGCATCGCCGGTGGGGCGACGCTCGGTGGGCTGCTTGGCGGCGCCCTGACATGGGCGTTCTCCGATGTGGACCCGCGCTGGATGATGCTGGGCTTTGCGTTGACGAGCGCGGCTTGCGGGATCGGGGTGGCGCTGGTGGCGGGCCACGGCCACACCCGCGGTTTGGCGAGGGGGGATGCTGAGCTGCGGGGCGGTCTCGCGGTGATCTCCGAAAACGTCTACCCGCGGTCGCTAGCGCAGCTCGTCCTGCTGGTGGCCGCGACCTCAGGGATCATCGACTACGTCTTCAAGGCCGGGGTGGTTGCCGCGGGGAAAAATGAGTCGCTGGTGGGTTTCTTCGGCGTGTTCTACACGGTAACCGGGGTGTTCACGTTCCTCGTGCAAGCCTTCGGGTCGCAGCGGGTGCTGCGCTGGGCCGGTGTCGTCCCCGCGGTGGCTCTGCTGCCGGTGCTGCTTCTACCGCTTTCGGTCCTGGCCCTCGTGGCGCCCGGTTTCGTTCCGCTGCTGGTGTTGCGGGGCGCGGGGATGGTACTGGAAAACTCCGTCTATCGTTCGGGGTACGAGCTCCTGTACACGCCGCTGCCAAAGGAGCAGAAGCGCAGCGCCAAGGTGTTGATTGATCTGGGGTGCGATCGGCTTGGCACGGCTCTGGCCAGCGGTGTTGTCCTAGTGGTGCTTGCGCTCGCGGTGCGTCACATCGAGCGTGCGTTGCTGCTCTCGTGTGTGCTTGGGCTGGTTTCTACGGTCCTCGTTCTCGTTGCCGTGAGGAGACATTACGTCGACTCGTTGGCCGCTCAGCTAAGCCTGCCTGGCAAGTTGCCTCCGGCTGACGACGTGGCGCGACGTTTGGCGTCCACCTTCGTGGGTGAGCCAGAGCTCTGGGGCGAACCCTCGGACGACTCCCGGCCGACGAGCGGCTCAGGCGCTCATATCAGCCGTTCGGAGTTGCTGGAGCAGGTTCGAGCCAGGGCGGAGGCGAAGCGTGGTGAGGTGGTTGAAGACGCGTCGTCTCGTCGCGCCATCGCCGAGGTCTCGCCTCGACTCCTGGATACACCGCTGCGAGCGAGGCTGAGGGAGTCGCTGCAGGTCGATGCGGAACTCATTCAAAGCGCACCGGCGCTGGTTGGGCAGCTCGGCGACGTGGTCTTGTCGGAGCGTGAGTCGATGCGGGTGCGACTGCTGGGGATTGAGCTATTGGCCGGTGTGCCCAGCGCCCGCTGTGTGGCAGCGCTGTGGGAGTTGAGGACAGCTCCCGAGTTTCGCCTGCGCAGGGCTGCCGCTCTGGCGCTGATGAAGCTCTGCGAGGGCTCCCCACAACTGCGACCGCCACGCCGAGAGATCGTGCGCCTCGCGGAGGTGGAGCTGCGTCGGCCATCCAAGACCTCATCGGAGCGTACTGCCTTCGAGCGCCACTCCCCGTTTCGTCTGGATTCGCGGGGAAACGAGCTCGCGCCGACGCTCGAGCTGGTGTTCATCCTACTTGCGTTGATCGGCGACGCCGGTCAGTTGCGGTTGGCGCTTTCCGCGGTCACGTCCGCGGATGCTACCCGTCGGGGCACTGGTTTGGAGTTCTTGGACAACCTGCTACCTCCAAACCTACGGCTCAGGTTGATCGCGCTTGCGGAACAACCCGAGCTCACCCAGGCCAGTCATGTGGTGCCGCGCTCAGTCGTCGAGGCGCTGGCCGTCGAGCTAAGAGGCGGGGAGCTGAGCGTCGAGGCGCTGAGAGCGAAGTACCGCGCGGCAAAGCGTAAGAGCTACGATCGCGCTAGTGATGCATAGAGCTGCGACGGTTGCTGGTGCGACCCCCGGTGCTCCTCGCGGCTGCGCTCCGAGCGGCGAAGACCGCTTCCTGGTGTTCGGCCCACCAGATCCTCGCGTCGCGGGCTTGCCAGTCGCTGGTTCTTGCGCAGCGGCGCAGCTCGTCGGCGAAGTCGAGCGCATCGCTGGGGCGGTCTGCCGGATCTTTGGCCAAGCAACGCAATACCAACGACTCCAGACTGGGGTCGCTGCACTCGAGGGCTGCGGGTAGCCTTACCAAGTGATCGCTCAAGAGCTCCACCAAGCTCGAGCTCGCGAATGGCGGTGTACCGCTCAGCAAGAAGTATGCAGTCGCTCCGAGGGCGTACACGTCGCTCTGAGGGATCCCGCTGTCGTTCTCGAGGATCGCCTCCGGCGCCAAGTAGAGCGGTGTCCCTGAGAGCCCGTCGCTGGAGTTCGCGGTTTCGTCACCCACGTCTCTCACCAAGCCGAAGTCCATCACCTTGAGCGTGTCCGGGACCCCGCCACGTTCGCAGAGCATGAGATTCGAGGGCTTGATGTCGCGGTGCACCAGCCCTCGCTGGTGCGCCTCGCCCAGGGCGCCCGCTGCTTGAAGCAACAAGTGAATGACACGCGCTGGCGGCATCGCGCCGGTGGCCTTGATCACCTCTTCAAGGGTCGCGCCCTCGACGTATTCCATCGCGAAGTAGAAGACACCTTCCGGCGTCTTTCCATAGTCGTAGATCTCCACGGTGTTCGGGTGACTGAGGCTGCTGGCGGTTTGCACTTCCCTGCGGAATTGGTCCCGGTTGCGGGCGGTCGAGACGTCGCGCAACAGCTTGATAGCCGTGGGACGCTGAAGCAGCGCGTGCTTGGCAAGGTACACTTCGCCCATGCCGCCGCGTCCGAGCAGGTGCTCGAGCTGGTACTGCCCGAGGTGCTTCGCTGCGCGCATTCGCCGATCCAGACCGTAGATCGTCGAGGACGTCAGCATGGTCACCGCCACCACGGACAAGCTGATAGCGACGTACCAGATCATGAAGACTGGGTCGGCGCGCCCCGCAACCTGGTTCGTGAGGTAGGTCGGGTAGGCGAGGGTCAGGAGCCCGACCACGCCGGTCGCGAGAGTGGGACTCGGTACCAGTGAGGAGCGCAGCACGAGGATCACCGTCACGATCGTGAGGTTGAAGAACGTCGTGCGAGATGGGTTCGGATCGCTCGTGTTGCTGAAGGCCAGGTGAGTGATGACACCGGTGAGCACCACCGTGGTCAGGCTGGCGATGAACGGAGAGCTTCCGACACGTCCGGGGCTGCGCGCGACCAGGAACCAAGCGAGACCATTGGCAGCGGTCGTCGCGCCGATCAGGAGCCCCGTGCGCAGCTCCCATGCGGCGTCACCCTCGCCGGTCAGCAGCGTGATCGCGAAGACACAGGTGAACGCCAGGTTCAGGAAAAACGTCACCTTCAGGTAGAGGCGAACCCGCTCCGCGAGCGCCGAATCGAATCCTTCCGCGCTGCTACCACCCAGGCGCACGAAGGCTCCACCTCGGCTCGTAGAGCGCCCGGGGCGCGACTCGGTGGTGCTTCCCATCGCGGGATCTTAACCTGGGTCGTGGGCAAGGTTGCGCGGGCTACCCAAATAACCTGGCTTCTCTGCACCTCGAGCCCGAGGAGCCGCGCTGCGAGCCTACGCGAACTGAGCGAACACCTGAGATATCGAGGTGACGCTGGAGCGATCCCCCACGCCGGGCGTTGCGGTGGGAAACGCGCCGCTGTCTTGGTTGTCGGCGCGCCCGATGAGCCGCTCCGCGATGAGTTCGACCTCGACGCGCAGCTCATCGCGGGGCGCGGCGAGGACCAGGAGTTCGTCCAGCTCGAAGCTACGACCGCGAACCGACTCGAGCGCCGACGCGACCTCGGTGTCATCCAGCCGTTCCCAGACAGCGAGCAAGGCTCTGAGTTGCTCGCCATCGTGTTCGATGAGCTCGGGCCGCTTGTTCACTTCGTGAGCGATCTCCACGAAGCTGAAGTAGTCGCCGAGCAGGCGCTTGCCGTCGAGCAAGTGCTTGTCCGTCGCGGCGCTCCGGCTCCCCGCTTTGCGCAGGGCAGCCCGCCGCTTGAGCCAGTCCGCGATGCGCGCGCGGAGCTCTGCAACCAGCTGCTGGTCATACACTCTGAGCCAGCGGCTGCGGCAAGTGAGCTTGGCCAGCGACATGCCCGCTGCTCGTAGCGCCGAGGTGGTGTCCCGACCGCGCACCAATAGCGAATCCTCGCGGAGATGCGTGAAGGCTCGTCGGGCTTCCAGGGCTTCCTTGAGCTCTGCGTCGTAGTAGCTGGTGAACGCCGTGACGCCGAGGGCTTCGCAAACGAGACAGTCCAGTGTCCGCAGCGCCCTCAAGAGCCCCCGACGCACCTTGCTTGCCGCGCGGACGACCTGCCAGTGCTCCTCGGACTGACGCGCTCGTTCGAGCTCAGCGCCTAGCTGACCCGCGGACAGTCGTGCCACGAATGTGGCATCCGCGAGTTGGGTCAAGACGGGCGGCAGATCGCTCCGACCGTCCAACTCTGCGATGACTGCACCGAGTGTGCGCCGCACGGTTGAAATGGCCGCATCCGAGCTGACGAGCAGCGCTTGCGTGTCGCCTTCCGCCCCGTCGTGCGTGGGGTGTATGGCGAGGGTGCTCCCGATTGCGTCGTCGATGTTGGCCTTGGCTCGAGTACCAAGGTCGCGGAATGATTGGGATTGGGGATTCACGTTGGACAACCTCTCGGAGAGGGCAATTCAACTCTCGTGCCGAACGTCTATGCCCCTCGCTGAGCTTGGTTACGCTGCTCTGTCGACACCGGTGTCGGCCAGAAATGCTACTGGGTCGATGTAGGACATTGGCTCCCCTAGCTGTGCGTTGCCGTGTTACCGCGGGGAAATTGGTGCGGTGCCTTGGGCTTGGCTGCGTGCGGTCGTGCTCGGGTGGCGCTCGACCGCCTGGACCCAGCCCGTGCGATGTCGAGACGCCCCGAGTCCTCCTCAGAGCGCTGTCCCGTGGCGCACTCGGCTCCAGCTCTCACGCGAGCGGAGCGTGCTGCGACGCTCCTGGTGCGGCGACGAGTCCGCGAAAGCTACCAAGTGGAAACAATTGGCGCCTCGCGACTCGATGCCGTTCGCGCGCGGCACCTGGCGGGAACCAGGCCAGAAAGCGCGCCCGCGCGGATTTCACGAGTCCGCCACGATCCCCGCCCAAGCCATGATAGGGTGCCGAGCAATATGGCGGGCAAGGTCATCGTCTTGGGGGGCGGCGTCGCGGGACTCAGCGCGGCGCACGAGTTGGTCGAGCGAGGGTTCACTGTCGAGGTCTTTGACCGTGGGACGATTCCCGGCGGCAAAGCCCGGAGCGTGCCGGTGCCCGGCACTGGAACCGGCGGCCGCCCGGACTTGCCCGGGGAACACGGCTTCCGCTTCTTTCCGGGTTTCTACCGTCACTTGCCGGACACCATGAAGCGCATCCCCTACGGGGGAAATGATGACGGCGTGTACGGCAACTTGCGGCAGGCGACACAGTTCATGCTCGCGCGCCAGGGACAGAGCGACCCGATCTTCGTCGCCCGCTTCCCGACCAGCCTCGGCGAGTGGTACCGCGCGCTGAAGGCGATCATCACTTCCAATCTTGGGATCCCGGCGAATGAAGCGGTCTTTTTCCTGGATCGCCTGATGGCGCTGCTCACCTCCTGCCACGCGCGGCGCTTCGGGCAGTGGGAGCACATCAACTGGTGGGAGTTCATTCGCGCGTCGGAGATGTCGGCTGAGTATCGCGCTTACCTAGCGAAGGGACTGACCCGTTCACTCGTGGCGATGCGCGCAGAGGAGGGCAGCACGCGTACGGTTGGATACATCCTGCTCCAGCTGCTGTTCGACCTGATCACTCCCGGAGAGACGCTGGATCGGCTCTTGGATGGACCGACCAATGAGGTGTGGATCGACCCTTGGGTTGCTTTCCTTCAGGGGCGCGGGGCCACCTATCAGCTCGAGCACGAGGTCAAAGCGCTGCACGTTGGCCCAGGGGCTGGTCCAGGTAGTGCCGTGCGGATACTCGGCGTCGAAATCCAAGGACCCTCAGGGCCACCCGTCACTCACACTGCTGACTGGTACGTGCTGGCGATGCCCGTAGAGCGCGTTATTCCGTTGCTCAGTCTGGAGCTGGTTACGGCGGCTCCTGAGCTGGCTGGCTTGACTCACCTGCGGACGTCTTGGATGAACGGCATGCAGTTCTACCTGAAGCAAGACGTCGAGCTGGTGAAGGGCCACGCGATCTTCACGGATTCACCCTGGGCCCTCACCAGCATCTCCCAGCAGCAGTTCTGGGCCGAGCGGATCCCGAACTATGGCGATGGGCAGGTTCACGGCATCCTGAGCATCGACATCAGCGACTGGGACACGCCGGGCATCCTCTACAACAAGGCAGCTCGCGATCTCACCACTCGGGCGGAGATCAAGGATGAGGTCTGGGCGCAGCTGAAGGCCGAACTCAACGACGACTCTCACCCGGATCTGCAGGATTCCAACCTGGCCCACTGGTTCCTGGATCCAAGCATCGACATGACGCCCTCTGGAGCCACCAACGACGAACCGTTGTTGGTGAACGTCGCGAGCAGCTGGCAGTACCGTCCGGAAGCGGTGACGTCGATCCCCAATCTCTTCTTGGCGAGCGATTACGTGCGCACGTTCACCGACCTCGCCACCATGGAAGGTGCCAACGAAGCCGCCCGCCGCGCGGTCAACGGTGTGCTGCGGGTGAGCGGTTCGAGCGCGCCCAAATGCGGTGTGTGGCCACTCTCGGAGCCCTGGTTCTTTGGCCCCGCGCGCGGCTACGACGCCCGCCGCTGGGAGGCCGGGAAGGCGAACTTGTTCGCACTCGACTTCAAGCCATAAGCGCTGTGATTAGCGTCCCCAAGCGCGAATCTCGAGCTTGCTGTTCGTCTGCATCGCCACCCAACGCGCGTTTTCCCCGACCCCGACCTTGAACGAGACAACGTAAGGAATGCTCGGATCCGAGGGGTATTCACCTCGGATCCCGTCAGCGATGTCAGTGCCCATTTGGTTCCACGTGCCGGACTCCATGCGCAGCACTCTGACTTGCCCCTCCAGGTTTGGATCCACGAACCTCGCGGCTTTCAGCACAAGGAGCTCACCCGTCCAATCCTTGGCGAATGCGAAGGTGCCGTACGGTAATGCCGGATAGGCCTGCCAGTTCGCTCCGTTCCAGAACTTTATCACTGTCGGTGTGCTGGAGGTCACTGGCACGTCGCCTCCGATGGCCGTAATGTCCTTGCGCCAGTTGTCACCCCAAGGGTCTGGGCCATGATCGCCTCCTAGCGGTGCCCAGTCGGTGCCATCCCAGCGCATCGCGTACTGCTCGGTCCAGTCCGGCTTGTCCCACACAAAGTTCTGTACGTTCCCTAGCAGCGCGCGGCCCCTCGAGTCACGGGAGACCCAGATCGAGGTTTCAAGGATCACTCCAAGGATCGGCTGAGAGCCCATCGCCTGCCACTCGGTTCCATCCCAGATCTTTGCTCCCACAGTGCGGCTTCCGTAGGCTCCTTCGAGGAAGAACAGCGCCGGGCCTGCAGGCAATGAGATGAAGGCTCCCAGGTATCCAGTGGTCACAGTCCCACCGACCACGTCCCAGGTCGATCCGCTCCAGCGAGCCACGCCAATTTCGCCGTTCTTTCGCCATGCGACGAAAGGCACACCGTCATCGCCCACGTCGACCACCACGGCCGCGGCATCGGTGAAGGGATACGTGGTGTTGCGCTCGCCGAGCGGCTCAAACCCATTCGCCCCCCACGTACTGATGAAGAAACCGGCACCCGGGAGCTGGTACGTAAGGAAGGCGATGCCGCACGGATTTACATCGAAGTCGACCATCCGCGGCCTGACACCTCCTTCCGCTCCTGGATCCGTCGCTAGCAGTTCCCAGTCGGTGCCAGGGGCGCTCACCCCGGAAATAGCCGCACAGCTCGAACTCGTCCCGCCTGTCCCCCCCGTTGCTCCACCAGCAGAGCTGCCTGCGGCGCTAGCAGCGCCTCCTACATTGGCTCCGGCGCCGCCGCCCGCACCGGCTCCGCCGGCGCTACCGCCAAGCCCGGCGCTGCCACCCGAGGCTCCCAGACCGGCACTTCCCCCGACGCTCGCGACACCCCCGGTAGATTGCCCTGCGGAACCAGATGAGCCTGCGTCGCCGCCCGCCGCGGTTCCTCCCATCCCACTTCCGCCAACGGATGCACCAGAAGTGCCCGCGGAGGACCCCCCGGAGCCTGAGGAACTGTCCTCTCCGCACCCCCCCGCGGCTAGGCTCAACCCCACTAGCGAAAGGGCCACCGTCCGTTCGAGTCCGCTTCTCAAAGTCATCATGCTACCAACTCCAACCGCGGATATTGCCCTCTCCTGGGACACCCACCATCAGCCCGGCGCCGTTGATCACCGGGACCGGTGTGTCTCCGAATGTCGGGTCACCTACCGTCGTGAGTGCCACGCCAAGCGCCTTCCATCCGTCACCGTCGATCCACTCAAGAACCCGAGTGCGAAAGTCGCTGAGACCGATGGTTCCGTAATAGAACGCTATGAACAGGCGCCCATCGACTCCGGCCGCGAGTTTCAGACCAGAGGGAGGCAGCGAACCGAGTGACTCCCAAGCAACGCCGTCGAAGCGCTCGATAAACGAGTTGCCGATCCCGACCACCGGACGGTTGTCAGCGTCGACCACGATGCTCTGAACTGTCCCTGCCGTTGAGGGGGTAGGCAACGAGCTCCAGGCACTGCCATTCCAGCGTTGGACGGTGACAGACCCTGCGCTTGTGGCCACCACGGGCCAGCCGTCACGGTCGAGCGTGTGCTGTGGTTCCGTGCCAGCGGGCTTGACCACCGGTCCTCCGCCCAGCGGCTCCCATGCGACGCCAGTCCAGCGGTGCACCCAAAACTCGCGCGCTCCCGAGGTGTCCTTGGTGCGCACGAAGGCGAAGGTTCCCTGAGGCCCAGTCTCAACGCCCGCGGTCGCCTCGCTGGCTGCGCTGAGCGAGGTCTGTCCCATTCGAATCCATGCGGATCCGTTCCAGGTGCTTACGCCAAGATCGTAGTTGGCGCCGTACTTGAACCAGCTCAGGTAGGGGGTACCTGACGCGTCCACTGCCAGGTCAAATGGGGTTCCATCGGTGAACGCGGTGGTTACGTTGACGAACTGCGCACCGTCCCAGCGCTCCACCGCACCAGCTTGACTACGAAAGAACTCGCACTCATTCGCAGCCAAAATCATCGAACTCCCGCTCGACCACGTGGACCAGGCGGCGGACGAGTTGCTGCCCCCGGTACCTGGACACAGAACAGAAGCGCCTCCCGCGCCCGCTGCTCCGCCGGCGCCAGACGCTCCACTCGCGCCGGCCGTACCCGCTGCACCGGCCGTACCCGCTGCACCGGCCGTACCCGCTGCACCGCCCGTACCAGCCATGCCAGCCGCACCGGCCATCGCACCGCCCGCTCCCGTGGCGCCTGCTCCCGCGGTTCCGCCGGTTGCGCCCACCCCGCCGCTGGCAGCCGAGCCGGAGGTACCTCCGGTTCCTGCGGACCCTGCTGCCGAGCCTCCTCCGCCTGCCGCCCCTGCCGCGCCGACGCCAGCCGTGCCTCCCTTGCCACCGGCGGATGAGCCATTGTCACTCGAGCTATCGCAGCCCGCAGCTTGAGTCAGCGCGGCGCAACAAATTGCCACCGCGTACCATCGAACAGTCCGGTCCATGTGAGTTGAATCACTCTACTGTGTTCTCGTCAGGGCGGTAGCGATGATCGCCATGACCCCGCGGTCTCACGATGATCCCTCGCGACCTCCTAGGAATTGTGGCGCCGCCCGTGCTCGCGTTCCTCCACTAGCTCCACTGAATCGCGAACACGTAGCGGATCGCGTCCTCCTGACGACTCGCGCGGCGACTCGGTTCCAGAATTGGGCTGCTTGGCTCTGCATCGTCCCTCGGATGATGCCGCCGCACGTTGCTGGGAGGCGGGGAAGGCGAACTTGTTCGCACTCGACTTCAAGCCATAGCTGCTTCTGTCCGCGGCAAGGCTCAGCGGCCCCAGGTCTGGATGCTGAGCGCAGTCGCGGTCTGTAGCGCTACCCAACGGGCCTTCTCCCCAGACCCAATCTTAAGGCCCTTGATGTAGGGGTAGGCGTTGCTGTTGTAGTTGTTGGCGAGGATGTCGTCGGCGATCAAGCTTCCCAGTTGAGTCCACGCGCCCGCCTCCAGGCGAACCACCTTGAGCTGGCCAACCGTGGATGTGCTCGGGAACTTCCCCTGCTTTGCGATGAGCGGAACGCCATCTGGGTCCGTGGCGAACGCGAACGGTCCGCGGGGCAAGTCGGGGTACGACTCCCAATCCACGCCATTCCAGCGCGTAGCTCCGGTGAGGCCGTCGGAAGCGATGGGTGAGTCCCCGGCCCCGGCGACAACATCGACCTGATCGACCTCGCCTGGTTGATACCACTCCGACCCGTGGGCGCCGCCAAGCGGGATCCATGACGAACCGTCCCAGCGAATCGCGTACTCGCTCATCTGTCGTCCGCCCGAGTAGGCCGGCTGAGAGTACGTGACCACCACGCGGCCTCGCGAGTCCTTGGTCGCGGCGAGGTACACATCAATGATGGGCCCGATGATTGGCTGCGTTCCGAACTCTTGCCACGCGGAACCGCTCCATCCCCGAGCGCGAACGGTCTTGTTCTCGTAGTTGCCTTCCGAGGTGAGTACCATAGGCCCTGCGTCCAGAGCGACGATCGCCCGCAGCGTGCCAGTCCCCACGGAACTACCGAGCGCTTGCCAGCTGGTCCCGTCCCAAGTCGCCGCCCCGACGCTACCTGACTTCTGCCAAGCGATCACCGGATGTCCGTCCTTGGCTAGGTCGAGCACGGCTGTTTCGGCGTCGGTAAACGGGTAGTTGGCGTTGCGATCTCCCAGCATCTCGAAGCCGTTGCTGCCCCACCGGCTGACGAAGAGCCCAAGCCCGTTCAGGCGATAGGTGAGGTAGGGCACTCCACACGCGTCGGCGTCGAAGTCGACCAATTCAGGTTTGGTTGCGCCTTCGATTCCGGGATCCGTAGCAGCGAGTTCCCAGTCGGTCGCACCCGGGGTGACCCCTGGTAATACCGCGCACGCGGACCCTCCGGTTCCTCCAGCTCCAGCGGCGCCTCCAGTTCCAGCCGCGCCTCCAGTTCCAGCCGCGCCTCCAGCTCCGGCCGCGCCCCCAGCCCCAGCGACGCCTCCGGCTCCGGCGGCGCTACCAGTGCCGGCCACGCCTCCAGCTCCAGCTGCGCCGCTCGCCCCAGCCGCACCGGCGGCGCCACCCGCGCCCGCGGGTCCGATTCCGCCCGCGCCTCCAGCGCTGGCGCCTCCAGTGTCAGACCCCGCGGAACCCCCGCTGGCGCCGGCGCCTCCTGCACCAGTGCCGCCCGTGGTTGCTCCCGCCACTCCGCCCGTCGCCGCACCTGAACTCCCACCCCCGCCATTGGGAGACGAATCCTCCCCACATGCCTGTGTCGACACACAGATCGCAACCATCGCGAGGGGAGTTACAACCCGTCGTAGCCTGCTCTTGCGCATTACCATCTCCAGCCAAAGACTTCCTTGGGGTACGAGAGTTCAACGATTAACCCTGCGGAATTGATCGCGGTGGTTGGGGTGCTCGCCTCAAACTGGCTGAGCACCGGGGTCAGTGAGGAGCCGACCTGGCGCCACCCATCGCCATCGATCCATTCCAGCACGCGCGTGCGGTAGTCATTCATCGCTATCGACCCCTGGGTGATTGCGAGGAAGAGCCTGCCCTGCTCGCTGGCGGCTAGCTCGAACGTCGCTCGAGGCAGGCTCGCGAGTGGCTGCCAAGCGGCGCCGTCGAATCGCGCGATTTTGGTGCCGCTGCTGCTCGTGGTGCCAATGATGGGCTGATTGCGGTCATCGACGGTGATGCTCACAAGCCCACCTGTGATGCCTGGTGAGCCGAGCGACGTCCAGCTCGTTCCGTTCCAGCGTTCCACCTGAAGGCCGCCTTGGTCGAACATCACCACAGGCCAGCCGTCGCGGTCGAGGGCGTGCTTCTCGTTGTCGGTCCCACGGGTGGTGAGCTGGGTCCAGGCGGAGCCCGTCCAGTGGAACACCCAGCTGTCGTGTCCGCCTCCGGAGTCACGGGTTCGAGCAAATGCAAAGACCCCCTGAGGACCGGCCTCCACGCTGATACTCGACGCTGGCGGATAGTAGCTCGTTGGGTCGTTCAAGTCTCCACCCAGGCGAACCCACGCGCTGCCGTCCCATTGACTTACGGCGAGCTCGGCCTTCGAGCTATCTGCCTGCCACGCAAGATACGCTTTCCCGGAGGAATCAACCGCCAGGCCTTGAACCTGGGAGCTGTTCGTGAATGCGCTGGTGACGGCGTTCCAGTGCGACCCATCATAGCGGCTGACCACGAAACCCCCACCACTCTGAGCCACCCGGAAGAAATCACATTCGTTCGCGGCGATCAGGTCCGTCGTCCCGGCGCCCCAGCTTGCCCAGTCGGCGGAAGTGTTGGCGCCCCCAGAACCACTGCAAAGCGCGCCGCTGCCTCCAGTGCCTCCAGTGCCTGCGACGCCGCCTGTGCCTCCGGTTGCGGCGCCCGCCTGTCCCCCAGAGCCCGAAGCTCCAGCCACACCAGCGCCGCCCGCTCCTGCCGCGGCGCCAGCAGAGCCGCCAGTGCCAGCAGAGCCGCCAGTGCCAGCAGAGCCGCCAGTGCCAGCCGAGCCCGCGGTGGCTCCAGCTGAACCAGCCACGCCGCCGGCTCCACCGCTTGCAGCAGAGCCAGCGCTGCCACCGTTCCCCGCGGAAGCGCCTGCGACACCTCCGCTCCCCTCACCAGCGGCCCCAGCGTTGCCACCAGCGGACGAGCCGCCGTCGCCTGAACTGTCGCAGCCCGCAACCTGCGTCAGCGCTGCGCACACTAGCGCTGCGCACCATCGATTCGTCTGTCCCATAGCGTGATTCAAGCGAGTGTAGCCCCTTGAATGCTGGATGGTAGGCGTGAACGACCACGACCCCACGGTCTCAGGCAAAACCGCGTCCGAGCAGCGCGGACACTCGCCACGCACAAGCTCGCTTTTTAGCAGAGCGCTACTCTTTGCAGCGACCTAGCTCCACTGAATCGCGAACACGTAGCGGATCGCGTCGCCCTGGCGACTGGAATCCACCAAGTCGACGGTCGGCTCGCTCACCCCGTGGCTCTGCATCGTCCCACGGATGATGCCGCGGAAAGTCGCTGGATAGAGGTCGCTCGGCTCCACCTTGCAGCGCCAGCGAGCACCCCGGGCACCCTCCGCCTCGACGTCGTGTTCGTTCCAGGGGATTGAGACTCGGTACGCTTGAGCTAGGCGCTCGAGCACGGTGATCGGCTCGCTGCCGATGAAGGCACTGATCGTTCGCCCGACCATGCTCGAGCGAAACACCGGGTAGAAATCCTCAGCGATGCGCTCGAAGCCGGTCTCCAGGGGCGAGCCCGGGTACAGCACAGCCGACGCCAGAAAGTACAGCTTGTAGAAGTCGCGGTGGGGCATGAGCGAGAAGGGGACGAAGCGCGTGCGCACTCCTCCACGCTTCACCAGCTCTTTGGCCACCTCGTAGGTGCGGGAACGCGCGATGGTATCCACCAGCCCCTGGAAGAACATGCCGCGCACCTGACACGCGACCGGGAACTCTGAAAGCACCCGGCGAATGCGCTCGCGGTCGCGGGACGTCACCTCGACCTGGGCCGCGAAAGCCTCAGCTTCTGCAGGGTCGATGACGCGTTCACCCCAATCGAAGTCGCTTGCAGGGATCACTCCGTGCGGATCCTACCCGCCGAGCCCGAGGAAAGAAAGTCCGTGGAAACACTTCCTCAGGGGCGAGAACGCCTCAAGTGGGCACAAGCCTACAAAGACTGCGTAAGACCCCGATTGTGCGCCCGGACATAGCCTTGGGCCTTGGGGCTTGGGGGCTTGGGGCTCCGCGACTAGATAACCGCGCGGAAATCGATCAGGCGGGCCAGCCGCTGACGATCCACCCCATGCCGACGACGCACGCTACCGCGGCCGCACCAAACATCAAGATCGGCCTGAGCTTCCAGCCCCCGCGATTGGCGAGTTCACCAGCTAGGCTACCGATGACCATCATGGCGAGAGTTGCCCCGAGGAAGTACGCCGCGAGGTAAGTCGCGGCACCCATCGTTGAAAGCCCCGTGGCAGGCAGGATGCCGATCAAATGACTCGCGCCCGCAGAGCCGTGGAGCGCCCCAACTCCGAAGGTGGCGCCGCGTTTGCGATGCTGATGGCCGTGCTCGAACTCGCCACGACTCCGCCACGCTTGGTAGCCCTTCCAACCTGCCCACGCGCCCAGAGACAACAGCAGGAAACCAACACCGAACTCCGACCAACCGCTGATCAGGTGAATCGAGAGGGTGTCTCGAGCGAGCAGCGCGATCGCTCCGATCACGATCACCCCCGCGCCGTGGCCCATACCCCAGTCGAGCCCAGCGAGCAGACCCGAACGGCGGTTCCCCAGCGCTAGCGGTGCGACCGCCGCTAGGTGATCCGGGCCAGAAAGCGCGTGAATCGCACCACCAGCGAGTCCTGCGACGAGGCTCAGCATGAGCGACCTTCGTAGCACGTTGTGATGTCACCGTGCCACTTGAAGTTTTCTGGCACAGACTGTTCCAGCGCCGCGCCATTGCCACCCTCTAGCCGCAAACCAACACTCTCGGGCCATGGCAACGTCGCCCAAGTTCAACAGCCCAATCCTCGACAGCGCGCCCCTTGGCTTTCAGTGGCCGACGGTCGATCCGTTTCTGTTCTGTGTCCATCACGACGACGCGTACCCCAAGGGCAACGCCGACCTCGGTCCCGACGCGAGCCTCGCCGGTCGTAACATCGGGATGGACTTCGAACCCAAGGACGGCTGGCGCATGTATCACGGCGACGTCGTCCCGGGCTTTCCTCAGCATCCCCATCGTGGCTTCGAGACAGTGACGCTGATGCGGCGCGGTTACATCGATCACTCAGACTCGCTCGGCGCGACGGCACGCTTCGGACACGGCGACGTGCAGTGGATGACCGCGGGCAAGGGCATCGTGCACTGCGAGATGTTCCCCCTCGTCAAGCAAGATGAAGCCAACCCGGCAGAGCTGTTCCAAATCTGGCTGAACCTGCCCGCGGCCGACAAGATGGTCGACCCCTACTTCACCATGCTGTGGGCAGAAAAGATCCCCACGGTAACGTTCAAGGACGAAGCCGGAAGGGAGACCCGCGTCACCGTGATCGCGGGCAAGCTTGGGGAGGCAGCGCCCCCTGCGCCGCCACCGAATAGCTGGGCGAGCCGCCCGGATAGCGACTTGAACATCTGGACCATCACCCTCGCGCCAGGTGCTCGCTGGACCCTGCCGCCAGCGCTCGAGACCAGCCACCGCCTGCTCTATCTGTTCCGTGGGGATTCCGTTGAGGTGGCGGGTCAAGAGGTCAAGCCGAAGCGCGTGTTGGCGGTAGAGCCCGACGCGGCCCTGGAGCTCGTCAACGGAAGCGAAGAGACCGAGATCTTGATGCTGCAGGGGCGCCCGATCGGGGAGCCGGTGGCCAACCAAGGTCCCTTCGTGATGAATACGCAAGCGGAGCTCCGCCAAGCGTTCGCTGACTACCGGAGCACCGGCTTCGGTGGCTGGCCGTGGAAGTCTTCTGGCCCCGTGCATTCCCGGGAGCAAGGCCGCTTCGCCAAGCACCCCGATGGGCGCCACGAAGAGCCAGGCAAGGCCTCTGCGGCGGAATAGCTCCAGACCCAGAGGCGCTCTTCACTCCGAGTGGGAGACGCAGTGTCCTTCCCCGCGGAAGTGACCCAGGGTGGTGGTGAGCGCCTCGACGAAGTCGTCCAGGGTATTGACACCGCTTGCGCTGCCCGTGCCATAGCTGCCTTCTGTGAGGTCGAATAGCTGGACCGCGGCGAGCTCTTCGCGGGTCACGTCGCCGTCGGCGTTGGCGTCGGCCGCGGCCATGGCGTTGAAGCGCAACACTGCGTTCTCAGCCGTGAGGTCGTCGTAGAATAGGTGGTCGCCGTGAATCGTCAGCTGCACCTGTTCGATGCCGCCGTTGGCAACCAGGATCCCCTCACGCACCTCGTTGCCCGCGTCGTCGACCTGAACGCAGCTCTTGTAGTGGGTGGTGTTCGTGAAGCCCCATTTGAAGGTCTTGGTGTCCGTGCCGTTGCTCGCGCTGCCTTCGACGTAGACCCCGTAGCCATTGCTGGTCATGAACGTCACGTCCGCGTCGGTCACGCTGTTGCTCTTGATGGGCGCGCTCACGGGGCCAACCGTGTAGCTCACGCTGTCGTAGCCGCCTGAGCGGATCTTGGCGGTCTGCCAGAGCTCCTGGGGCCCTGGTTGCTTGAGATCGAAGAGCGTGACTGCACCTTCGGTGGCGCCACCGGACTCGTTCGAGTCTGCGAGGGTCACGTTTCCGACCTGGATCAGAAACTTGGAGTAGGTGATGGTCCAACCGTCTTCGAACTCCGAGGTGGGGATCTCCTGCTCGATGTAGTCCTCGCCGTAGACATTGAAGCTCGCTTGACCCTCACCCCCGCTGTCCGCGTCATCGGAGGAACTGCAGCCTGGGGCGACGCCGAGGGTGAGGCAACAGGCGAGACCCAGGGCAAGCGGCGTGCGGGGAAATAGATGATTGGACATGCTTATTCTTCTAAATTTCCTGGTGGAAATAATGTGATGGGTAAAGGTTCGCATAGACGCCCATGAGGAGCGCTACTGAACCGATGTGTGGTGAGCTCCTCCGACTAGTCGGGGATGAAGCTGAAGCTGTAGGCGACCGCTTGGCGTAGGCCGCGGGCGAAGGCGTTGTGCAGCGGCGCGAGGGTCGCGTCGTCTGCGGTGATTTCTACGATGCTCGCGTCGCTCGGCGGTGTGACGCGCGAAAGGTCGAGCTGATCCACCCAGTGACTCGGATCGATGGTGAGTACGATCGTGCCGTCTCCAGAGATCACTGCCTCGCCTGAGCCGGCGCCGTCATCGAAGGGGCAGCCTTCGATCGTGGGCACTCCGTTGGTGTCCAGGACGTCGGCCTTGCTCGCCAGCAACTCGATGTCGAAGCTGACGTCGCTCTGGGTCACGGTTGCGACCACATGAGCCACCGAGCCGTTCAGTGCGCTCGCAGCGGGGCCCGTCGGTGGAGCATTGAAGGTGAACCAGCCGGAGCGGTAGTGGCCCGTCACGCCCTCGCCGTCGGCGAGGCTGACAGGCGCAACCAGCAAGTCCGCGCTGGTTGGGGTAAGCATCTCTCCCAGCTCGTTGCCCGCGACGTAGTGCCCAGGATGCGCCTTTGCCGTAGGGATCTGAAACCAACCTCTGAGCAGATCCGACTGATTTTGGGGGGGAGGGGGCACCGCTCTTCGCCCAGAAGTCGATCGAGCGTAGCGCTCCAGGCCGCGCGCTGGCAGGACCCCTATCGCCGCTCCCTCGAAGTACCGCAACTCCCCGATGCTGAGCTCCACCTGTTTGAGCTGGATCTGCCAGTCGAAGCCGTTGCTGAACGGAGCTTGGGCAATCTCTGCCAGGTCTACGCGGGTATGCAACGTGACGCGCTTGCCCGTCGTGGACTCAGCCGTGTCGTCGCCGCAGCCGCTCTGGAGGCTGGCGACACCGAGCCACAGGCCGTACAGAGCCACTCCAAGCGAGAGGTGCTTCGTGAGTGCGAATAGATTGCCTTGTGGAATTTGCATGGGCTAGCTCCCGGCGCTTGATCAGATGAAGAGGGTCAGCGTCGCCATCAGGGTGCGCGGCGCTCCCGCAGAGATGTGGCGCACTGGTAAGAGCGAAGGGGAGGCGCCCTGATTGAAGTTTGACGGGTACACGAACTCGCCGTCGTTCCAATCCGTGTCGAGCAGGTTGAAGCTCTCGAGGCTGAGCTCCACTTCCTTCAAGCGCGCAGCGACCCGCGCATCCATCAGGAACACATTGGTGCCGAGCTCTCCGTAGGGAATTGGCCGCCGGTAGAGGTACGTCATGCCCACCCCGAAGCTGCCGACCAGGCTCCGCCCCCACAGCTTGCCCAGCGTCGGCTTGACCGCCAGATCGTCGCGTACGACGACTTGGGGTACGAAGGGCACGAGGGCACCTTCCAAGTAGTCACCGCCGGACTCTGTGAACGTCGCGCGCGTGTACGTTGCACCGAAAGATGAGGTGAACCATGGAGTCGGTTCCGCGGTGAAGTCGATCACGGCGCCGTTCCTTTGCGTCGCGGGGACCGGCTCGTTGCGCGCCACCGACTCGAGGAACACCACGTCATCGCTCAAGTCCGTGTGAAACGCCGCAATCGACGCGCGGATGCGCTTGGCGTCGACATAGCGCACGCCGAGCTCGTAGGAGCTGACCTCGGTGAACGGTGTTCGCTCACCGGCGCCGAGGCTACGCGCTTGAGGGGAGCGAAACCCTTCGCCGTAGCTCAAGAGCGCGTGCAGTCCAGGCAACACGGCGACGTCGATGGTGCCCTTCTTGCCAAAGTGCGTGCCCTGAGCCGAGCGCGTCTGGTCGTTTCTGAGGTGGTCGGTGATACCGAACGACAAGGCGTCCCAGCGCCCGCCGCCGCGCACCACGACGCGCGAGATCGGACGCACGGACAGGTCTACGTAGCCCGAAACGCTCTGGGTGTGGACTTCGGAGTCGATGATCGACGCGGTCACTTCACGGGTCACCTGACTCAGCAAGCGATCTGATTGCTCGATGCTGTCATCGCGTCCGGCGATGCCGACGGTGATGCTGTCGTGCTCGTTCAGGAGCTTGATCTGTCGCCGGAGAGAGGCGCGAAAGCCCAGCGTGCGCGCGTCGTTGAGCTGCTGCGTCGAGTCTCCGTTGACTGGATCCTCAAGGAAACCGGTGAAGTTGTGGTCGAGCTCGAGGCTGCGCGAGATGGCGTAGGGGCCGAAGTGGAAGTGCCAGTTGTCTACCGCACCGCGCAGATCAGCCACGACTTGCGTTCGGCCGCTGCGGCCACCCTGCGCCGTATCGTAGCTGTCGAAGCGGTCCTTACGGCCGCTCTCCACATCGTCCACCCGCAGCACGCCCGCGGAGCCAAAGCGTGAGGCGTAGGTGCTCGCCAGCAAACGCAGCTCGATGTCGTCGTGCAGTGGATGCACGATTTGAGCAATGGCCGAGGCGCGTTGCGCCGCACGCCCCACGCCGAAGCCATCACTCTCGTAGGTCTCGAAGGCGCCGAACGTCTCCGTGGGCGCGTCCTTCGGGTGATAGGCGAGGAAGGCGCGCCGCGCGCCGTAGCTCCCCAGCGTGCCGCTCAAGGTGAAGCCCGGCTCGTCGTAGCCCAGCTCGAAGTCCATGCTGCCGGCAACCGCGAAGTCGCCTTGCTCTGGCGAGTAGGGACCGGGTAGCGCCGTCACCCGCGTCACGACCTCGGGCATCACGAAGTGCAAGTCGGCGTAGCCCTGGCCGTGGACGTTGCTGACTTCATTCACCGGCGCGCCGCCGACCCAGAACTCGATGTCTTGGCCGTGCACTGCGTCGAAGCCGCGGAAGAAGATCTGATGAGCTTTGCCTTCGCCGCTGTGCTGAGTGACGAAGGTGCCGGGCACCGTCAGCAATAGGTCGCTCGCGGTGCGGTGCGGCGCCGCGCGCAGCACCCGCCGATCCCGCTCTACGGCGCTTGCGGTGCGCGGTGGCGTTGCGGCGCGGACGTAGACTCCCGCCTCGCTCTCGGGCGCCGTTTCCGCCTCGCCCTCGGCTGCTTGCGGGTGGTCATGGGCATGCCCGTGCTCATGCTCGTGGGGGTGCGCGTGCGCTGGCGCCTCCGCGCCGTGGGAGTGGGCTTTCGCGGGTGCCTTCGCGGCAGGTCGTACTGGAAGAAATCGAATTACCGCACGGATTTTCGCGGGTAGCGGCCCCTCGGGACCCATCGCTGGCTTGAAGCGCCAACGCTTGGCCGCTTCGATGGCGTGAGCTTCGAACTCGCTCGCCTCCACTTCGCTACCTGAAGGCAGCTCGGTGGCGCTCGCGAGCTTGGCATCGCTGACGCGCCCCTCTTGGTCCACGGTGAGAAACAGCGTCACCCGAACCTCACGGCCCTGATCGGAGCCTTCGGGCCAGCTGGGCTTCGGCTGACTTATCGCCGTGGGGGGCGTGACCTCGGCGTGGTCCCCATGCGCCGCCGCCGCCGCGGGTAGCCCGCCGGCAAGCAGCAAAACGCCCAGAAAGGGCCACTTTCGCCAGGTCATCCTCGGGGTGTAACACGGACTTCAGGAAACGTGCTACCCATTTGGAGTCAGCAACAGGGTTATTCCAACGAGCGTTGCTCAGGGCTTTTGGGGGGAGGAGCGCCTCAGCCATCCGACGAGGCCGCCTAGCGCGAGCACCCCGAGCCACACCAAACTCGCCCAGGCCCAGCGCGGATCCGTGGTGGCGATCGGCAGCTTGCCCAGGGCGCGCGGCAGGTACGTGAGCACGAACACCAACCACAAGTAGCAGAAGTAGACGAAGCTCAAGCGCAAGCGGTTCTTCGCGGAAATGAACCCGTACACGAACGGGAAGCTCACGAGCAACCCGTAGCCTAAAATGCCACCCAGTAGGCGCGTGCCCGCTGGCCACAACCCTAGCGGCGTGAGGTAGCTCACGATGAAGCCGAGGTGCACCACGTGCGCCGCTGCGAAGGCTGCGAAACCGTAGAGGGCCGGTACGCGCTTGGTGACACACCAGCTGAACCACAGGGCGCTGAAGAGCGTCAGCGACCAGCGCCCGGTGTTGCGAGTCGCCGCCGCGAAGCCTTCGCGATCAGTCTCCACGACGAGCAGCGAAAGCCCGCCAATCAGCCCAGCGATCAGAGCTGCCCCGAGGGCCATGCCCAGGGTCTGGCGCTGTTTCGGCCGCGCTTCGCCGACTTCCCCCGCCATGCGCAAGACCCCGAGCATCGGGGCAAGTCGGTGTGGCTGCAAGGCATGCAGCCACGTTCAGTGCAAATCGTGAGTAGAGTAGCGGTGCGGTGCCGTCTCCCCCCCAAAAAAGCAGAACTCGAGGGCAGGTGAGTCGACGTGGAAAGACGGGCGATGAACCCCTGCGCGTCACCTGCTGGAACGTGAATGGTGTGCGCTCGGCGACGCGCAAGGGCCTCGTGAACTGGCTCCAGCAGGACGCACCGGATTTCTTTGCGCTGCAAGAGGTGCGTGCCTTGCCGCAGCAGATCCCCGCGGAGCTAACCGCGCTCGGGCTCCAGGCGCACTGGGAACCGGCGGAGCGGCTCGGATACAGCGGTGTCGGGTGGCTGGGTAAGGTTCCATTTCAGCCGGTGGAGCTCGGCCTGCCGGGGCGTTTCCGCATCGAGGGCCGGGCATCGCTTGTGCAGTGCGGTGCGCTCTGGCTCTGCTCGGTTTATGTTCCGAAGGGAAGCGGTCCTCAGCGCGACAACAGTCGCTTGCCCTACAAGCTGGCGTTTTCCCGGGCGCTACGTCGCAAGTTGCGGCCGCTGCTCGTCGCGGGAGAGCGAGTCGTGGTGTTGGGCGATTTCAACGCGGCCCATCAGGAGATCGACCTCGAGCGACCGAAGCAGAACCGGGAGAACAGCGGCTTCCTGCCTGAAGAGCGCCGAGACTTTGCCGCCTGGCTCAGGGCGGGCTTCATCGATAGCTTTCGCGCGAAACAAGTCGAGCGCGATGGAGCGGCCCGCTCGGGGCACTACACCTGGTGGAGTCAGCGTCCTGGTTTGCGCGAGGCGAACGTCGGGTGGCGGATTGATTACGCCCTCGTCAGCCCTGCAGCGTGGCCGTTCGTACGCCGTGCTTTCATCCTGCCTGAAGTTCGGGGTAGTGATCATTGCCCCCTCGGGGTGGAGTTCGATCGAGCGGTGCTCAAGCGGTAGAAGATGGCAAAACGCTCGGAAGTTCCCGAAGAGCTGGTCAGGGCTAGTGGCATCTTTGCTGGCTTGGGGCCGCTGCTCAGCCTGATCGGCCCCCTCGTCGACCCGCACTGGGTGCAGCGCGGCCTGAACCGCGACTGGCATTTCGCCGGGCCGATTTGGGTGCTGTGGGCCGCGAGCGCCGCGATGAGTGTCGGCGGCTTGTTGCTTCCGCTGCGCCCCGCGGTGGGTCGCCCGCTGGTGATGATGTCGGCCCTGGCCTGGGCGGCGATGGGCGTGTGGCTCTCTCACCTCAATCCGCTGATGGCGCTGGTCGTGCTCTCGACCTGCCTCGCGCTGATGCACTGGATGTATCCAGCGCGCCGGATCTTGACCCCGATTGGGTTGGAGCCGGCGGTGTCCTACGCTCGAGGCAGCGCGTCGGTCGTGCTGCTCGCGATCGCGACCGTGATCCTCGCGGAACACCGCCTGGACCTCGGTACGCTAGTGGCGTTCCAGGTGGCCTCTGGGATCTCGACCTTGCTCTTCCTGCGTGCGGCGTTCGCCCGTCGTCTCGATCAGCCGGTGGTGTTCTGGCTGGCCTGGCTCATGGTGGGGATCGTGCTGGTCGACGCGAGCATGTTGCAGACCGCGCGCGTCGGCTGGCGGGGCGTGCTGATCCTAGCGAGCGTACCCGCCTGCGTCGCGTTGCTCGGGCTGCGTCACCCTCGCGGTGGCTCGCGCATGGTTGCCGCGCTGACCGATGCCGTCGCGTCGCACCCCGCGCGACTGCTCGCGGTCACGTTCCTCGCGTTGAGTATGGGCGGCGGGCTCCTGTTGCGGCTGCCCGCTGCGAGCGCCGGTGACGAGGCCTTGCGAGCGATCGACGCGGCGTTCACTGCCACCAGCGCTGTATGCGTCACAGGGCTGGTCGTGATCGACACCCCAGTTGCGCTGAGTCACGGGGGCCAGGTGCTGCTGCTCGTGCTGATCCAAGTCGGTGGTCTCGGCATCATGAGCTTCTCCACCGTGGTCGCCGCCGCGTTGGGCCAGCGGCTGAGCCTCAAGCACGAAGCGGCGATGGCCGAGATGGTGGGGAGCGATAACCGGGGAGAGCTCAACGACGCACTGCGCCGCCTGCTTGGGGTCACGTTCATCAGCGAGATCATGGGCGCGCTCTTGATGTGGCCGCTATTCGTTCGTGAAGGCGACAGCTTGTGGCACGGGCTGTGGCGCGCGGGCTTTACGTCCATCTCCGCGTTTTGCAACGCGGGCTTTGCGCTGCAGTCGGACAGCTTGGTGGGCTACACCCACAACGCTGGCATCCTCAACATCGTCGGCTTCCTGATCATCTTGGGTGGGCTGTCACCCCTGGTGATCGTGGAGTTTCCGCGTTGGTTGCGCCGCCGCAAGGTGTCCGTACAAACGCGACTCGTGATGCTGATGACCATCGCGCTCTCGCTGAGTGGCGCGGTGTTCATCGGGCTGCTGGAGTGGTCTCACGCCTTCGCAAACATGAGCTACTGGGATCGCCTGAACGCCGCTTGGTTTCAGTCGGTGACGCTGCGAACTGCGGGCTTCAACTCGGTCGACTTGGCGGAGCTGAGACCCGCGACGCTGTGGTTGATGTGCGTGTACATGTTCATCGGCGGCAGCCCGGGTGGTACCGCGGGTGGCATCAAGACCACCACCGCGGCGATCCTCGTCGCAGCGGTGGGGAGTGCGATGCGTGGGCGCTCCGAGGTCGTGGTCTATGGCCGCCGGATCCCAACGCAGAACGTCTACAAAGCGGCTGCGATCGCCACGATCGCCGCGTCGTTCATCGTGGTGGGCGTGATCGCCTTGGGCGTGACCCAAGAACTCGACTTCATGGCCACGCTGTTTGAAGTCGTTTCCGCGCTGGGCACCGTGGGTGTCAGCATCGGTGCGACGGGTCAACTGGACGACGTTGGCAAGGTGATCGTGATGGTGCTGATGTTCATCGGCCGCATCGGTCCGCTGACGCTCTTCCTGTTCTTGAACGAGCGCAGCTTCAACACCGCTTGGGATGTGCCAGAAGAAGACGTGGACGTGGGTTAGCCAGCGAGCGCAGGCAAAGCCTACTATCTGTCGGGAATCGAACGATGAAGAAGCAAGTGATGGTCGTTGGCTTGGGGCACTTCGGGAGCGCAGTAGCGCGCGCGCTGGCAGCGCGTGGCACCGAAGTGCTTGCCGTAGACAAGGACGCAGTTCGGGTGCGCAACGTCTCCCAAACCGTGACCGAAGCGCTGTGCTTCGACGCGACGGACGAGGAGCTCTTGAATCGCACGGCGCCAAGCAAACGCGACGCCTGCATTTGCGCGATCGGTGACGAGGCCACTGAAGCGTCGATCATGTGTACGGCGCTGCTCAAACAGATGGGGGCGAAGCGCCTGATTGGTCGCGCGAACAACGACCTGCACGCGCGCATCCTCCGCCTCGTTGGCGCCGATATGGTGGTGAACCCCGAGCGCGACTTTGGTGAGCGCTTCGCCAACCTGTTGATCCATGACCGAGTGCTGGGTGAGTTGCCTCTGGGCACCGACCTCGTGCTCACGGAGCTCGAGGTGCCGAAGCTGTTCATTGGGCGAAACTTGATCGAGTTGCAGCTGCCCCGTCGATATGGCGTGACTGTGGTCGCCATCCGTCATGCAGGGGAACGCGAAGTCAGCGTACCCGATCCCAAGGCAGGCATCGAAGAGGGCGATGTGCTGATCACGGTCGCGTCCAAGGACGCGGTGACTCAGATGCTGGAGCGGCTGTAGCCATGGGGAAAACAGAGGCAAAAGCCAAGGCCGCGACAAAAGAAGAGGCAAAAAAAGCAGAAGCAGAGCCAAAGGCGAAGGGGAAGCCGAAGAGCGCAGCCGAGCCCAACGTCGAAGCAGCGCCCAAAGGCAAAGCAGCGCCCAAAGGCAAAGCGGCGCCCAAGTCGAGCGCCAAAGCTTCAGCGCCCGAGGCCCCGCCTCCGAAGCGGGCGACGCGCACGGATGCCATGCAGCTCACACGCGCGACCCGCGTCGCCTTCACAGCGCTCTTGATTGTGAACCTCGCCAGCGCCGCCGCGGCCATCGGGCTCCTTGGGCGGATGCGCCCCGCCATCGAGCGCATCATCGAGCGCAATATCTACTCCCTCGAGGCGGTCGAGGGCATGCTCGTGGTGCTATCAAGCCCAGAAGGGCCGACGCCCGCCAATCAGACCGCCCTGGATGAAGCCTTGATCCGGGCGGAAAAGAACATCACGGGAGACGCGGAACGACCCTTGATCGCGCTGTTGCGCAATCGCTTGCCCCCGGCGTTGAAGGGGGATATCGCCGCGCGCCGTGAGTCGCTCAAGGCGCTGCAAGAGCTCGCAGACGTCAACCGCAAGGACATCGAGACGGCGGACCAAAACGCGAAGCGCTTGGGCACCGCGGGGGCTTGGGCTGTCAGCTTTCTAGCGTTGGTCGGGCTTGGCAGCGGACTCATCGGCCTGCGGCGCTTCGACCGCCGGGTGCTCGCACCACTCGAGGAGTTGCACAGCGTGTTGACCGATCACTCCGGGGGCCAACGCTTGCGGCGCTGCGGCGCCATTGGGCAAGCCTCGAAGGAGCTGCACGACAGCATGCTGAGCCTCAACCAACTCCTAGACTCGCGAGCGGAGGAGAGCGTCCGGCGCATCGCGGTGGGGCCGCAAGGGGGCGAGGCGGAGCGTCAGACGTTGCTCACGGTGCTGGATCTGCTCCCCGAGCCGACTTGGCTGGTTGATGAGCAGGGAGTCATTCTGGCGGCGAACCGCGTTGCCCTCGATCGAATCGCTGCGGAGCCTGAGCTGGCGCGAGCGGTAAAGGCGTTTGCCGCTGGCGCCTCCGACGCGCAAGACGAGGGGTTGGTGAAGCGAATCCAGCGTAAGACGGTGGAAGGCGGAACCCGCGCGCTGCTCCAGCTCGGTGCCGCGCAGACTGGGACCGCCAGCTAGTCGAGATGCTGTTAGTCGACGTAGCCTAGGCCTCGGAGCAGGTCTCGCGCCGTCACGGCGCCGAGGGTCTTGCCGTACGGATCAACCACGATGGCAGCCGGCTCTCCAGTGGTGGTTAGCATATGAGCGACCCATTTCACCGATGCGTTGGGGGGCACCGTCGTGCACTGTTGGACCACGCCGTCTTCCGCACACAGGTCGAAGAGGCTCTCCCGAGAGTGATGTTGGCTCAGCCGCATGACGGACAGTGCCGTCAAGAGGCCCACAGGCTCCTCGTGCTCGTCGACGACCACCACGAACGCGTCTGACGCATCGTTCGCCAGCTCGTTGAGCATGCTCGCGACTTCACTCAGTGGCAGGTCTTGAGTGACGATTACTGGGGGCCTCAGCACGGAGCTGACGCGGGTGTCGGAGAGGGTGTCTTGCGGGGGACGTTCACTGATGGTGACTGGAGGCAGTTGGCTCATCGCATTCCACGTAGCAACTCGTGCGCCAGTCCCGACGCTGAGTGCAGCCTGTGCGCGGTTGCCGAGGCTGAAGGCCAGAGCCTCGAAGCGGCCAAGGGAACCCGCCGGCTTCTGCTTGGGGCCCGATTTCTGGGGAGGCCGCGGTGTGACGTCCGTGCTTGCCTGGTGCGCTCGCGCGCGCCACAGCGGGGCGCTCGTGCCTGCGCAGCGCCAAACCCGCACATTGTACGCTGGAGTCGTCGCATCGCTCCACGTATCCTCCTGGCAATGACTGTCTCGCGCGTGCTCAGCCTGGGGTTCGTTCTGTCACTGGCCGTCCCCGTCGTGGGCTGCAACAAGGACAAAGAAGGCCCGCCTGACAACGCCCAAACGGTGGCCGCGTTCCAAGAGGCGAAGCCTGGCGCGGGCGCGACTGCCACGATTCAAGGCTTGGTCCAAGCCACCAAAGGCAAGGCTTGGCCCATCGTCGATCGCCCGGGAGGGCCCTTCGTCTACTGTGAAATGGCGGCGCCGCCCGAAGGCGTGACGGAAGGGGATCGCGTGGTCGCGACGGGGAAGGTCGTCGACACCGCGATGCTCAAGGAGTGCAGCATCACGCCGCTCAAGAAGTAGCGGCGTGATGTCGGCTCCACGGCGCGGGCTCAAACACTCGCCGCCGCCGGGCCAGTGCGTCACTCCCCGGTGAAGCCCGCCGCTTTGTGGCTACCGTCGCAGAACGGCTTGTTCTTGGAGTGACCACAACGACAGAGCGCGGCCTTGTTGGCGCGCATCGCAACTCGCCCGCTGGCTGCGACCAGCTCGAACTCGCCGCTGAGCAGCAGTGGGCCGCTCGCCGCGGGCTTGATGCTAAGCGCTCCCTGGGTCGGGGAGCCTGCGTTTTCATCCTCGAGATTGGCGCCGACGGCGCCGTGATCTCTGAAGCCGGCGTCCTCGTGGCTGTTATCGCAGAACGGCTTGTTCTTGGATTGGCCGCAGCGACACAGTGCCGCGCGGAAACGAACGCCGGGCATGTCCGGAGCTGCGCCCTCGATCTCGAGCTCCCCAGCGACATACAGCGGCCCGTTGTTCGCGACGGTGACGACGTTGCGCTCGAAGGCCGCCTCTTCAGGCCCGTCGTCGTGTCGCGCGTAGCTCAGCGCGCCGGTCGGGCAGCGCTCGACTACGTTCGTCGCGGCGTCCGCGTCCACGGTGTCTGGCTGGCACCAGGGCTGGCGTCCCCCCTCGAAGAGCGCGTTCTCGGCGCGTCCGCACTCTCCAACATGGATGCACAGGCGACCATCCCAGAACACGTCGAGGTGCTTGCCTGGGTACTTGGTGATCTTGTCCGACATGGTTCCTCCCGCGTGTACCTTACCAGCGGTCCGTGCGTCGGGCGTCGGCAACTCGCGTGGCGATTCGGTGAAGCCGGCTGTTGTTCGTGAAAGCGTTCAAATCAGCTCTTGCACCTCACCGTCCTGGGGGACGCTGACTTCGGTCGTCCAGCCCCTAGCCCGTGTCTCCTCGTTGATGCGTCGACGCATGCTGTCGCTCGCCGCCGGCTCGCCGTGAGTCACGAAGATGCGTCGAGGGATCCGGCGAGAGTTGTTGGGTGGGCCGAAGGGAGCGAGCAACCAGTCCAATAGCTCTCGATAGTCGGCGTGAGCCGAGAGGCTCTGGATATAGGTGACCTGTGCCTTCACCGGGACATATTGACCGTGGATCTTGAGCTCATCACTTCCCTCCAGGAGCTGCCGGCCGCGAGTACCCATCGCCTGGTAGCCGACCAAGAGCACGCTGCTGCGGTCATCCGGGAGGAAACGGCGCAGGTGGTGAAGCACTCTTCCTCCTGTGGCCATCCCGCTCGCGGACACGATGATCGCCGGCTCGAGCGACGCATCGAGGGCCATCGAGTCCTGCGGGGTCTGCGAGAAGAGCGTCCCAGTTCGCATCGCCTCGCATTGCGACTCGCTCAGTCGGCAATCCTCCGGGTGTTCGAAGAAGATGCGCGTCGCGTCGATGGCCATCGGGCTATCCAGATAGACCGGAAGTGGCGGTATCCGACCGGAGGCCTTCAACTCTGCGAGCAGGTGCAGCAGATGTTGGGCGCGCCCCACGGCGAAGGCTGGGATCACCAGGCTTCCGCGCTTCTCGACCACGTGCTTCACCACCTTGCACAGGTCGTCGAGGCTGTTGTCGGTCGGGTGACGTCGATCGCCGTAGGTCGACTCGACCACCAAGTAGTCTGCTTCGGGGGGAGGGTCCGGTGGGAGCAAGATGGGGTCGCTGGGCCGCCCGACGTCGCCGCTGAAGCCGATGCTCGTCCCGTCCATTTCTAGCTTCAAGCAAGCTGAGCCGAGGATGTGGCCTGCGCGGCTGAAGCTTGCCGTGACGCCGGCAGCGGGTTCGAACGACTTGCCGTACTCGACCGGCACGAGCTGCCTCAAACAGCGCTCGGCGTCTTCGCGAGTAAAGAGCGGTTCCGCGGGGGAATGTTTGGAGTAGCCCTTGAGGTTCGCGTGCCGGGCCTCCTCCTCTTGAAGGTACCCTGCGTCTGGCAGCAGTATCTGGAGCAGGTCTCGCGTGCCTGGCGTGCAGTACACCTTGCCCCGGTAGCCCATCATATGCAGGCGTGGCAGGTAGCCGGAGTGATCGATGTGGGCGTGCGTCAGCAGAACGGCGTCCAGCTTAGGCACTTGGATCGGGGGCGGGTCCCAGTTTCGCAGACGCAGCCGCTTGATCCCTTGGAAGAGTCCGCAATCGACGAGCAGTCGCGCCTCTGTTGTTTCCACGTGGTATTTTGAGCCGGTAACCGTCTCGGCGGCGCCGAGGAACGCGAGTCGCACCATCGCTTGAGTCTACGCGCGCTTGCCCACGACGTGGGTCGCGGGGAATGCGTAACTTTTGCTCGCCCCGCGTCCGGGGAACTCTCACGATGCACCCGGCCTCCTTCCGGAAGTGTCGCTCATTTCGCGCCCGGCAGGCGCGGATGAGGGAACAGTTCGCGTTCGGGAGGGCGACGAAGCACACGAGTTCCAGCTGGAGTGTCCTAGATGCCGGGCCCGGTGGTGCTTCCGGCCTGCAGAGGCCGTACTCAGCCCCGAGCGTGAGCGCGATCCGCAGGCAAATCCCGCTCTCTTGGCTACGAACCGTCGAGCAAATCGTGGTTGCTGGGCGAGCGCAGAGAGCCCTCGCCGCTTCAGGGCTAGATCCTCGGCCCGAGCGATGAAAGGATGAGTGTTGCTACGGGGGGGCGTCCGAGAGGCGTGTTGACTCGTCGGCAGGGGGACGTGTGAAGACACCAACACTCAACGTGGGAGATGTGATCGCCGGGCGATTCCACGTCGACGAGGTTCGGCGCCCAGTCGCTGTGGGGCACCTGGACACGGAAGACGGGGTGCGGCAGATCGTCCTCGTCCCGCTCTCCGCCGACGAATCGAGCGTGATGCAGGGCATGGAGAGCGCGCATCACGCCCACCTGGCAGAGGTGTTCGAGGTCGCTGGCTTTGCCCCTGGCGCAGTGCTCGCTGCTGAGAGGATAGAGGGCGAGACCTTGTCGGCGCGGCTCGCGGTGGTTGGTAAGAAGCAGCCCGTTGACGCCGTCCGTTCCACTTTGCGCCTCGCTGACGCTGCGGCGGCGCTCCACCGTCGGGGGGCCGTCCACGGAGGGATCTGCGCTGATGCGGTCGTGCTGGATCCTCCCGGAAAGGACGGCCCGCTGCTCACGTTCCAAGGGGACCGGGCAGTGTTTCGAGTGCCCGGGTCCGAAGGTGCCCCGAGCGAGGCCGACGACACGTGGGCGATCAGCTGTTTGATGTTTCAGATGCTGATTGGACACGCACCTCCTGCCGTTGGCGTGGAGTCGCCCGACCAGCTGAGCGAGGTGCAAGACGAGCGTTTGCGTGCCGTGCTGCTCCACGGCTTGACGAGTGATGCAGAGGCGCGTGCGTCTAGCCTGAAGCCGTTAATGGGCGAACTCGCGCGCTGGTTCGTCGATCACGCTGGTGACGAGTCTCACCCGTCGATCCGCACCAGCCATCCGCCGCCCCTGCCGAGCTCGACGGTGTCCCCAGTGAACCTCAGCGTCGATACCAAGCCGGTCATCGAACAAGAGCCGCCGAGCCGGATGGGGCGCTTTGTCGCGTTTGCCATTGCGGCGAGCGTGATCGGCGCGCTCGGAGTTTGGGCCTACTCAGCGACTCGCAAGCCGAGTGTCGTGGAGGTAGCAGTACCGACGGAGACCAAGCAGGAGGCCCCTTCCGCTTCTGTACGGAAAGAGATCGACCTAAGCGAAGTTGCGGTCATGGGCAGCGCCAAGGCTGCGGCTGCGGCGGACTCCACGTCTGCATGCGCCAAGGAGTACCTCACCGGCGCGTTCGAGTCTCCCCAGCCCCTTGCGTGGATGTGTGAGGAAAAGGACGCCGTCGCCGGAGCGAGTAAGCTCAAGGTGGCTGTGGTGAAGGGCAGCAAGGGCGGCGTCAGCGATGCCATGCGTCTGATGAGCCAAGCGGGTTGGTACGAGCTGCCCATCTACGTCTCGGTGCGCCGCACTTGTTGCAATGAAGCGGGGGAGGTGGCGTTGCCTGCCGCGAGTGATGGCTGCGACGACATTGGCAAAGCGACCCGAGAGCTGAGTGACGTAACCACCTCCGGCAAGCCGCCCAAGGATGCCCTGGACGCGTTCGATAGGGCTGCGGCTTGCGAGTTCCAGGCCGGAAAGGGCAGCGTCTACGGCAAGACGGGGCGCCCCGACTCGGCGATGCGCGCGCAGTACGAGACCTTCGCTGGGCGGTTCCAGCACGAGTGACCGCCAGGCGAGGTTGAAAGACCGCCCGATGGATCGGTACGGCTGGCGTGGCTCTCGCTTTTGATATGCTGCGCGGGCCCGCATGAGCTTGCTGCAGTTTCTCGTCCAGCTCGTGCTGAACATCGCCTTGCCGTGGTGGATAGTACGCGTGAGTCTGCGTGCGCTGCCTGAACCCGCTCGCGATCGCGCTTGGAACGAGGCGAGCTTTCGCTCGGCGGTCGTCGTGTTTGGACCGCTTTCGCTGCCCGTCCACTTCGCCAAAGTAGGGCTCGGTCCCGAGCGTTGGCATTGGTCGCTGCGCCTGCCGATCGGCCTGCTGGTGGGCGTGATCGTGATGCTGGTCGAGCTGATACTGGTAGGCGTCGCCGTCGCACTGTGTGGTCCGGACTAGCCGTTTCGGGCGCCGTGAGGCTGGCGTGGCCCAGTACGGTCAAGCGCGACCCGGAATAGCTTCACGTTGCGATTCGCAACATCGCAGTCAAGATGTGTGCCAAGCGTTGCGGTGCGCAGTCGCTCCAGGATACCCTGGGATCAAATGCGGGTGTTATCGGGTACCAGCGGCTTTAGCTACAAGGAGTGGCGGGGCAGCTTCTATCCGGAAGACGCCGCACCCAGCGACCTGCTCAGGCTCTATGCGGAGCGCCTCCCCGCGGTGGAGATCAACAACACGTTCTATCGCATGCCGAAGTCGTCGGTGGTCGCGAGCTGGGCGGAGCAAGTTCCTGCGAACTTCCGCTTTGTGATCAAGGCCTCACAGCGCATCACTCATCGCCAGCGCTTGCGCGATGTGGATGACTCCGTCGCTTACTTGTTCAAGGTGATCGCGATCCTCGAAGCCCGTCTTGGCGCGGTGCTGTTTCAGCTGCCACCGTTCCTGAAGAAGGACGTCCCACTCTTGCAGTCTTTCCTCGCGGTACTGCCGCCGGAGTGCAAGCCAGTGCTCGAGTTCCGCCATCCATCTTGGTTCAGCGATGATGTCTATTCTGCGCTGTCAGCGGGCAAGGCTGCGCTGTGCGGTGGCGATCTGGACGCCGAGACGCAGGCGCCACCGTTGGTCGCTACCACGGACTTTGGGTATCTGCGCATGCGCCGGGAAGACACCTCGTACAGCGAAGCAGAGCTCGACGACTGGGCGAGTCGAGTCGCTGAGCAGCGCTGGAGCCAGGCGTTCGTGTTCTTCAAGCACGAGGTGGAGGGGCCAATCTTGGCCGAAGCCTTCAACGCTCGCTTCACGTCTGCTAGCGGGGCTCAGCCTGCTGCTCCTCTCCCCCCAAAATCCGATCTGATCCCCAAACCGCCATTGAATGCTTCGCCGGAGCGTTCGGGCCGCGCATCCTCCGTGCGCAAGGCGCTGCCTGAGTCCGACGCCGCTGCCGAATCGGAGGGCGAACCGGGTCACGGTCGCGTTAGGCCCGCCGTCGAAGGCTAACGAGCGCGCTTCCCAGGCTTTTTTGGGGGTGAGGAGCGCTGGGACAAAGTCATGGACAGCCGCCCGTTCATCGGCCAAACCCACGGGCAATGCACTTCCAGGATCTGATTCTCAACCTGCAGCGCTTTTGGGCCGAACAAGGCTGCCTGATCGTTCAGCCGTACAACTCCGAAGTCGGCGCGGGCACCTTCAACCCGTCAACCTTCTTGCGCAGCTTGGGGCCAGAGCCGTGGAAGGTCGCCTACGTGGAGCCTTCTCGGCGCCCAACGGATGGTCGCTACGGAGACAACCCGAACCGTCTGCAGCAGTTCCACCAGTTCCAGGTGATCCTGAAACCGAGCCCCCTCGACATTCAGGATCTCTACCTGAAGTCCCTCGAGGCGATTGGTACGAAGCCGCTCGAGCACGACGTGCGTTTCCTCGAGGATGATTGGGAGAGCCCGACACTAGGCGCCTGGGGTCTCGGCTGGCAGGTCTGGCTCGACGGCCTCGAGATCAGTCAGTTCACCTACTTTCAGCAAGCGGGTGGCTTCGACTGCAAGCCCGTGAGTGGTGAGCTGACCTACGGCCTCGAGCGCATCGCCATGTACCTGCAGGACGTCGATTCGGTCTACGATCTGACCTACAACGACCAAGTGAAGTACGGCGAGCTCTTCCACCGTAACGAGTGGGAGTGGTCGACCTACAACTTCGAAGAGGCCGACGTCGAGGCGCACTTCCGTGCCTTTGACCAAGCCGAGGCCGAGGTGAAGCGCCTCCTGGGGCGCAGCGAGGATCCCAAGCAGCAGCTCGTGATGCCCGCGTACGACTTCGTGGTGAAAGCGTCTCACGCGTTCAACGTGCTCGATGCTCGAGGCGCGATCAGCGTGACGGAGCGCGTGCGTTTCATCGGTCGTGTGCGCGCCATCGCCCGGGCAGTCGCCGCCGCGTGGCTAGCCCAACGTGAGGCGCTCGGCTTCCCGTTGCTCAAGACCACAGCGCTCAAAGAGAGCGCCTGAGAGAAACACGCGCCTGAGAGCACACAGCCGCTCAGCGTACCCAGAACACAGTGAAGGCATCGCCGCCTTCTTCGCGCTCGGCGGCCCGTGAGGTCGCAATGGCGGCGCCCGCTCGCAGGTGATCGCGCACGGCTTGTTTGAGCGCGCCGGTACCATGCCCATGCAGCACGAAACCTGCTGGTTCTCCGCGCTGCAGCAACGCGTCCGTGAAGCGGTCCACTTCGTCCAGCGCCTCGTCGACACGCATGCCGCGTAGGTCGAGGGTGATGCCGTCGTGGCGCAAGAGCACCTCTTCCTTGGGCGCCGGCGCGCTCCGAGTGAACTTCGGCGCCTTGACCCGAGCGGTGTTCCGCGTGGAACTAACTTGGGTCTCGCTGCCGTTGACCAGGCGGATGTCCTCGAGCTTGCAGAGCAGCGTCAGGCTGCCCACTCGCACCCGGAGCTTGCCGCGAACTGGTAGCTCAGCGACTTCTCCAATCTGACCACCGGGCAGGACGCGCACCCGCGTACCCAGCACGAGCTGCTCCGCGGCGGGGGCGCTACCGCCGGGAGCTCCGCGGGTGGCTTGGTCCAAACGGCCGCCAACTCCGAGCTGGCGCCCTGCGGCGTCCACCTGCTTCTCGAGCTCCTTGAGATCACGCTGAGAGAGCTCTGCTGCGCGCAGGCGCTGGGTCACGTGCTGGAGCTCTGCGCGGGCCTGGCGAACCGCTTGACTCAGCTCGCGTGCCTCTCGTTCGAGGCGCTCACGCTCTCGCTTGGCGGTGGCGAGTGTTTCCGCTTGGATTTTATTGCGAGTGACCCGCGTCTCGAGTTCCAGGGCTTTGGCCGCCGAGAGCGCTTGGGCGGCCTCTTGCCGCTGTTGCTCGATGGTGTCGAGCAGCTCATCGCGTAGCAGGCGCTGTTCGGGGAGCAGCGCCTTCGCACGCTCCACGACGGAGGTCGCCATGCCGAAGCGTTGTGCAACCGCGAGCGCGCTGGAGGGCCCAGGGATCCCCAGGCGCAGCTCGAAGGTCGGGGCGAGCGCCGCCATGTCGAAGCCCACCGACGCGTTCTCGAAGCGTGAGTCCCGGGCCGCTAGCTCCTTCAGTGCCTCGTAGTGGGTCGTAACAGCAACAGCCGCGCCTGCCTCTGCAAGCGCTTCGAGAACCGCGGTCGCGAGCGCGGCGCCTTGATCCGGATCGGTGCCAGCGGCCAATTCGTCGAGCAGGATCAGCGTGCCGCCCGGCTCGCCGTCCTTCGAGGCGCGCTGGGCAGTGTTCAGCATCTGCGCGAGGTTTCGCACATGGCCGCTGAAGGTGCTGAGTGAGAGCGCCAGCGACTGGTCGTCGCCGATGTCGCTCAGGACCTCGTCGAAGAAGCCCACGCTCGAGCCCAATGCAGCCGGGATCGGCACCCCGGCGCGCGCCATTAGCGCCGCGAGGCCCAGGCACTTGAGCGCGACGGTCTTGCCGCCGGCGTTGGGGCCGGAGATCACCAGGGCGTGCCCAGCGCTGAGCCGCACGTCGTTTGCCACGACAGGCTCCTCCCCGACCGCGAGCAGCGGGTGTCGCACCGCCAAGAGCTCAATGCTCGGTTTGTTTTCGGGAGGAAACACCAAGCCGGAGACCTTGGCCGCCCAGCGCGTCATGGCAATCAAGCGCTCGGCTTCGAGCAGTGCTTCGTACGCGATTGCTAATTCTGCACCTAGTCCAGAGGCGTGCCCGGACAAACGCGCAAGCACCCGCGCTTCTTCGCGCTCCGCGTCGGCTTCGGCGATGCGCAGCTTGTTGCCCAGGTCTACCAGTTCGCGCGGCTCGACATACAACGTTGCGCCCGAGCCGCTGGAGCCGAGTACGAAACCCTCGATGGTGCCGTGTGAGTCTGAACGTACCGGCAACACGTAGCGGCCATCGCGCTCTGCGTAGTATCCACCCGCCAGCTTGTCTGAGTGCTTGTTCACCAGGCGCTGCAGGCGCGTCGTGAGTTCTCGGCGCCGGTCGCGCACCGCCGCGCGGGCGCGGGCGAGCTCTGGGCTCGCGTCGTCACTGACCGTGCCGTCGGGTTCGAGGCAGCGCTCGAGCTCCTTCTCCAAGCCCGCAAGCTCTGGGGCCGTGTCCAACGCATCGGCGAGCTCCGCGCGCGCTGCTCGCTGCATCTGAGCAAAGCGCCTCAGGGCGGTCGCGTCGCGAAGGAGCAGCAGGACCTTGAGCAAGTCCGGCGCGGCCAACACGCGTTGGCGAGTGATGCCGTCGAGGGCTTCCAGCACGTCCGGCGTGGTTACGCGCGGTAGTGGTGTGTCGCTCTGCTCCGCGTCGATCGCCGCCTGGCTCAGGCGAGAGCGCTGCGCCGCGAGTTCCAGGGTCGGTTCCGGCGAGAGCTCGCAGAGCCGCGCCTGCGCCGCATCGCTCGCACACAGCCTCGCGAGCTCCGCGCACACGAGTGGCCACTCGAGGTCGCTCAGCGCGCGCTCGCGTAGCTCTTGAATGCTCTGCCTCCCTGCCACGGCGCCCCGATATGACACGTTTTCGCCGGGAGGCCAGCACCTTGGCGCGAGGCTCGGATCAGGGCGTGTGACTAGGCGCTTCTGACCAGGGCAACCCGCGCGCGGCGAGTAGGCGGCGTGCGCAAGCCGATTTGGATGCGCGGAGTGCTGCGGTCCGCCTCGAGAGTGCGCACCCAGCGGGTCAGACCACGCTCGACACGCCGGTCGTCGGTGGTGCCGTAGGTCAAAATCAGCTGACCACGGCCGAGCTTCTCGAGTCGGGACATCAGGCCCCGGCAGAGCACACCGCGGCTCGTCTCCGCCTGGTGATCGACGCGGCCGTTGCTCACCAGTACGACGCGCTCGAGGTCCCACCTGCCATTTTCCAAGCGGGAAATCCGGTTGGCGACCTGAGTCAATAGCTCACTCGGGTGGCCTTCGTAGTGCTGCGCCACCACGGCCATGTTGCCGTTTGCGGAGCACCCAGGCTCCAGCCAGCTCGGCCAGCTGCCGCCGAACTCGATCACCACCAGGGTGGCTTTTCCGCGCGATCCTAGGTTCATGCTGCTTCCCCCGCGTTTCCGCTCGTAGCGGTGCACAGATTCGGCGCGTCCCTCTCAGCGGTCGCTCTGCGCGTGGCAGAGGCCTAACTGGAGCGCGCAGCAGTGGCCAAGAAATCGACTAGCGCCACCCCGGTCCGTGTCCCGCTGACACACCGTTGTCAGGAGGGAAGTGGCACGCAGGGCCTCCTGACAAGACGCTGTCAGGGCGAGGTCGCTATGTCTTTGAGGCGAGGCGCGGCTGAGTTGGCAGCCGCCACGCACGAAGGAGATTCGAGATGAGTCAGCATCCAGTGGTTTGGTTCGAGATTCGCGGCGACAAGCAGGAGAAGCTCCAAGGCTTCTACGGCGAGCTCTTTGGTTGGTCCCTCAACCGCGACAACCCGACGGGCTACGGTGTGCTCGCACCCCCCGGAGGCAAAGGCATCGCGGGTGGCGTGGGAGAACGCGGCGGGGTGTTCAGTCATCGCATCACGTTCTACGTGGAAACTGAGGACCTCGAAGGCAGCCTCGAGCGAGCCATCGCCCTCGGGGGCAAACTCGTAACGCCGCCAACTCCGGTGGCAGGCATCCGCGTCGCCCTTTTTCAGGACCCAGAAGGCAATGTCGTGGGCCTGTCGACTCCGTGAGGGGCACCCGTTTGGCGCGCGTCGCAAGCCAGCGACTTCGGTCGGTGGCGCGTCGCGCGCACAATGGGGTCTTCGGTTCGTCCGGCGCTCGGTAGCTCTTACGCTTTGCAGTACAGTCCTTGTCGATGCGTCGCGCGGACCGCTTGTTTCAGATCATTCAACTGTTGCGTCGGCGCAAGGTGCTCACGGCGCGGCAACTCGCGGAGGAACTCGAGGTCTCCGAGCGCACCGTCTATCGAGACGTTCGGGACCTGGTTTCCACCGGAACCCAAATCGACGGCGAGGCGGGGGTAGGCTACTCCCTGCGCGCTGGCTACGACCTGCCGCCGCTCATGTTTGACGCCGACGAGATCCAGGCGTTGCTGCTCGGGGCCCGCATCGTCGCGAGCTTCGGCGACCATGAGCTTGGCAAAGCTAGTCGCTCGGTGATCTCCAAGGTGGAGTCGGTGCTCCCGAAGCACCTGAAGCCACTGCTCAAGCAGACACCGCTCTTCTCTCCGCTCCCTCTCGACAAGCGGAGCTCTGGTAACCTGAGCCTCGTGCGCCAAGCGGTGTTTGACCGCAAGAAGCTGCGCTTCGGCTACCAGCGCGGCGATGGTCAAAGCAGCGAGCGAACCGTGTGGCCGCTCGGCGCGTTCTTCTGGGGCAAGGTCTGGACGCTGCTCGCCTACTGCGAGCTGCGCGAGGACTTTCGCAATTTCCGCCTGGATAGAATGGAGAAGGCGGGACTACTCGAAGACCAGTTCCCCCTGGACCCGGAGAAGAGCCTCGATGCGTTCTTCGCGCGGATGGGCCAGGACACTCCGCTGGACTAGCTGCAGGCTGGATTAGCTGCAGGTCAGATTAGCCGCAGGCTCGACTCGCTAGGACTTGGGGTCCTTGAGCCAGGCAAGCGTCGCGCCCCAGCCACCGCGGGTCGCTGGCGCGTCGCGAAACTCCGCGACGTAGGGTGACTTCGCCAGGACTTGCTGTACGCGCGTGCGCTGTACGCCTTTGCCGCGCCCGTGGATCAACCTTACCTCGCGGAAACCTTTCTTGTAGGCTTCCTCGACGTAGTCTTCGACTACGAACGGGATGTCCCGAGGCTGAAAGGTGTGAAGATCGAGGCTGTCCTCGATCTCCATCACCACCACGTCGTCGTCCGGGGGCTTGCTCACGCTCTTGCTCGCAGGCGTCAGCCCGTAGACGTCTTCTTGGCGCGAGTCTTGGTTTCCTTCTTGGCGCCGGGTTCAGCCTTCTTGACGGGCTTGGCCTTTGCCTTTTTGCCCTCGGCCTTCTTGCTCTCTTTGGCCTCGTCGGCGCTATCGCCGCCTTGGGCGAGGCTCTTCTTGAGCGCCTCGAAGAGGTCGATGATCTGCGCCTTGGGCTGCTCGGGGGCGAGGGTGATCTCTTGTCCGGCCACCTTCTGGTCGACGACCTCGAGCACCCGGGTCGCGTAGGCGTCCTTGAACTTCTCGGAGTCGAACTCATCGACCGTGAGCTGGTCGAGCAGCTTGTCGGCCAGGTCCTGCTCGGCGTCGCTGAAGTTGAACGTGGCGCCCTTGTCGACGTCGTCGTACGCGCGCACCTCTCCGGCGTAGTAGAGCTGATGCAAGATCAGACCGTCCTGGTAGGGGCGGATCATCACCAGCTGTTCTTTGCCGCGTGCGGACCAGCTCCCTACGGCAACACGCTCCTTGCGCCGCATCGCCTCGGCGAGCAGCTTGTAGGCCTTGTCGCCGCCCTTGTCGGGGCCGAGGTAGTAGCTCTTCTCCACTTGGATGAAGTCCACGGTCTCGAGGGGGACGAACTCGACGATCTCCAAGGTGCTGCTGCGTTCAGCCTCGAGCTTCTTCAGCTCTTCGTCCGTGAACTGCACGAACTGCCCCTTGGTGTACTCGTAGCCCTTCACCAAGTCCTTACGCTCGACCACCACGTCGCACGTTGGACAGTACAGCTGTTGCTTGATGCGGTTGCCACACTCGCCGTGCAACATGTTGAAACTGACGGACTGGCTGGATGCCGCCGTGAAGAGCTTGATTGGGATGGATACCAAGCCGAAGCTGATTGTTCCGGAGCTGATCGCGCGTGCCGCCATGAGCGCAATGCTACGGTCGACCAGCGCAAACCTCCAACATCCAGGCAGCGGCTGTTGGCGCTTTTCCCTGGCGTTCCTCACGGTCGTAGCTCGCTTGCATAAGCGCTCCCGATCAGATGTCCAGTGGTGCTGAAACCCTCGCGGCGTTTCCGCGCGAACAACCGCCCCAGCTCTCTCCGCTCACGCTCCCGTCGCTGATTTGCTTGGGGCCGAGCTTGTTTGGGGGGAGGCGGCACCGCTTCGTTCGTCCCTGTCAGGAGGCTGTGGCAACATCTTCGTTCACCCGTTGACCTGAACATCCGTGGCGAAACCCGATCCCCCTGAGGCCAGCGCAGATCCTCTGCGCAAGTATCGCGAGAAGCGCGATCCAGGCCGCACCAACGAACCGTTTGCGAGCGTTCCAGCGGCCGGAGGGACTCGGGTCGGCTCTTTCGTGGTCCACCTGCACGATGCCTCGAGGGAGCACTACGACTTGCGCATTCAGGCAGGCAACACGCTCCTCAGCTTCGCGGTGCCCAAGGGGCCCAGCCTGAACCCGGTGGACAAGCGCCTGGCGGTGCAGACGGAGAATCATCCCCTAGAGTATTTAGACTTCGAAGACGTGATCCCTGACGGCAACTACGGTGCCGGGCCGATGATCGTCTGGGATACGGGTACTGTGCGTTACCTCGAGGATACGGTTGAGGAGGGGCTGCAGAAGGGCAAGGTCGACTTCTGGCTCGACGGTTACAAACTCAAAGGCCGCTTCGCGCTCGTTGAAACCGGCTCGCGTCAAAAGCCCAAGCCCAAGCAACCCCAGTGGCTGCTGCTGAAGAAGACCGACGTCTACTCGAACGAGCGAGACATGGTCCACGAAGAACCGTACAGCGTCATCTCGGGCCTTCGCGTTGATCAGCTGGAGAGCAAAGCTGACCTGGTCGAAGAGCTAGTGAAGCTAGCGAAGGCCGGCGGCGCCAAGAAGAAGAAGCTGGATGTCAGTAGCTTGAGCCCAATGTTGTGCGCGACAGACGGGGCGACCCTCGAGGATACCTCGCGGATCTACGAGCTGAAGCTCGATGGCGTACGCATCGTCGCCGACAAGCAGGGGGAGGAGGTCAACCTGCGCTACCGCAAGCAGCGCGCCGCAACGTTGACCTATCCAGAGGTCGTGCGGTCTGTCAGGGGCCTCGCGCCGAAGCGCATCGTGCTCGATGGTGAGATCGTCGCTTTCGATGAGCAAGGCAAGCCAAGCTTCGAGCGTTTGGCGACGCGCATCCACGCGACGCGCCCGCTGGATGTGGCCCGCGCGCGACGCGACGTGCCCGTGGTGTACATGGTCTTCGATGTGCTTGCGGTCGAAGACTGGGATCTCACGTCGATGCCGCTCTTGAAACGCAAGGAGATCTTGATGCGGCTCTTGCCGGGGCGCGGAAGGCTCCGAGCCCTCGACCACCTGAGTGACGACGGGCGGCCGTTGTTCGAACTCTGCAAGCACGAAGGCCTCGAGGGCATCGTCGCCAAGCGCAAGGACGCAATCTACCGAGCGGGGCCAAAGCGCTTCGAGGACTGGGTGAAGATCAAGACCGAGCGCGACGACGAATTCGTGATCGTGGGTTGGGAGCGCAAGAAGCGCTCCCGCACTCTAGGCTCGCTGATCCTCGCCGCGTATGAGGGGGACGAGCTCAAGCTGCGCGGCAAGGTCGGCTCCGGTCTCGACGACGCGACTCAAGATCTACTCATCGAGCGGCTGACGCCGATCGAGATCGACAGTTGCCCCGCCAGCGGGGAGCTCGAGCGCGCGCCGATGGAGCGGCATTTCGTCGAGCCTCGCTACGTCGTCAGCGTGCGCTACCTGGGGTGGTCAGACTCGGGTTCGCTTCGCTTTCCCGTGTTCCGTGGACTGCGCATCGACAAGGACCCGAGGGACTGCACGGCGATGCCAGGAGAGACTCGACTGGAAATCGCGCCAGCTGTCGACCCAGAGGACGAGGCACCGATGTCGATGCCGGCGCCGTTTTCAACCGCCAGACCTCAAGCAGCAGGCCGGCGCGGCGATCGCCTGATCACGCGCGCGCACCTTACGAATCAGGCCAAGGTGTTCTGGCCTGACGAGGGCTACACCAAGGGTGAGCTGTGCGAGTACTACGCGGCGATCGCTGACACCCTGCTTCCGTTCCTCAAGGGGCGACCCATCATGCTCGTGCGTTATCCCGACGGAATCAACGGGAAGAGCTTCTACCAGTGGAACGCTCCCAAGGGCACGCCCGACTGGCTCAGGACCTTGCAGATCCGTCATGAAGAGCGAGACGGCAAGACGGTCTCGACCTTCTTGATCGATGACGCTGACGGCTTGATTCACATCGCGAACCTCGGTTGCATCCCGATTCACGTCTTGGCGTGTCGTGAGGGATCCCTCGACACCTGCGACTTCCTGACCATCGACTTCGACATGGCGGACAACCCCTTTCGTCACGCTGTCACCCTCGCGCTGTCGCTCAGGGACTTGCTCGCGGAACTTGGCCTGGTGGGGTTTCCCAAGACCAGCGGACAGACGGGGATGCACGTCATGATCCCCATGGGGGATGCGAGCCGCGGGGGCGGCGTTCCCTTCGAGACAGCTAAAATCCTGGTGGAATTGATTGGTCGTCTCTTGTGGTTGCGCCATCAAGACATCACGACCATGGAGCGACGGGTCACGGAACGGGGGGGAAAGATCTTGATCGACGTCGGTCAGACCGGTCGCTCCCGCACTATTGTGGGTCCGTACTCGGTTCGCGCGTACCCCGGGGCGCGGGTGAGCACGCCCCTCGAGTGGGACGAGGTACATCTCGCGTTGGACCCGGCTGCCTACACCATGTTCACCGTTCCGGCGCGCATGACCGAACGTGAGGACCCACTTCGGGATCTGATGGATATCGATGTCGACGTGCCCGCGGCTGTCCAGAAGCTCGAGCGCTTGCTGGCTCCACACCAGTAGACAGCGGGCGTGTGAACGGCTTCAGAACACCAAGCACTGTTCCAGGCGATCGGCGTTTGGGGCCTGCATCGCGCACTCGTACTGCTTTCTGCTGACCCTGTCCGTGCAGGCCGCAAACTCCGAGGAGCTCTCGGCCTTCACCCGAGCTTCGCGTTGCTTCTTGCGGATCTCCTCGAAGGGCACACCAGGTTCCTGGTTCTGCATCAAGAAACCGACGTAGCGATCCAGCATCTGGTCGCACTCCGCGCGGTCGATGGGCTTGCTACACCCGGAGAAGAGCGCGACGCAAGGCACAGCGAGCAGCGCCCATGGCCCTCGGAGTCGACTACGAGAAGCGGTGCCGCGAGGAAACGTCTTGCGACGACCTAACGCGCGCACTTCGTCTTGATCTCCTCCGGCGTCTTCGCCGCCTTGATGCACGCCACGGAGGAGTCCGTGATGCGCTGGCCCACGCAGCCGTCCATCGTCTTCTGGTACTCGGGGTCCTTCTCCGCCTCCGCGACGCGGCGTGTGATCTCAGCTTCGTCGAAGCCTCGGCCTTGGAGGCGTAGCCGGGCGATGTGCTCCGCCAGTTCCTTGCATTCGCTCTCGCTAGCGGGGTGGCCGCAGCCAACGGCTCCCAGGAGACAAGTCAGAGTCAGCGTAACGGCGAGGGGTTTGGGCAGCATGCAGCGCTTTCGGATCTCGCGCCCGGTGGGCGTGAACAACAAGCCAGTCGCGCCTAGGGCGGGCGAGACGGACGACAACTCAGGCTTCGTGGGGCTCAAGGAGAAGCGACCTCGGTGGGCAGCCTGTCCGTGACTCACTGCGGCGGAGCTTCAATAGGCCCACAGTCAGCACTCATCAAGTCCTCACCGCGTCCACCGTGGCTGGAAACGGCTCGGTTTCGTCCCGCCGAGGGACATTGTTTGTAGCGGGAGAGGGGACGTTTTTGTCGAAATCTGGACGGTTGTGCAGGTGCTGCTAATTTTACACTGCAAATGTCGCGCTCTCGCGATCGAGCCGTTCGGGAATCGTGTCCCGCCCCGCCACTTGCACGAGCTCGACCTCGTGGGAGTGAAAGCCCTGAATTGTTGCTGCAGAAGGCATCTCGGGCGCGCACGCCAGCGACGCGAGCGAAGTATGCCAAGCGCGGGCTCGCGCATCCTGATGGCGTCGATTTGGACACGCGAGCGCTGCTGCTGCGGCAGCTCTACCTCTCGCAGATGGAGGGGCGGCGATTTCGCGAGGCCCTTGAGAGCGCGCTGTTGGCGGTGGCTACCGGCGTGATGCCAGACGTCGCTCGACAGGACGCCGCGCGTGCGTGTCTGGGGCTTGGAGATCATCGCAGAGCGGTCGACCACCTGCGAATCGCGACGCGGGTTTGTCCCGCGTCCCGCCGCGCGTTTCACCTGTGGACGCTCGGCAGTTCTTTGTACCTCGCGGGTGCACACCAGCCCGCTATTGGGGCGCTCACCCGCGCAGTGCGTTGGGGCACCCGCGACAAGCCGCTGTATCGAGCACAACTAGCACTTGCGCGTCTGGAGTTTGGAGACGACTCGGCGTACGAAGAACTACGCGAACTCCGGGACGCCCTCGAATCGGTTCCGTGCGGTCAGGGGTACGGGCAGTTCGTCCTCGGAGAGCTCACCTTTCATTTGGGTGAGAGCGACTCGGCGCTGCGCTATCTCGACAACTTCGTCAAGCGCTCGACTACGGGTCGCATCGCGCTTCAAGTCGCGCTCGAAGCCGAGGTCCATCGCGCCCAAGAGCTCATCACGAAGCTCGTGGCTGGCGAAGACTGACGTTGCTGCGAGGGGACTAGAGGCGCTCCTCTCCCCCCCAAGAAAGAAGCAAGGCGAGGCAACGAAGGGCGCTGCGCCTCGCTGGGGTCCGAGATTAGCTACAACGCCTGTGAAATGGGTCGTCCCCGTCGCATGTTGACCCCCGAGCGTGCGCTGGTATCGATTGTCGCACTTTCGAATCTTGCTATTTGCGACGTTGAAACACGCCATTGAACGGAGCAGGCCGATGTGCTCTATCCGAGCCGCGCGGAAGCGCGAAAGGAGGAGCGATGATCGGAAGGTTTGTGGGGGCGATTTCGTTGTTGGGTTGTTTGGGCTTGTTTGCCGCCTGTTCTGGCGAGCCGAGCGAGTCGCGCGACCAGCTAGGTCAACAGGCACAGGCGCATCACCGGGAGGGGCCGGGTGGCCTGAGGACACAGCGCGTACGGGTCACCGGACCGCGCCTGGGCGTTCAGAAGCTCGCTTACTGGGACACCGGCAATGACGCGCCAGCCATCGTCTTCGTGCACTCGAACTCGTGTTCGAAGGAGTGTTGGGAACGGCAGTTTGCAGAGGTGCTGCCCGATGGCAGTCCCAACCCGTTGCGGCAGTATCGCCTGCTCGCCTTCGACATGCCGGGGCACGGCGACACCCGACGCATCGATGGTCAGGCCAATACTTACAGCATCCAGCTATATGCAGAGTCAGTCGAGGCGTTCAGCGAAGCGCTGGGGCTACACGGCGCCGTGTATGTCGGGCACAGCCTGGGCGGTCACGCGCTGATCGAGTCTGGTCAATTCCTCCCGGAACCAGCTGGGGCGCTGATCTACGGTGCCCCGCCCGTCTCTACCCTCGAGCAACTGGGCGCGGCGTTCTTCCCCATGCCGGGAGGGCCCCACTACCTCACGGCGGACCTCAGCGCAGAAGACATCCACCACTGGGAAGCGACGGTCTACTACAGCGACATCCCGGATCACTTCGCGCGTTCCGTCCGCAAGACGGACTCTAGAGCTCGCGGCGACTTGCCAGCCTCCTTCGCCTACCTTGCGGACGAAGTCGGGATGGTGCGCGACTACCCGTGTCCGATCGGCATCATCCACGGCAAGTACGAGCGATCCGTTCGCCTCAGCTACCTGGAGAGCCTGCACCTCGACTCGGAGCTCTGGCACGACGGGATCCAGATCGTGGATGAGAGCAACCACTTCGTGAGTTGGGATCAGCCCGTGGTGTTCAACTCCATCGTCAAGGACATGGCAGACGAGGTGAACGCACCCTGAACGCTCACCCCATCGACATCGGTAGCGCGCGGAAACGCGCGCTACCTCAGGGTTCGAAGTCGCCTGGCGGCTTTGGCGCGGGCGCGGGCTTGGGTGCAGGCGCGGGCTTGCGTGCAGGCTTGGGCGCCGGTTTCGGAGCGGGTTTGGGCTTGTCCGCTGGCTTGTCCGCGGGCTTTTCTCCGCCGTCAGGCTCCACGACCTCCACATCCGTGGAAGGCGCCGCCGGTGCTGTCGGCTCCACGACTTCCACCGGCTCCGGAGCTTGAATGCGATCTTCAGAGTCCATCGCCTTTTCGATGCGGCGAGCGATCGAGTGAGCTTCGGTGCTGACCTTGTCCGCCCGTTCGCGCATCAACGGGATGAGCTTCTTCGCGTCGTCGAGGTTGTTGGCTATATCCGTGCGGCGACCCGGCGACTCGCTCGAGAACGTCTTGTCGATGTCCCGCTTGAGTTCTGGGATCTGAGCCTCGAGGTCATCTAGACGCGTCCGTACTCGAAGCATTTGGCCTTCCAGCCGTGTCGCTGCGAGCGCGCTGCTCTTGACGCCCTTGAAGAACGCCTCCGCTTCCTCGTTCGTCTTTCCGCGCACGCCGCCTTCGACGCTGCTCTCACCCTCGGCGTTCGCTCCGCCGATCTCGAACTCAAAGCCAGTGCCGGCTTGGGTGTAGCGCTCGACTTCTTGTTCGAGCTTCTTGTTGACCAGGGACATGGACGCGTTGTCGTCCAGTTCGAGGTACTCGGCTAAGCCGCCGCGCACTTCCTTGGGTTTGCCAGGTGCCTCTGCGAGCTCGACTTGCAGATCGTGGAGCTCGGTAAAGAACGCGTCGTAGCGCTGGTTACCCGCGCGGAACTCCATGCCTCGAGCGACTGGGGTCGGGCCCGGCGTGGCGAACACGCAGGCGGTAGAACCCAATGCAATAGCCGCTGCTGCGAGCCAGCTCATCGCGCGGCGCCGGGATCGTGAGGCGGGCTTGGGTGCGGGAGGCATCACTGACATGACAGACCTGTACCCCATAGCTCAGCCCCGCCGGGCGTGCGCACGAAAAACACGGCCAAAGCGCGATCACCTGAGGCGATCAGTGTCCCTTGGCCGGCGTCGCTGTCGGCGGCGGACAGGCGCACGGCGGGCCCTGATGGGATCAGATCCGCATCGAGGGTTTGGGCGCGAACCTGGTGCTTGCCTCGTGGCCCTTCGGTCCACATCAGCACCCAGCGACCCTGGCCGAGGGCGCTGGCAGCGGGGGATATCGCCTCTCCGCCGGGACCTCCCGGGGGTGGGGTAAAGCTCTTGCTCGACTTGGGCGGCTGATGAAGCGCAGCGCTCGCCAGCGTGATCCCCCAATAGGCGTCCGCTGTTGGTCGGGTGGCGACGGTGATCAGTGCGTTAGCGTCGCTGGTGGTCACGCTGGGCGTACCGAGGAAGGCGTCTTGCATGCTGACCGCTCCCAGCGTGCCCTTCAGCGCACCCTCACCATCCAGCCAGCCGAAGACCAGCTTGCCCTCCTGACCACCTGAGCGGAGCACCAGAGCGTAGCTCTTTCCGCTGTCTTGGGCGCGTTCAACGCTCGGAGTCGTGACCTCGTCGGAGGGCAGTGTGCCGAGTTCCGTGGCCTTGCCGTTGCGCACGACCTCGAGGCGACTCCCTCGCGCTCCGATCGTCATACCGGAGCTGAACTCCACGGCCCCATCGCGCTTCTGTCGATCGTGAGTCACCAAGAAGCGATGGTCGGGAGTCGGCGTGACAGCCACTACCTTACCCGGCGCGCGCTCCTCGAACGCCTGCTGCGTGCTCAGGTCTCCAAGCGATACGTCGAGGCCGAGTGCGACCTTGCTATCCTTCGCTAGTCCCAGTGTGACTTTCTCTGCGGAAATGGCAATCGCGCGGGGAGCGACCCCAAGGTAGGCCGAGTCGAGCAGCTTCTTTGGTTCCACTGCGACCTTGCACGGACCCTTGCTTGCTTCGTTTGGCTTTTCGGTCTTTGCGCTGCTGTTCGTTTGCGGGCTCGAGACAACGACCTCCGTGGAGGTGGATTGTGAGGAGCGCTGATTCATCAGCAAGATCACCACGACTGCGAGGAGCCCAATGACGAGCGCCCCGAGGATGATGTTGCTGTTGCTCGGGCCACTCGCCGGAGCGGGCATGGGCGCCGGAGCGCTCATGGGAGGCCCGCTCTGGGGCCCAGCGCTCGCCGGTCCTGCGGCGGGGAGCGAGCTAGAAGTGGGAGGCTGAGATGCGCGCGGGCCGGGCACCGAAGCTGAGCCGGACGAGAGCAATGCGGCGGCGCTTGCGGGAGCAGGCTTGGAGGTGGGGGGCGCCGAGGGGCGTGCGGACGCGGGGGGCGGCGGCGTCGCGCTGCTGCTGCCTCCGCCAATCAGCGCGGCGGCGCTGGCGACCTTGCGTTTTGACTCGGCGCTGCGCCCTTCCGACGGTGCGGCCGCGATGTCGCTTTCGAGCTCCTCAGGCTCCAGCTCCTCGGCTTCCTCCGCGTCCGGCGTTACCTCGGGGATCGCGACTTCACTCTTCAGCTCGTCGGGGTCTAGCTCGGCGACGGAGGCGTGCGCCGAGGAATCTTCCTCGGGTTCGGCTTCCAGTTCCTCGGCATGGTCGAGGTCTGGCAGCGTCTTGATCTTGATGTCCGCGGGCGGTGGGGTGATGTGCGGTGCCGAAGGGATGGGCGCGCGCCGCTCCGAGGGTGGAGACGATGGGCGCTCGCCTGGAGGTGGCGGCGGTGCCTGGCTGCTGCTCGCCGCCCTGCCGACGAGTGCCGCCGCGCTTCCGCTGGCGCTGCTTGGTAGCGGGCTGCTCGGAGGTGGGGGAGGGGGCGCGGCCGCGGTGCCCAGCAGCGCTCGCAGGGCGCTCTGCTTCTGTTCGGAGGCGTAACGATCGAGCGGCGGCTCCGGAGGTAACTCCGCGTACTCCGCGTCTGTCTGGGCCTCACGCGTGGGCTTGCGCTGTGCCGCGGGGATGCAATCGGCGAACAGTTCGCACTCGCGTCCCTCGAGCCACTCCGCCCAGCCTGCCTGCCACACCAAGGTGTACGCGGGGAGCGCGCCGCTTTCGAACAGTTGAGTCAGTTCGGCGAGGCTGGCGCTGTGACGGCTGCCATCGACATCGGCCCACTGCCATTTGGTCTGTTGCGGATCGTCAGCGCTGGGCATTCAGTGCGGATCTCCAAGTCCCCTAGAGGCTCCGGCGCCCCCTTCGTCAGTCTGCTCCCACGTCGTACCGCGGGCGCCAATGGACATTGTCACGGCGCGGCGACCGTTCGCGCAAGTCACCGGGGACACTTGAATAAGTGCGCTACTCGCCGCTGGTCGCGAGCACGACCGCACCCAGACACTGAACTCCCTGAGCGCGCAGGGCCGCGGCCGCAGCCGCCAGCGTGGCGCCGGTGGTCGCTACATCGTCTACCAGGATCGCTGGAGGGCTCTCGCGCCCCGGCGCGGCACGAAACGCCGCTTGAATGTTCTGCTGACGCTCGGCTCTGCCAAGACCAGCCTGGGGGCGCGTGGACTTCTCTCGCTTCAGCTGGTGCCTGACCCGCACCGCAAGTCGCGGAGCGAGCTTGGCCGCCAGCAGCGCCGACTGGTTGTAGCCCCGCTCGACCAGGCGCGTCGGGTGCAGGGGTATTGGCACCAAGTCAAACGCGATCCGACTAGAATTTGCATGTGGAATTGTCGTCCCTTGCAGGGCATCACCCAGCTGGCTCAGCCACCAGGTTGCCAGGCCACCGACGACCTCCGCCTGCCCAGAATACTTCAGCCGGTGGATCGCCTCGCGCAGGGGCGCCTCGAAGCGCCCTCCAGCCAATACCCACAGCCCTGATGCTTCACGCAGGATGGGGGGTGAGGGTGCGACGCACCCGCCGCAAAACGCCGACTCCGCCCACTCGAGTGTTGCTCCGCACGCAACGCAACGCGGGGCACCCGCCAGCGCAGCCAACCCGCGCGTCACACGCTCAACCGCTCTGCGCGCGAGGCGAGTCGTGGCCGTGCGCTGGCCAAGCGCCAGCGCCTGAAGGAAAGGCCATGGGGGGGACGTCCTCAGGTCCAGCTGCATCCCGCACAGTCGGTCAGCGATTGATGCAGTTGCGCGCTGAACAGATCCACTGGGTAGAGCGCGGCGTCTTTGCGCTGCACCTCCCCCCCAAGAAAAGCTGCGAGGGGACTCAGAGTCGCGGGCGCTCTTCGCTGGTGAGCGCGTAGATCAGGTGATCTTCCCAGCGCCCGTTGATCTGCAGGTACCGCTCAGACGTCCCTTCCAAGCGGAAACGCGCCTTGTCCAACACACGCCGGCTTGGGCGATTCGATGACATCACGGCAGCCTGCAAGCGGTGAAGCTCGGCGTCCTGAAACGCGAAGCGGATGAGGAGCTCCAGCGCTTCGCTAGCTAGACCCTGACCGCCCCGCTCGCGCACCGTCCAGTAACCAACGTAGGCGTTCTGAAACACACCCCTCACGATCTCACTCAGCGCGATGCGCCCCAGGATCGGCGCTGTTTGCTCGCGACCCGTGATCAAGAAGGTAAAACCGCGCCCCTGACGCCACTGCTTGCGCTGATTCGCGATGCTGCGCGTGAGTTCAACCGGTGCTGCCGGATTGGTTCCGCGCGGAGGAGCCGGGCTCCAGGGACGCAGGTGGGAGGCGTTCTGCTCGAGCACCCGAGACAGGCGCACAGCGTCGTTCTCCTTCGGGGGTCGGAGCACGATGCGTTCTCCCACGAGCCGTGTAGCGAGGCTGGGGATCCTATCCGCCATTTCCAGCTTCCATCGCGTCGGTCGCTGCGTCGCTGCTTGCATCGCTGGCCGCATCCGCGCCGGCGTCCCGCCCGTCGCAGATCCCCTGAGGGTCGAGGCCGACGCTGCGATAGAGTTCGAAGGCGCACGTGCCCCAACCGTATTGGCAGTCGCCGCGACAATCGAACTCGCAGTGCCGCCAGCTCTGAAAATGCTCCTCGAGGCGCTGCTCGCAGGCGTCACGGTCTTGGTCGTTGATCACCTTCGTGTCTTGCTCTCGACACTCGGGGAAGCACCCACAGCTGAAATCCACCAAGCGCTGACAGCCTCGGTTCGGCGGATCCGTCGCGCAACTGCTGGCGGCGGACAGCGCAGCGAGACCGAGTAACCCAAGGGTCACGTGACGCATCGCGAGCACGGTCCCAAGCATAGCTCGCCGGGTCGGGCCCACCAGGGCCATGCGTCAGCCGAGGCCCAGCAGGGCGTTCATCGAAGCTTCGTCAGCCGGCGTGAACGGATACTGATCGAACTCTGAGCTCGTCACCCAGCGGAACGATTCGACGTTCAGCTCCTGGGGCTCACCGGAGGTGATCACGCACTCGTAGAGGTAGAGGTCGATGGTGTAGCGCTCGTACGGGTGGCTCACGAAGCTGATCATGCTACCAGGCGCGACCTCGACGCCGAGCCGGTGCATCACCTCTCGCTTCAGCGCGTCGCTGTCGGACTCCCCGTCTTCGACTTTTCCTCCGGGAAACTCCCAGAGCAGTGGCAACACCGCGGCAGGGCGCCGCTGCGTGATCAGGTACTTACCGTCCTGCGCAATGACAGCGGCAACGACACGCACTGTGCGTGGCATCGTCATCCGGCGCTTCCTGGCTCACCTTCGTGAGTCCGCGCAACATCTCGCGAACTCACGTGGCAGTGCCTCTGAAGACGGTCCAGCAACGGGCGGGACACTTAGAAGTCAACGCGGAAGAGCTGTTGCCCCATCAGCAAGATGTCCCCCGCAACGAGCGGATGCTCTTGCTTCAGGCGACCGAAGGTGCCGTTCGAGCTACCGACGTCGGTGAGGTAGACGTCACCGTCGTCGCCGCGAGCGATGCGGCAGTGGAGACCAGAGACGTAGCCGTCTTCGCTGAACAGGATGTCGCCTCGCTCACGACCACAGTGCACACCGCTCTCCGGGATCGGGAAGGCGTTGCCCGTCGTGTCTCGGCCAATGACCAGCGCGAGGCGGCCGATGTAGCCCTTCGCCGGGCTACCTAGACGCTTCACGCCGTCGGGCGAGTTGCCCTGTCCGATGAGCTCTTCGAAGCGGATGATCTCTTGTCCGATACGGAACACGTCGCCGAAGGCCAGACGCCACGGCATGTTCGGCTTCAGCTTCAGGTAGACACCGTTGAGCGAGCTCTCGTCTTTGATGAAGAGCTGGTTGCCTCGGCGGGTGAAGGTGGAGTGCCGCGGGGAAAGGTAGCTGTCGCCAGCGAAGATGGAGCCGGTGTCGCGTCCCACCGTGACGGCTTGGCCATCGGGAAGCGGGAAGGTGCCGGCTTCGCTGCCGTCAGCACGCAGCGCAGTGAGCAACACCGAAGCAACGCTGCCGCCAGTTGCTGCTGGCGTGGGTGCTGCTGGAGGCTGGCTCTGCAGGGCACCGAGGTTGTACCCGCACGAAGCGCAGAACTTGTTCCCTGGCTTGTTCTGATGCCCGCACTGCGGACACGCGACGGCGCCTGCCGCAGGTGCCGCACCAGCGTCTGGGCGCGGTGGCCCTGCTGGAGCCGGCGCAGCAGCGGGAGCTGGAGCAGCGGGAGCTGGCTCGGCTGCCGGCGCGGGCGCAGCGGCTGGAGCCGGTGCTGCGGGTGCCGGGGCCACTGCGGGCGCCGGGGCCACTGCGGGCGCGGGTGCTGCCGCAGGTGCAGCGGCTGCCGCCGGAACGCCGTGTGGAGGCGTCTGAGGAGAGAACGGTTTCGGGGCTTCATCGCGCGGCAACTCCGCACCGCAACCCAGGCAGAACTTGTAATGGTCCTGGTTGTCCTTGCCGCACTTGGGACACGTGATCACAGCAGATTGCCTCCGGAAGCTGTCATTGTTGGCCCGACTCAGGGCCAAACCCCTGCGAACGATAACCCGGTTCTGAATCTTGCTGCCACCCCAATTGCTGACGAATGACGAGCCCTCCTTACTGAAATCACCCAGCTTTCCCTCTGGCGCCGTTGCCGCGGTGGCCTCCAGTCAAGAACCGGTCAGGAGCGCCCCGGCGTGGCGGTTCAGCCGTTGCACGCGCATTGCGCTCCAAGCAGTGTTCCGCCTGGGCAAGGGAGAAAGCAGCGCCGCCCGCGTCATCGAGAGCCCACTTCGATAAGTCTGCAGCGCTGGATCTTTTGGGCCGCGTTCAGCGGGCTAAGAAGGCGAGAGCGGACTTGAGGGCGCTCGCGAGAGGCGTGTCGGCGAGGCTATCTCCAAGTGAGTCCACCGCGCGTTCGGCCTCCGCCGGACGGTAACCCATGTTGGTCAACGCACCATACAGCCGTTCTCGGTTGCTGCTGCTCGGTGACTGGGCTGCGCTAGGCAACTCCACCTCCGCGACTCGCGGGAGCTTCTCCTTCAACTCCAGTACCAACCGCTCTGCGGTCTTCTTTCCGATGCCGCTGATCTTGTTGAGCCGCGCGACGTCACCTTGGGATACGGCGCGCACCAGGTCCGGTGGCGGAAGCTCGCTCAGCACGGAGAGCGCCGTCTTCGGGCCTACGTTGGGGACACCGATCAACAGCCGAAACACCTCACGCTCCAAAGCGCTTGCGAAGCCGTAGAGGTCGAGCGCCTCTTCACGAACGTGAGTGTGGATGTGGAGTACCACGGCCTCGCCTGCGGCGCGCACACGGCCCGCAGTACCAAGAGGCAGCAGTACTTCGTAGCCCACGCCGCCCACGTCGACGATCACGTGGCCATCCAGCTCTTCGGCCACCAGCTTCCCGCACAGCCTGCCAATCATGCCGCCCGTATAGCAGGCCGCGACGGGATAGGCGCCTCACAAGGCCGCGCAAAGCTCGAAGCGGCTGCTTCGAACGCGGGGTCACTGTCGAAGGCGCAGTCAGTTGAAGGCGCAGTCAGTTGAAGGCGCAGTCAGTTGAAGGCGCAGTCAGTTGAAGGCGCAGTCAGTCAGCCAGGGCGCCTTGGGCGATCCAGCGTCGAATCGTGTCGCGCTGTTCCGCCGGAAGCTGGTCGTGTCCCCGAGGCATGCGCTGACCGCAGTTGTTGCCAGGACAGCTCACGTCGATGCACGCGTGACTACCATCTAGCTTGTCCATCAAGAAGCTGCGCGCAGGCTCCCCCGGCGCGACCCGCGCTTTGTCCGGGGTGGTGCGAGCCGGGGCGACCAAATAGGTGTCCACGATTTGCGCTCGCGTCGTGGCGTCTGCGGGGAAGCTGGGATCGTCAGGGGCCGGACTCAGGAACAAGCCGCTCGCGGGAGTCGACGGGTTACCGTGGCAGCCCGCTTCTGTGCAATTCTGCGCGAATATCGGTTGAATATCCGCAGAGAAACTGACGGTCGGCGTTTGGCCGTCGAAGCTCGTGTAGTCAAACTCGGGGCACACCGCGTCTGGAGGAAACGGATCAGGATCGCTGTCGCAACTCAGCATCATGAGCGCCGCTGCCAGCGAGCACGTGATCCATCCCCTCCGCGGCTTCACTCAGTTGTCCTTGGCGCCCATGTTGATCCAGTTACGGATGGTCTCGCGTTCGTTGTCACATAGCAACGAGCCGAGTGTGTCGGGCATGCTCTCGCCGCAGTCGGGGTCACCGTCGTCATTCACGCACTGGAACCCTTGGTCGTTTTGCGTGCCGTCCACCTTGTACATCAGGAAGCTCGCGTTGGCGTCGCTCGCCGTCACCAGATTCACTGCTGGTGCGGTCTCCGACGCGCGCCCGATGAATCCCGCGAGCATGTCGCTGATTTCTTGGTTGGTCATTTCCGGGATGCCCTTGGCTTCATTCGGCAATGGAGCGCCAAGGTAGAGGTTCTGCTGAGAGCGCTTCGTATCACCGTGACAGGTGTCGCTGAACGTGCAGGAACCCTGGAAGATCGGCAGAATGTCCGCGCGGAACGAGGGGTCTGCGCTCACGCTCTTGATGCGGCAGGTTCCCGACTCCTCTGCAGGATCGTCGCTGCTGCAGCCTACGAAGACGGACAAGCTGAGTAGAAGGCCGGTGGCCAAAGCGATTCGTTTCATTGTCTCCTCGAAACCCCCCGGTTTGCACTCGCACCCACACGGCTGACACCGCGCGAGGAAACTTAGCAGAATTTGTACCCAGCCAGGCCATGAGCGCGGCAGAGTGATGCGGATGCCGTGGCGTATCGCTTTCAGCGGTTTGCTGCGCCCCTGAGCTGTGGCAGAACCCCGGCGGATGCATCGAACCTCTGGAGCCATCACCCGACGAGGCGCGCACGCTACGGTGTCAGCGCCACGCTGCAGTGCCACTCGAGCCAGTCTCGCCATTTCCGCTGCGAGCCTTGCTCTCCTGCTCGGGGGATGCGCGGCTTCATCGAGCGAGACGCCTTGGCCCGTCGAACCCGACTTCGAGCGACTGAGGGCCGAAGCGAAGGGGCATCCCCGTATGGCGCATGCGGGGACCGAGTGGACTCCCCGCGAGCCCGAGGGAGATGAGGTCGTCGAACCCCGTGAAGAGCCCGAGCCAGTGAGCACCTGGGGCAGCCGGCGCAAGGTCGTGCCCGAGCCGCTACCCCTCAAAGCAGGCAGGACGGATCTTGAAGATCCAGATGCAGACCTGGACGACGAAGAGCAGCCCGCCAAGGCGCCGAAACCCAAGGCGCCGGAGGCCACGCCGCCCTCCAAGTCCAAGGCGGAGCCGGCAACGGAGCCGAAGTCGTCGCCTGGCGGTTTGGGCGACACCGACGACATCGACAACGATCCGTTCTTCGACGACGACCCGGGAGAGTGATCGCCCAAGGGTTCGCCTGGATCAGTCGTTCGATCGGGCCTGGAGTTTGGGGGGGAGAGGACGGCGTTTAGAACGCCCCGGACCAACCAAGCCCAGTGAAGCCCTTGCCAACCAGGGGAGTGACGCGACTAGCCGTCGCCGGCTCCTCGGGGGCCAACAGGTACCACACCACGCCGCCGATCAGCGCTGCCGCGCCGACACCGGTGATGATGCCGCCCAGGTTGGCCTTGCTGCGCGCTGCGTTCGCGTCGTCGACAATGGAGTTGGGGCACGTGCGCGAGCTGCCACCACACTGCTGCTCATAGTCGCTGAGGTCGCTTTTCGCGGGGAAATAGATAACGGCCCCGACGATGCCCACGGCGAGGCCGCCGCCCGCGATGATCAGCGGTAGGATCGGCTTACTCCCTCCTGGCGGTGGCGGCTCGACCTTGGCGCCGGGGTCTTGGGTGCCGTCGCCATCCTTCGGATCGGTTCCCTGAGGATCCGTCGTTCCCGGTGGCACGGGAGTCGCGGCCTGAGCCTCGTCTTTGGCGATCTTGTCCTTGAAGCGCTGGATGCGCGTCTGGTTCTGCGCCATTTCTGGGTTGCCAGGAACTCGCTCGTTGTAGGTCTCCAGCGCACGCACCGCTAGCTTGAGCTGACCGTTGAGTTCGTAGGCGCGCGCCAGGTTCACCAGCAGCTTGTCCGCCGTGCAATCCCTGCGATAGGCGTCTTCCCAGTAGGTGATTGCCCGCGGGTAGTCCGCTTCGTTGAAGGCCGCCTGTCCGGCTTGAAATGCACCCTTCGCCGCCGCGATGTCCCCTTCGGTAGGTCCGCGATCACAGGTGGGGTAGGGCGGGGGATCCTCCTCCGCAAGGGCCGGGGCTGCGACGAGGAGGCCTGCGACGAGTGCTGCACCAGACGCGAGGTGGCTGAGCCTACGTGCGGGTGACTGAGTCAGCTTAAGCATGCCGTGACATCTCCAAAGGCCGCCGGGGACCCCGAGCGGCGCCCGCACCGAGGTGCGGAGTTGGCTTTGCGAGGTGCGAAGCCGAGGAACAACTGTCGCGCCTAGGGGGGCGCGACCCAAGTAACAATCGTTCTGGTGAGGGATCTTCCCTACCGATCCCCCGGCGATAGCATAGAAGGTCCGGCCCCCTCAGCTCAAATTCGCGCTCAGAAAGTCCCTGAGCCGGCGGATTCCGAGGCTCCGCTGCGGCTTGGCCTCGGCGCGCGGCCTCGGGGTATCTCGTCGCCCCTGGGTGCCGAGGGCTTCGGCGCGTCCGGCGACCCAGTTGCGGCCAATCGGCCGTAGCCGCGCCGGTTCGGCGATGTTTCCACGCTTGGCGGGACAGCTTTCGCTGCGCTTCGGGTTGTGCGCGGAGTCCAATCGAGGGCATCTTCGGGGGCAAGCAGGGAGACTGGACTCAGTGAGACGCTGGTGGATTGTTGCAGGGCTACTCGCTCTGGCTTTGGTGTGGTTGATCCCGAACGACTCCGCGAACGCGGCAGGGATGACGACGACACAGAAGCTCGAGTCGATTCGGCGCTACATGGAACAGGGGCAGGGCAAGTACGTGGCTGGTGACTACGCCGCGGCTGCCAAGCAGTTCGAGGCTGGCTACACGAAGCATCCGTACTCCGCGTTCTTGTTCAACGCGGGTGTTTGCTACCAGAAGCTCGACGACAAGCCGAAGGCACTGGAGAAGTTCAAGCAGTACCTGAGCGTGGACCCCAGCGCACCTGACGCTGACAAGGTGAGGGAGCGAATCGCGGCACTCGAGGCCGCGATGGGGCAAGCGCCCCCGCCCGTAAGCGATGCCGGCGTCGAGGACGCCGGCGACGCTGATGCTGGTGACGCTGGAGTACCCGCCGAGGCGGGGGCGCCCACGCCGCCTACAGCGGTCCCGGTGGACGACCAAGACGCGATGCGCTCCTTGGTGGTCGTTGAGACGGAGCCGAGCGGCGCGCCGGTCAAGCTCTATGCCCGCACCCAAGACACCGCGCCGGAGTTCAAGGTCGGCGAGGCCAATCCCGGCTGGCAAGAGGTGTTCAACGGTCGGGCTCCAGCCGAAGTCGCGCTCGCTGTTGGCCGCTATCACATCGTGATCGAGAAGTTCCGAGACTTCAACATCAGCCAGACCGCGATCGACGTGTCTCCCGGACACGTACATCACTTCAAAGCCAACCTGAGCCAGGGCGCGTTCATGGCGTTCCTGCGTCTCAGCGCGAATGTGCGCGGTGCCTACATCTACCTGGACGACAAGAAGAAGGCTAAGCCCGAGTGGGGCACTACTCCGTACGGCGAACTCGTTTCCGCAGGGGACCACGAAGTGTTGGTGGAGGCGCCCGGCTTCCAGCCGTTGTTCACGAAGGTGCGGGTCAACCATGGCGAGCAGAAGGAGCTCGAGGTAACCCTGAAGCGGGTCGACTACGGCTACGTGCGCATCGACGCGAACGCCCCCGATATCCGCGTTGCCATCGACGAGAAGCCTGTGGGCGTATGGCGTAGCGGTGAAGAGCCGCTGGAGGTTCAGGCTGCGTCGGGCAAGCACAAGCTCACCGTCGAGTCCGACGGGCGCAAGACGTTCGAGGGCCTGATCAACGTCCCCAAGGGGCAGATCTTGCCGGTCCATGCGAATTTGATCCCGAAGTATCCGCGCGGCGCTGCGTGGACCCAGGCGGTGATTGGCGCCGTCGTGATCGGGGCCGCGATCTACGTCGGCAATGAGTCCAACAAGCTCTACGATGACCTCGAGGCGGACCGCAAAGCCGGCGTGCTGGAGGAAGGTGACGAACGCATCACCCGTGGGCGTATCTTCGCAATCAGCGCCGACGCCGGCTTCGTCGTTGGCGGAGTGCTAGGCGTGCTCTCCGTCTACAACTTCATCAAGGATCCGCTACCGGAGTCCGACATCAAGCAGGACAAAGCGGTGGAGTTCAGAGATCCAAAGAAGGCCCGCCCGACCGCGCGTGCGCTTTTCCCGAGCCGCGTCGTTTGGCGTGACCGCAAGCGCGATCGAGACACAGCGGCTGCGCGATTCCACATCACACCGTCCATCTCCGACAACTCCGGTTTCCTCATGATCGGAGGTAGCTTCTGATGTCAGTTTCGAACTACTCGAGGTCCAGCGCTGGCCGTCCGCGGCGACTCTTATCAGGGCTCGTCGCGCTCAGCGTGCTGGGTGGTATGGGGGTCGGTGCCTGCTCATGGAGTCGCTACGACGACCTTCAGGACAACGCGCCCGTTCTCTTGCTCAAGAAGCCCGAGAAGCTGAAGAACGGCTTCGGTATCAGCCTCGCGTTCGCGTCGAGCGATGCCGGCTCACGCGTGCTGGTCGTGGGTGCGCCTTACCTCTCTCGCGGCGCGGCCTTCACGGTCGTCGGGAATCAAGACGCCAAGGTCGACGCGAGCGACACAGGGTTCTGCGATGCCGGTGCCGATAGCAACCTCTGTTACATGGCGAACCAGGTGGCGGGCATCGGGCTTGCCCGTGCCCCCGAAGGTGCGTCGGGCACGATCCTCGACCTGTGTTTCGTGATGGGTGTCGGCCAAGCGGCGAACGACGCTGGCCTGTTGGTGCGCTGTCTTGACCAGACGGAGTATGCGCTGGGCGTACCGACGGGGGTGTTCAACGCGCTCGTCAATCCCGTGCTGCAAACCGGTGAAGGCCAGCCGCTCTTCTTGGCGGCGGACAAGGACTCTCAGGCGTCCGTCATCGCCGGGGCCCCTGGGCAAACTCCGCCTCTCGCTTGGTTCTACGCACCGGACTCGATGGCGCCGATCGAGCTGCTGCCGTCGGCGAACGATCCCAGCTATGGCAGCGCCGTGGCCTCCCTTCGGGTGCCTGATGGGCGCGTGCTTGCCGTCGGGGCGCCGGAGGAAAATCACGTTTATCTGTTCCACTGGAAGACGGGCGAAACTGAAGCGCGTCTGGTCGGCTGCCTGGGTGGTCCAGAGAACTTCGGTCGCGCCCTGGCCTCCGGTCGTGTCAACGCTGGCGATGAGACCGACGAGCTGGTGGTCGCTGATGCCGTCAACGTGCATGTGTTCGACGGCAGCAAACTGGCGGGGTTGCCCGCGGTCGCCACGCCTAGCTGTTCTCTTGCCAGTCTCCCCGAGGCGACGTTGCTCGCTTCCTTCGGCTGTGGTTCCGACGCGAGCGTCACCGGCTGTGAGCAGTCTGATTTCGGAGCCGCGCTCGAGGTGGCAGACCTGGATGCCGATGGCGATGGTGAGGTGATCGTCGGTGCGCCTCGCATGACGGTGCGCGAGCAGAACTCCGCCGGAGCGGTGCTCGTGTACGACGCTGAGGGGGAGCGGCCGTTCTTGCTCAGCGACGTGCTCTTCCTGTCTTCGGCTGAAGAGGGCGATCGCTTGGGCTCGAGCTTGGCCGTTGGGCGCACTGGGGGTCAGGAGTTCGTGATCGCTGGCGCTCCCGGGAACGAGAAGACCGCAATGATGTTCTGCTCGAAGTTCTCGACGGGCCTCGGCCCCCGCTGCGACTAAGGTATTGGAGTGCCCGCGCCCAAGGCGACGTGCAGGCTTGAGTGGCCCGCGTCGTGAGCGGAGCGGGCTTCGACGGAAGTCATATGCTCGAAGAACGCAAGCAGATCCTGGTGGTCGACGATGAGCCGAACTTGCGTCGCGTCTTGAGCGCGCAGCTCGCGCGAGATGGCTACGAGGTGTTGGCCGCAGAAGACGGTGAGCAAGGACTCGCGATGCTGGCCGATCACCACATCGACCTGGTGATCACCGATCTGAAGATGCCGAAGGTGGATGGGATGGAGCTCCTGCGGCGAGCGCTGGAACTCGAGCCCGAGCTTCCCATCGTCATGATCACCGCTCATGGCACCGTGGACAATGCGGTTGAGGCGCTGAAGACCGGCGCTTTCGACTACATCACCAAGCCATTTGATCAGAGCGAAGTGCGCGCCATCGTCGCCAAGGCGTTGCGCACACGGGATCTATCTCAGGCCCACGCGACGCGCGCGCCGCTGACACCACCCAATGGGGACGTGCCTGCTGCAGTGGGTGGCACGCGTTACGGCATCATTGGACAGAGCGCGGCGATTCGCGAGCTGTGCGACGTCCTGGACAAGGTTGCCGACGCCCCGACGACGGTGCTCATCACCGGTGAGAGCGGCACTGGCAAGGAACTGGTAGCGCGCGCGCTGTTCGATGCTTCTTCGCGTCGGGACAAGCCGTTCATCAAGGTGAACTGCGCGGCGATTCCCAGGGACTTGGTGGAGAGCGAGCTGTTCGGCTACGAGCGCGGCGCGTTCACTGGCGCCGTCGCCTCAAAGCCGGGGCGCTTCGAGCTCGCGAGCGGTGGCACGCTGTTTCTCGATGAGATCGGGACAATCCCTGTGGAAATGCAGGTGAAGTTGTTGCGCGCGCTGCAAGAGGGCGAATTCGAGCGCGTGGGCGGCGTCAAGACGCTGCGTGTCGATGTGCGGTTGATCGCAGCCACCAACGCGGACCTGAAGCGCCAGATTGCGGACGGCACCTTTCGAGACGATTTGTTCTATCGCCTCAACGTCGTCCCAATCAACTTGCCTCCGTTGAGGGAGCGTCGAGACGACATCCTGCTCCTGTGCCAGCACTTCATCGAGAAATCGAATCTACGACTCAAGAAGCAGGTGCGCGGTGTGGACGCTTCCGCGGAGCAGCTCCTGCTCGACTACCCTTGGCCGGGCAACATTCGAGAGCTCGAGAACGTCATCGAGCGTGCGGTGCTGTTCTGCGATGGGGAGCGCATCACCCTTGGTGATTTGCCTGTGGAAATGCAGCACGCCGGACCTCGAGAGGAGTCACCGAGCTCCGTCGATCTCGAGCCCGGTTCGAGTGACGGACTAAAGGAGCAGGTCAAGGCTGCAACCGCGCAAATCGAGCGAGCGCTGATCTCCAAGGCGCTCGAGCAAACCGGAGGAAACGTGACGCACACCGCGCGTCTGTTGAAGATTTCTCGCAAAGGTTTGCAGCTCAAGATGAAGGAGCTGGGGCTCCGTGAGCGGGACGAACGGGACGGCTGAGAGCCCCTGGCGGCTCCGGTGCCACGCTTGCGGGGCACGCAGGGGTGCGCGCCTCGCGCTGCTGGCTGCGCTGCTCGTGCCTCTAGGCTGCTCCAAGGAGAAGCCGAAGCCAGAGCCCGAGGAGCCGTTGGTGGACGCGTCTTTGGAGATCGGGCCGAAGGCGCCGTCGGAGCGCAAAGGCATGTTGTGGATAGAGCCGGGCGCGCTCGTCGCGGGGACTGCCCCAACTGCCTACCCTCGCGTCGCTGACTCCGAGATGCCCGGCGAGCAGGTTATTCTGCGCGGATTTTACATCGACGTCTTCCCCTATCCCAACGAGCAGGGTGCGATCCCGCTGACGAACGTCTCTCAGGCAGAAGCGAAGACCCACTGTGAAGAGCAAGGCAAACGCCTCTGCACCGAACTCGAGTGGGAGCGTGCCTGCAAGGGGCCGAAGAACAACGTCTACGAATACGGCGACGCCTACAAGTCCGAGCGCTGCAACACCGGTGCTCCACCTCGTATGTTGCCGAGCGGCATGCTGTACGGCTGCCGAAGCGACTTCGGAGTTCGCGATTTGCATGGCGGCGTCTGGGAGTGGACGAGCAGCCACTACGGGCGTGGCGTTTCCTCGGAGAAAGAGCTGGGGAGTCTTAGAGGCGGCAACTCCACTGCTGGAGAGCTGGTTGGTCGCTGCGCCAACGTGGCCTCATCACCTGTCGATAGGCGGGCTGGTACCGTCGGCTTTCGCTGTTGCGCAGGCGACACGAATCCAGCCGAAGTCGTGCTCCGGGTGAAGCGAGGCGCACCGCTCACGGCCCACGCGAAGCTCGAGAAGGAGCTCTCCAAAAAGCTCGAGGCCCTGTTGCCAGAGGCGGCAGAGAAGGACCTGGGCACGCGCAAGGGTTTCAAGCTTCAGCGGATGTGGACCTGGCGACCCATCGGAAACGAAGAACTCCTCGTGGCTGGCGGTTGCGTTGGACTCGCATCGGAGCCGAGGTGTGGTGTGATCGTCGCGCGCATGGTGCTGGATGAGCCCAAGTTCCTTGGCTGGGCTGGCAGCGGACACTGGGCCCCCAACGTGCAAACCGACGTCGACCCCCGTGACCTTTGGCTCTTCGGTGGCGACAAGGCGGGGCAATTCAAGCGCCTGATTGGCTACGTTTGGGGTCGCGTGAGCATCGGACTCATCGAGCGGAATCTTCCGAAAGATGACGACGACAAGAAGAAGAAGAAAAAGAAGAAGAAGCGCTAGCGCGGCTCGCAGAGCGCGTTCGCCCGCTTGAGCAAGCTGTCCTCGCGCCGCTCGAGACGCTTGAGTTCGTGGGTTGCGCGCACCCGCGCCGCAGCATCATTTGCTTCGCGAGCCTTCTGCAGGCTACCGCATGTGGTTGCGGTCTCTTCATAGAGCTTCGCGTAGTCGTCCCGCAGGTCGATGATCCGATCGTCTTGTAGCTCCATCGCCTTCGCCGCTTCGGAGACCTGCGTGTAGCGCTTACCTAGTTCCCCGTAGTCTGCAGGAGCGCCGCTTCCGCGCGAAAGCTCGGGGTGCTCATCGGTGAACTCTTTCACTGGCTTCAGCGCCTGGTTCACCTGGCGCGCGAGGGCGTTGCACTGATTCGCGCGCTCACCCACGCCGCAACCGGTGCTCATTAGCAGCGCGCCGCTCGTAAGCAGAGCAGCGCAGCAGCGGAGAATATTGCCAACGGGGGAGAACACGTCGGGGGACGCTAGCGGCCACCCAGCCGCCGCGCAACGGAGAGAAACGCCCGCAGCGACTTTACACCACGGGTTCGACTCTCCAGAGTTGCGGGGTGTCCAGCCCATCCTCTCGGCTCCCGCATTGGTTCTTCGCCTGTTGGCTAGGCGTTGCCGTGAGCGCCTGCGACGACCACCCTGAATTGCCAGGTCCTTCGTCTGCCGGGTCGGTGATCCCGTTGCCAAGTCCCTCCACGACCGCGTCTGCGAAGCGGGCATACGCCACCTCCTGGGGCCTCGAGCTTCCGAGACGTCCCGCGGGACCACGCAGCCTGGTGATCAGCGGCAAGCGCGTGCTGCGGGTCGCCAAGGACGAAGTCGAGGCATTTGGCATCTCGCCCCTTGAACGCCAATCTAGCGAGCCGTTGTTGGGCGCGCGCTTCGGTCTCGCCTTGAAGGATGGTGCGTTCGTGGGTCTCGGCACCCGAGAGCTCTTGTTGTTGCCCAATCCAGACGACAAGCGCGACGACGCGATGCAGCTGCGCACTCCGCGTGTGTCGGTGTTCCCCGGCTCTCAGCTGTTCGCCGACCGACGCGAAGAGCGCGATATTTGGGTGCATCACCCGTTCGACTCCTCACTTTACCGTTACGAAGTTGCACCATCATCCAGCGTCCTCTTGCCAATGAAAGAGGTCGTAGAACTCAAGGACTACGATCACGGAGCCTTCGCGGGTCTAGCCAATGGTTCGTTCGTCTACTCCGTGGGGAAGCAGCTCTATCAGATATACCCCGGGGGAGACGCAAAGAAGCTAGGAGACCTTTCCGAACTCGGCGCAAAGGTCTGGCGCATCCTGCCCACCCAGCGCATCGACCAAGCCTGGGTGATGGACGAGACCGGTAAGGCGGTGCGGGTCAATCTCGCAGATCATTTACGCGTCAGCAGTACGCTCTCGAGCCCGGAAGCCAAGCCAGAAGACGGTGCTGCCGCGAGCCAGCCCCACAAGCCCTTCGACACGCTCTCCAGCGGTCGCTACATCGCGCGCCTGCTGGTCAAGGGCGAGAAGGACAAGCGCTCGTGGAAGCTGATCGTCAACGACCTGGCTGGCAAGCGCATCTTGGAGGAGGACCTCCCCCCCGATCCGTTCGACGACGGCAAGGCCTACGACGATTGGGTGGAGCAGGTGACGAAGAACTTCGATCTCGCCTTGGCTGACTCGCCGCCCTTGGTCGCGGTCGGAGGCCCCAACCGCATCACGCTTTGGGATTTGAAGAGCGGCAAGGCTCAGCACTTCAACGACAAGCCGCTCGCGGCGCCGCCAGACACCGCGTCTGCTCAGCCCGCGCCTTCGAATAGCGCGCGTTGAGCCACCAGGCGCGGCGCTACATGGTCGATGAACGCGCGAATCCTCGCGCTCGTTCGTAGATCCCCATGGATCAACAGCCAGAGCTCCGACTTGGTAGGGAGCAGCGCGCTCTCGCAGTCTGCACCGAGCGCGTGCTGCGTGAGACCAGGGTGCGAGTCGGCATAGTAACAAGGCAACGCTCCAAAGCCGTGCCCGCCCAGGATCGCCTCGCGCATCGCGGGGACGGAACTGACCGCTAGTCGTGCGGGCTCGAGCTTCAGCTTCTTGAACGCATCGATCACCGATAGATGGGTCAGCTCGGAAGAGTACTCAATCGCTTGTAAACCCTCGATGGCCTTCCGCCCTAGCCTTGCCTTGCGGAACAAAGCCCAAGCAACCTTGGCCACCCGACGACCCACGACACTGCCCGGCGGCCCATCAGTTGGTCGTAGCGCCACATCGGCCTCACGCCGTTCGAGATCTCGAGCCAGCGGACTCACGTCCAAGTCTACCCGCAGAGCAGGGCAAGCGACCTGGAGGCTCGCGATACATGGCAGCAGCACGTCGAGCAGCGAATACACGGTGGTCACCCGAATGGTTCCGCTCGGATTCTGATCGTGCCCCACGAGTGAGCGTGAAGCCGCGTACAGCTCTTCCTCCACCCGCTTGGCGTGCGCAAACAGCGTCTCTCCTGCCTGGGTGAGGGCGTAGCCCGACGGCATGCGCTCGAACAGCACGACGCCGCTCGCTCGTTCCATCGCGAGTAGGCGTCGATACGCCGTAGTGTGGTGCAGTCCAAGCTCCCGCGCGGCGCCAGACAGCGACCCAGCGCGGGCCAACGCGAGGAAGACGCGCAAGTCGTCCCAGTTCTGTTCGACGAGGGGGGTGGGGGAGAGGGGCGCGCTCATAGCTAGCAATTTCCGCTACTTAGGCCGTGGTGGGCTGTGCGTGTGCGCACAAGTGTATTGCAAAATCGCGCCATTGTCGTGCGTCACCGCAGGGCGCATCCTGAGCTCATCAAAGGAGCAAACATGACCCACATCAGACGCAGCGGAGAGCGCGGTCGCGCAGACTTCGGCTGGCTCGATAGCCACCACAGCTTTTCCTTCGGGCAATACTTCGACCCGCGCTTCCGCGGCTTCTCGGACTTGCTCGTGATCAACGACGACCGCGTGACGGGCGGCGCCGGTTTCCCGAGGCACCCCCACCGCGATATGGAGATCGTGAGCTACGTCGTTGCTGGGGAGCTGAGTCACAAGGACACCCTGGGCAATGGCTCGACGATCCGTCCGGGCGACGTCCAGCTCATGGGAGCGGGGCGGGGCATCGCGCACAGCGAGTACAACTCCGGCGACTCTCAGCTGCGCTTCCTGCAGATCTGGATTCAGCCAAGTCATGCCGGGACCGAACCGCGCTACGAAGAGCGTCACTTCGACTTCGATCCGAACCAGCCCGTGAAGCTCGTGGTGTCGCCGGACGGCGCCGATGGCTCACTGCGCATCGATCAAGACGCGCGCATCTACCGAGCTCGGTTCAGTGAGGCAACTCCCCACTCCCAGCACGTTGGCGACGGACGCTATGCTTGGTTGCAGGTCGTCAACGGGAGCGTGCGGCTCGAGCTTGACGGCACGGAAGTCGAACTGGCTGAAGGCGATGGTGTCGCCTTCGATCACGCCGGTGAGGTGAAACTCAATGCTGAGCAGGGCGCGGAGTATCTGTGGTTCGATCTGCGCGGAAAGGGACCTAACCCATGGCAAAATTGAAGCTAGTCGGCCTGAGCGGCAGCTTGCGCAAGGCCTCGCACAACACGGCGCTGCTACACACGGTGCAACAGCGCCTCGCCGGGGGCTCGCTACTGGGCGCGCCCGTGGATGCCGAGCTGACCATCATCGATTACCGCGAGGTACCGTTCTATGACGATGACCTCGGACGCCCAGCTAGCGTGGAGCAGCTGGATGCTGCTCTGCGAGGGGCCGACGGTGTGATCCTCGCCACTCCCGAGTACAACTACGGCATCCCGGGCGTGCTCAAGAACGCCCTCGATTGGGCTTCGCGTCCCGCGTACAAGTCAGCCTTCTACCAGCGGCCCGTGGGTATCGTGGGCGCTTCCGGCGGAGCGATCGGTACGGCGCGTGCTCAGGGACAGCTCAAGCAAGTACTGCTCGGCATGGCGAGCCAAGTGTTCCCCTACCCGGAGTTCAATCTGGGGGGCGCCGGCCAGCGCATCCAAAACGGCGAGCTGACCGACGCGGCGAGCCTCGAGTTCCTAGACAAGTACTTGCTGGCGTTCACTCAGTGGGTCGACCGCGTCAAGCTTCAGTAGCCGCGCGGTATCGGCGTTGAACAAGCGGTCGCAACCGCTTAGCGCACGCGCACCCAGGTGCCTTCGCCGCGGTCACCGCCGGAGCGGACGCTCTGCCAGCCCTCGGGCAGCTGCGGTTCGGTGAAACCGAACAGCCAGCGGGCGTCACGCACGGAGAGGTTCACACAGCCGCCGCTCTTCGGCTCGCCGAAGCGGTCGTGCCAGTACGCGGCGTGGAGCGCAAAAGGCATGTGGAAGAACTGCGTGAACGGCACATCCGTGAGGTAATAGCGCTTCTTCTCTGGATCAGGGCTCATGGTGGTCGCGAGGTGCTTCCACTCGATGCGGAAGGTGCCGCTCGGCGTGGTGTTCTTCTTCACCGGGCCGCTCTTGCTGCGGTAGCCGTTGAGCCCCGGGGAAATCAGCGTCGCAAACACGGGTCGAGTTCCCCGGTAGGCGACCAGGGTGCCTTGATAGATCGACACGTCGAGCCACTTCTCGTCCTTTTCGAGGGGAATGCCCACCGGTGCCCACGCGCGGATCACCGCGGCGTCTTTCTGCAGCACCCACATGCCGGGCTCCTTGGTCTCCAGGAAGCGCTTGCCGTGCTGGTAGCGCGCGCGCCCGGTGAGCTCCACGTGGCTCAGGCGCTTCCACACTTGGTCGGTCTTGACGAGCTTGCCTTCGCTTCCCGGAGGATCCAGCTTCCAGGGGCTCTGGTCTGCCGCTTCGTCCTCTTCGTCCTCACTGGCGACGACCGGGATGAGCTCTGACTCTTGCGCGGTGCGGGCCTCTTTCTTGGTCTCGAGGCGCCATTTCGCGCGGTCGTCGAAGCGCATGTAGGCGAGGGGCAGCTCCGCGTCTTTGCCGATGAAGACGCCGTGGAACTTCGCGGGTTCGAGCTCCAGGATGCGATCCTTCGGCACTACCGTGAGCTCCGGAGTCACGAGCCAGCTGCGTCCGTCGGCCTGGAACTCGTCAATCCACGAGATGCTGGAGCGCGGTGGCACGAAACTCATGCGCGGCGGAACATTGCCGGGCCAAATCGCGCTCGCCCAAGGGGACTCTTGCTGCTCTTCAAGGTACGGCGGCAGTGGCGCTTTGACCAAGCTTGGGTCGGCGCCTCGCAGGCGGGCTAGGGCGCGGGGCGGTGGATCCTCACCCCCTGATCGAGCTTCGCGGACTGCTTTGACGCGCTCGAGGTGTTTGTCGAGTTGGTACTCGCTGCGCTTTTGTTCTTTTGCCGTGGGGTAACGGCGGTAGACGGGTGCTTCGAGGGACTCGCCCCAACGCACAGGAGCGTCCTTACTGAAGTCCGCTTGGTGTCCGGCCTTGGCGAGCAAGAGTGGGTGCTTCGGGTCCAGGGTCGTCGTGCGGTCGAGGCACACATAGCCTTCGGGCTCTACCGGGAACCAACCGGCTTTGGATGGTGTTTCCTTGCCCGGGTTTTCGCAGCCCGCGCCCTTCAGCGCCTGCTCGCTCTTCAGGGTGACGCCTTGTCCGATGCGCAGCGCGCCAACCTCCGGGCTGGTCTCGCTGGGGCGCTCACGGATGTACACGCGCAGGTCGAGGGCGTAGATGCGGGGCTTCGCGGTCTCTCGCTCTGAAGCTAGCTCCTGGGTCGCTCGCTTCGATCTGGCTTTGGCCTTCGACGTCTTGGCGGCCGCAGTCTTTGCCTTGGGAGCGTGGGTCTTGGGCGCCGTCGCCTGACGTTGCGGGTTTGGGGGTGAGGGAGCGGCGTCGTCTGGCGTCTGACAGCCGCAAACACCGACCGGCATCAGGCACAGCCACATCAAGGAGCGGACTTTCGGCCACATGGCCTCTGCTTCGTCCGCGAAGCGAGGATTGGCCAAGAATGCTGGCCAGATCGGGCGCTTGGAATGCTGCTTAAAGTTTGGCCCAAGCGGGGCAGATCACGTCATTTATCGCAGCTCACCCAGGTTTGTTTGGTGCGCGCCCTTCGCGGCGTGCATGGCTCGTGCTGTTTTGGCGGTACGAGCAGGCGACACCCCAAGGAAACGCATGCTGGCCCGCTCCGCCGACACCGAGCTCTTCGACTTACGTAAACTCGCCGAGTCACAAGCCGCTACTCGCAAAGAGCGTGTCACCAGCGCGCACCTGCTCGCAGCCATTGCGCTTCGAGAAGGACCTGCGGCGGAGCTGTTGCACGAACGCGGGCTGACTGGTGAGCGGCTCTTGCGTGCAGCGCGTTCGAGTACGGACGAGATCGAGCATCCGCTCAGACGGGCGCTCTCCAACGCCCGAGATGTGGCAAGTCGCATGGGCGCGCGTGAGCCGGGCGCGACTCACCTGCTGGTGGCGCTCCTGAACGAGCGCAAGGGCGCAGCACACAAGGCGCTCGAGCAGTGCGGGATCGATGTGTCGCGGCTGCGCATCGCAGCGATGAACGTCGGCCTCGGGCTGGTCGGTCGGCGGCGCATCGTGACGCGCAAGTCGGAGCTCGAGGTGAAGAGCGCCGGGGAGCGCGCCCCGCGCGGCGTTGCCATCCCGCTGTTCCCGCCGATCCCGAAGCCCAAGGCTGAGGCGCTCCCGTTGCCACGGCCCACGCCAACTCCGCCGGCGCCTTCGAGCCAAGCGGCACCGTCGAGCACCCCGGTGGCGGAAGAGCCGGCTCCCGCAGCGGCCGAAGCGCCGGTGAGGGCAGCAACCGTCGCGCTCCCCGAACCTCAAAATGAATTGCCGCGAGGAAAAAAGCGCAAACCCAAGGCGAACACCCGTGTGCGCAAGTCGACGGCGGACGAGGGGCGCTTCATGCTCGACCCGAAGCGCCAGCCCGCTTTGTCTTCCCTCGGCAAGAACCTCACGCTGGCCGCCGTTCGTGGCGAGCTCGATCCGGTGGTGGGGCGAGAGGCTGAGGTCGAACAACTGCTCGATGTCTTGGCCAAACGTCAGGGCAATAACCCCTGCCTCGTTGGACCTTCGGGTGTCGGCAAGACCAGTGTCGTGCGCGCCGTCGCTCTACACATCGCCGAGCAGTTTGCTGGCGTCGGTGACGATCAGGAAGACCACGAACTGGACTCGCGCATCATCGTCGAGATCCCCGTCGGTGAGTTGATCGCGGGCACCGGAGTGCGCGGCGCGCTGGCCCAACGCATGGCGCAACTGAAGAAGGAAGCGCTCGAGGCGAAAGGGCGCGTCGTCGTTTTCTTCGACGAGGTGCACCAGCTGTTCGTCGGCGAAGTCGCCGAAGAGCTGAGTGGGGAGCTGAAGCTCGCGCTGGCGCGTGGTGAGCTGCCTTGTATCGGCGCGACCACGCACGAAGAATATCGGCGCTCCATCGGCGCAGATCCGGCCCTCGCCCGACGCTTCAGCTTGGTGGAGGTAGAAGAGCCGAGTCGTGAGGACGCTTTCCTCGTGCTCGAGTCCCAAGCGCGCGGGCTCGAGGCGCACCACAAGGTCAGCTACAGCGAAGAGGCGTTGGCGTTGAGCGTCGGTTGGAGTGTGCGCTACATGCCTTCGCAGATGCTGCCAGACAAGGCGGTATCCATCATCGACCTGGCAGGCGCCCGAGTGCGCCGGCGCGGCGGCGTGGAAGTGGACTCCGAAGCGATCGCCGAGGTGGTGAGTGAGCTAGCAGACGTGCCCCTCGAGCGACTGCTCGAGACCGATCGCGAGCGCATGCTCAAGCTCGAAGACTTGCTGGCCGAGCGCGTCGTTGGCCACCAGAGCCAGATCCGGCGCATGGCGCGTATCATCCGCAGGAACTCCGCGGGCCTCAGCGGAAAGCGCCCGATCGGCACCTTCTTGCTGCTCGGCCCAACGGGTGTTGGCAAGACAGAGACGGCCAAGGCCATCGCCGAGGTGCTTTTCTACTCGGAAAAGGCCATGACGCGGATCGACATGTCCGAGTACAGCGAAGCCCACGCCGTTGCTCGCTTGGTCGGTGCGCCGCCCGGGTATATCGGTCACGACGCTGGGGGACAGCTCACGGAGGCGGTGCGTCGCCGCCCGTATCAGGTCGTGCTGCTCGACGAAGTCGAGAAGGCACACCCCGAGGTGCTCGAGACCTTCCTTCAGGTGTTCGACGAAGGGCGCCTCACGGACAGCAAAGGGCGCACCGTAGATTTCACGAACACGGTGATCCTCGTCACGTCGAACCTCGGCGCCTCAGCCATCGCCGCCGGGCCCAAGCGCCGCGTCGGGTTTGGTGCCGCGCGGAAAGAGAAGAGCGACGCCGTCGACGCGCAAGAGCAGGCGGTGATCAGCGCCGCACGTGCTGCCCTGGCACCGGAGCTCTTCAATCGCTTTGACGAGGTGCTGGCCTTCCGCGCCCTGGAGCGCGATGACGTGCGAGAAATCGCCCGGCGTCTCTTGATGCAGCTCGGCACGCACCTCTTGACCGAGCGCGGTCTCAAGCTCGAAATGGAAGAGGAGGCGCTGGACGTCTTGCTCGACGCAGGTGGCTTCGACCCGACCCTCGGCGCTCGACCCATGCGGCGCTCCATCGCACGGCTGATCGAGGCGCCCCTGGCTGAGCTCTTGCTCGAGGGCGCTCTGAACGAAGGCGACACGCTGATGCTGCTGGCCGACCCGGATACTGATACCGCGGGGATACGCTTTGAGGTGATGCAGCGCGAGAGCGCTTGAGGCGTCGTTCAGAGCTCCGTGCAAGTATCGGCGTAGCCGCTCGCAGCCACGCCCGGACAGGTCCCCAACTCGACCAGGGTCATGGTCGCGTGCCACACGTCACCGCTCCGCTCGAGTCCCGCGCTCGTGACGCAGTACGCCAGGTCGACGCCGTTCAGCAGCAAACGCGCGCTGCCAGGACCACCTGAACCAGGCTCTCCGGTTAGCCCTGGAGCGCGAGCGTCGATGTAGCCCATGCCCGGCAAAACGGTGGTGAGCTGGGTGAAGTTGTCGCCGTCTACGTAGAACAGCGTAGCGCCTGGCTCCAGCACGGTGTCGATCGGTCCGGCGGCGAGTGCGCCGCGAAGGCGGAAGGCGTTGGAGGGGCAATCGTCTCCTAGCGCGTCAGACATGCAAAGCGAGAGCTTGTACTCCGGACCGCTCACGCCATCGCAAGCGCCGACATAGCTGAGGGCGTCGTAGTGGATCTTGCCAACGAAGCTCGTGGTGACTGGACGATCTGCTGACGCCGTCGCGCAGAACTGCGCTCCGCCTGGACCCACTACATGTCCATTGCCGTGGGGCAATGGTGTGTTGCCCTCACCCCAAGCAAAGGTCGAGTACTCCTTGCCGACGGCAAACGAGGTCCAAGCGGGGTCGCCCGGGTAGGTGAAGGACCACACTTCGCCTGCGGGGGTTTCAAACGCTTCTCCAGCGAGCTGGCCGGACACGTTGGAATCCAGACAGTCTTCAGGGCCTGGGTGACCGCCGCTCCCGGTGGTGCCGCCCGCGGTCCCTGCGCCGGTGCCTCCGCTCGGCTGCGCGCCGCCTCCGCTCGGACCGCCAGCGCTTGAGCCGCCGCCAGTCGAGCCGCTGCCAGTCGAGCCACCAATGCTCGAGCCGCCTGGCCCGTTCCCTGCCACGGCGCTGCTACCCCCAGCGGCGGCGGGGTCACTGACGACGTTTCCACAGCCGGTCGCGAAACACAGTAGGCCAGCGAGGCGACCAAGCGGTGAGCTGAGCGAGCGCATGACCTCAGGCTACTCTCGAGGCGTCAAGAGTGTCAGCTCGCGTTACCTTGCGGTAGCAAAAGCCACTGGTTTTTCCTACTTGGCATTCCCTCGCTCCGCTGTGCATCGCGCCTGCGGGCGCGAGCTCCCAGGGGAGCGCGGGGTTGCGTGTGCCCGACTGGAGGCCCGCGCGTCGTTGGGATCAGGCTGGTTTCTGCGAGCGGGCGACTCAGCATTTCGGTCAAACACATTTCGCTCCGGGATTTCCCGCGGTCGACATACCGTCGAGGCATGTTCCGGGTGGAGGGGTGCCTGCGGGCGAAGTCTGGAAGTGTGGAAGGCGTGGTCGTCGCAGTGGTCGATGATGACGCCTTGGTCGACGACCTGCTGGCGTTCGGCACCGTCGGCGCTGACGGCGCGTTTCAACTCGACTTCACCAGTCACGCGTTTCGCCAAGAGTTCTTCGAGTTCGAGAGCTCCCCGGATCTCTACCTCGTTGCCTCGCGGATAGAGGGCGAGGAGCTCGTCCCCTTCCATCGGCAGGCGGTCGAGAAGCAGCGCGCGGAACACGGCGGGCACGCGATGCTGTGCGTCGGGTACTCGGACCCCGACAAGGTCTTCATCGTGCGCAACTCCTGGGCGAGGACTGGGGTGACGAGGGCTACTGCTACATGCCCTACGACTGCGCAACGCGCTCGACGAACTGAGCGAGGACGCCGTCGTCGAGTCGATTGAGCTGCTTGGCCAATTCCTACCGGCGGAGGCGCTCGCGTCGATCGCGAACGAGGCGATGGCGGTCGCTTCAGCTGACGGGATGAGCAGCGAGGAAGAAGGCGCGATCTTCGATCTCGTGACTGCCTGGCAGCTGAGTGACGGCGGGGATGCAGACGAGGACGAGGACGAGTACGCCGACGAGAGCGACGAAGACGACGACTACGCAGACGAGGACGAAGACGAGGACGAAGACGAAGACGACGATGAGGGCGAGGAGGAAGACGACGAGGACTGAAGCATTGCCGTAGGGCAACGCCGTCTATTGGGGTAAGATGCAGGCGGCCAACTCGCCGGACACCGGGTTGGCGCCGCAAGTGCCGAGCTTCTTCACCTTGAAGGTCGTGCGCTCCCCACCGATCACCTCGGGATGATCGGTGATTTCGCCTACGCAAAACACCTGCCATTCCCCGGCGATGCGCGCGGCGAGGAGCTCGTTGGTGGGAACCGCAAGGCCGTCCGGCGCGCCGTCCCCAAGCAGCGTGCCCACCGTGCCGTAGGTCTCGTCGACGGCTTGACCGTCCACGCTCCCCCACAGCTTCACCTCGCCCTCGGCTGTGCAGCCATCGCCGTCGTAGTATTTGCTGCGCGCGTAGCAGAGCTCGAGGGTGTCCGGCGTGCCCGCCTGGATGTCGCAGCTGCCCAGGCGGCTGAAGTCTGAGAGCACGAGCACGGCGCGTGGAATCGTCTGACTGTAGCCTGGCCAGCTCGAGGTCGCGCAGTACAGCGCCTCAGAGGTCTGCACGAGGGCGGTGCCGGGGGTCTCTATCGCGGAGCTCCAAGCCCACACTTGGCCCGCATCGAGGCGTGAGTCGATGGCGTAAGCCGCGTTCCCAATGCCAAAACTGTAGTTCGCGTGGTCCACATGCGAGAAGCTGGTCTGCTCTACCGTGCCCTCGGCCAGTCCCAGGTTTGCTTCGCAGTCGATGGGCGGCTCTTCGGCCGTGCCACCGCTGCCGGCAGCGCCACCAGTGCCCGTCCCTCCACCTGAGGAACCGCTCGAGCACGCCAAGAGCAACACCGCCGCCCCGAGGCAGCACAAGCGCGTCATTTCACGTAGTACGCTCCAGCCCGCCGTGGGCTCCCCCGAAGACGAGCCGGAGCTTCCGCCAAGGTTGGGGGGGAGGTGCGCCAGGTGCAGGCTGGGTCAGCCTGATACCGCGCGGAGATAGATCTAGAAGGTAACGCAGCCGTCCAAGTCTCCCGCTACCGAGGTGTCTGCCGGGCACTGTCCGAGCTTACGAACCTCTAGTTTAAGGTGACGCACTTGGGCGGAGCTAAGATCCGTTGCGGAGGCCACGCAGTAGACAGAGTCGAACGGGAAGTCGAGGCGTAGCACACCGCTGTTCGACGTTGCGTCGACGATGCCGTAGCCGTCGAGGATCATGGCCGTCGATTGCCACGTCGGACCGTTGTACTCCCAGTAGGACGCGCCCTCAAAGGCACGCACATCAATCGGGAGTTGCCCAACCTGACCTTGGATTGCGAACTGACCTGAAGGGCAGCTAGCAGTCGGTGCGCCACCCAGGTCAGTCGTGCAGATGTCCACTGTGTAGGTCTGTCCGTTGAGGTCATCGCACGAGCCGAGGGAGGTGAACCCCGCGTAGTGGATATCCGCGGTGAAGCCAGGGGCGAACTGCAAGTCTGCCGATAGGCTTGTCGCGTCAGCGCAATACTGGCGTCCTCCAGGGCCGCTCACATGTCCAATACCGTGCGGCAACGGAACTTGGTCCGGTCCCCATGCGAATGCGTGATACCCGCCGAAGTGGATCACGCTCCATTCGTGACTGTTCACCGTGCTATACAGGGACAGGGAGGGCCCGCCTGCAGACACCGGTGTGCCATCGATACTCCCGACGAGCGTCTCGTCGCACGCACTACTCGTACCAGCCGTGCCAGCGGCTCCGCCAACTCCAGCGGTCCCGCCCGCGGCGTTCCCTGCGACGCCGCCTGCACCGCCTTGGGCACTTCCTCCCGTGCTAGGAGCACCCGCGACGGTACCCCCTGAGCCCGAACTGCCGCCACCGCCGCCAGTGCCCGCTGCGTGTTGCGGGGCCGGTTGGCTCTCCTCCGTGCCGCATCCCACGAGCAACGCCGCGACCGCCCACGCTCCCCAAGCCCTGGCCATATCGGCATCTTAGCGGGAGTTTGCGCGCTCGGCACACCAAGTGTTGTGGCTTCTGGATCCGCGAGGTCTCCGCGTGATGCCATCGCCACAAAACGCCGAGAGGCGGCGCTTGCGCGCCGCCTCTCGAAGCTGTTCGGCCCTCTGGCTCAGGCGCGCTTGCTCTGCTTGCGGCGCCGGCGCAGCATGGCGAGACCGGCCATCGCGAGTAGGCCCGCCGCCGAGCTGCCATTGGTTCCCTGGGGAATCCGGCAGCCACAGCCGCTGTCCTCCGTCGTGTTGCCGCCGGTAGGCGTGAAGCCGCCACCACCGCCGGCACCGCCGCTGTTGCCCGGATCTTCGGGCAGCGGGTCACCCTGACCGTAGCCAATCACCTCGAAGGTCTGCTCCGGGCTGTCCGGGTCGTTGCTCTTCACGGTGATGGTCGCCTTCTGCTGCCCGGGCTTCGTTGGGCGGAAGGAGACGCTCAGGTCGTAGGTTTGTTCTGGGCCGACTTGCGTGGAGGTGACACCGCCAGTGGTGAATTGGGGATCAGAACTCGAAAACTCCAGCGTCGCTCCCAACTCGCCCGTGTTGTCGATGACGATCTTCTTGTCTGTCTTGTTGCCGGTGTCCACCGCGCCGAAGTCCACGAAGCTCGATGGCACGAAGACGTTGGGCAGAGGAATATGGACGATCTCAGTTGGGAACGTGACCTTGAGCGGGTCGGACTGGTACGGAAAATCGAGCCCGACGTTGATCGGGAAGTGCAAAGAAATGGGGATGCCAGCGACAGAACTTACGTTGATGACCGGCTTCATCCCGAGGGTGCCGGTATAGGTCAATGTTCCCTGGGGAACTACGGTAAACTCGAGGTAGTTGGCATCGACCATCGGAATGCGGGTGGTCGCGGTCTCCGAGTCGATCACGTCGAGACCGCCGATCACGTCGATCAGTGTGGTCTGGTAGACGAAGTCGGTGTCAGTGGTCGCGTTGAAGCTGAAGCTTCCAGTGATCACGTCCTGAAAGCTCCCCGAGCCAACCAGTTCTCCGAGTTGCTGAAACGTGATGGCGAATAGTTGGCTATTGGCCAAATCCTTTCCCGCAACGTTGACCATGACCGGGTCAAACGCCCACGGCTTGAAGCTGGTGGTCCCGCTCGCCGTGTAGTTGAACTTAGCGCCGGGCAGGAGGTTGACGAGATCTGTGGCATCGATCACCACCTCCGTCTTTCCCAGCCCGATAACGCTCAGGTTCATGAAGAGCCCAAACTCAGGGGTGATGGTATGTGTGACGGTGAACTTTCCGGCGGCCGTTGTGGCGGGCTTCAGGCTGATCTCGAAGTAGTCCGTGGTTGGCCACTCTGCTTGGAGGGTCGCTTCCTTCGGCATCTCGACCTTGAAGAGTGGGGTCGCACTTTCTCCGCCGCCGATGGGGTCGAAAGCCATTCGCGCGGTGATTTGCAGATCCTCGGCATCGCAGTGACCGTCGGGTGTCGCTGGGTTGCACTTCGGTAGCCAGCCTGTATCGAAGGGATTCGGCAAGCGCTCATTCCCCTCGACATGGGGCTGAATCGTATCCACGGAGCACAAGAGCGTGCTCGGGTCGCAGGCTTGGGCGGATGCGTTGGGGCTGTAGACCAGCGACGCTAGGAAAGCAGCGGCGCCAAGGGAGCTGAGGCTGAGGGCGGAACGACGAAGGTGCAACATGCTAGGCCTTTCTATACGGAAACGAAGAGGGTCTGGGGCGGCTAAGTTGGGGGAGTTAGGCGTTTGCCTTGGGGAAACGCCGCCGGCGACCGATCAAGAAAGCGAAGCCGAGGCCAACGAGCAGCCCGGCGGAGTTCGAGGAGTTGAGGGGTGAAGAACCAGTCGCGCTGCTGCCAACGGTACGGCAGCCGCAGCCCGAGGCGTCCTGGGCGCCGGGGCCGGCGCTCCCGCCACCATTCGCTCCGCCGCCAGTACCTCCCGGATACTCCGGCAAGTCCTGGCCAACGCCCGTGCCCTTGAGGGTGTAGGTGATGAAGCGATTGTCTGGGTCGTTGGTGACCAGCGTCACCTCGGTGCTGAAGCTGCCCGCCTTCTTCGGGTTGAAGCGCAGGTTCAGGTCTCCCGTCTGCATCGACTCGATGTACTCGTTGGCGGATAGGAGCGTGAAGTGTTCCGCGTTCGTTGCCCCGAGGAAACCAGTGACGCGCGCCTTGGCCTCGCCGTTGTTCTCGAGCGTCAGCGTCTGCGCCGCGCGGTCGCCCACGGTCACGCTGCCGAAATCGATCACGTTGTTCGCTGGCGTCGGGATGTCGGGCAGCGGAACGTGGACCCGCACCGGGTCGAAGACGAACTTCTGATCGCCGAGGGGGAAGTCGATCGGGTAGTCGATGATCGGGATGTCGAAGTCGAAGCCCAGGACTTCGATGAAGAACGTCGGCACCAGGTGAATCGCGCCGGTGTAGCTGACGTTGCCTTCGGGCCAGACGTCGAACTCGGCGAATGCGCCGCCGAGGAAGTCGCTGTTTGTTGAGTCGCCCTTGTCCTCGATGTCCTTGTTCGCGGGCTCCACCACGATGCGCTCGGTGGTGTAGACGGCTGACAGCTCACCGTAGACGTCCAGCGCGACGCCGCCCTTGCCGAGCTGGCTCGGGATCCCGGCGAGCCCTGCCAGGTTCACCTCGAGCAAGCGGAACTCGTCAGTGAATGCTTGCGCGGGGGGGCTGCCATCGAAGGCCCAAGAGTCGAAGGTCTTCTGGCGCTGCAGGTGGAAGTCCACCTGAGGAATGAACGGGATGTCGCCCTGCCATTTGACGTGTACTCCCAGCACGCTCACGTCGAACTTCGCCTCGGCACCCACTTCGAGCCCGTAGTCGAAGGACAGGTAACCGCCATTGCGTAGCCCCGGCGTCAGGTGACGCAGCGCCGGCGGCCACTCCGTCTGTAAGTTGCCGTCTAGAGCGACTCGCGTTTCCGCGGGGACTTTGACGAAGAAGCGGACCTGCAAGTCCGAGCCGTTCGGGATCCAGCCCGTGTCCCAGTCGAACGCGAACGGGAGATCGATGGTCTTGTCGTAGTGCAGCGGCGCCGTCGTGCAGTCGAGCTCGACGTCTTCGCAGTACATCGCGAGCACTTCGCCCGGATCGAGTTGGGGCCCGCCGTCAGCGGAGCCATCGGGCATGCCGCCGTCTTGAGCAAACGCTTGACTAGAGAACAAGAGCAGGCCGCTGGTGGCCAGCGTGCAAGCAAGATGCTTCATGTCTGGAGTATCTTCCGGGAAGGGTTTCGAGACGCCGCACCGACCTGTGACGGCACGATGCGGTGGGAACCAAGCAGCTCAGAGCGCCTCTATCGGAACTCTGACAGCGTGAAGATTACCACAGCGCTGTCTTTTTCGGACGAGCCCTTCGAGCTGTTTCGCCAACGCGGAATCCGTTCAGAGCAGCCAGACTCAGCGGTCAGGAGGAGAGTCTTTCCATGTGGGTTGTGCGCGCACAGCCGCTAGCGGTTCCGCATGCTGCCGTTGGTGGGCGCCGCTGCTGGTCGACTGCTGGTGCTGCCCTTTGCGACCATCAGGTGATACCCGCGGTTTGTTTGCTGCGGGTTTCGAAGGTTGCCGACGCAGGTGTCAGTAGGGGGTGGCCTGGATGGCGCGTCGGTAACGTTCCCGTCGCACGTCGTCCCGCAGCACATCGTAGGCTTCGTCGAGCACCTCGACGATCAGGTGGACGTCGTCCGCCAGATCCGCAACTCGAGCGGTCAGCATGCGGTTCGGCTCGAACTCGCGGCGCAGCTCCAAATAAGCTCGGCGGATGTCGTAGGCGGTGGCGTCTCGAGCAAGCCCTAGCAAGGTGAAGTAGTCCGCCTCGTCCACCAGTCGGCGTCTCGCGACCACTCGCTCACGCACTGCTTCATCGTCGAGGCGATCCACCTCGACGGCTTCAGGGTGCTCCGAGTGGCGCGCTGGGCCAAGGCTCTCCAACACACCGAGCTCGAGCAGGGCGTAGAGCACTGGCGCAAAATGATCGTTGCCCGCGCTGTCCAAGACCTCGCGCACCGTGTTGCTTTGCGCGCGGTTGATCAGCTGCACCTCGCGCTCATCGAGGGCGCACTCCCCGAGCAGCTCTGGGTGGCTCCCAGGAGCCAGGCGCGCATTGTTCCCGCCCAGGCGACGTACTGCCTCGTAGGGGGAGACGGCGCGGCGGACCACCTCCACCAAGACTTCAGCGCCGGTTGCGCCGCCGAACACGGCTGGCTCTGCTTCAAGTCGACCGGGGATGTCTTCTTCTACCTCCGCGCCGCCTTGAGTCATGGACGCGGTGTGGGTGAGCACCCACTCCGCGTGAGATCTCAACACGGGCCACAGGTCGTCCTGACGCAGGTGGCCGTGGGCGATCAGCGCGGCGCCTGCGTGGCGACCGAAAGGTGGCAAGCGACGCCCCAGCTGGGTCGCCACGTCCTGGGAAATGCTTCCGCGCTTTACCAGAAAAGCCAGCAATGTTTCCGCGTGGATGCTTGACGCGGCAGTCACGAAGTCGCCGTCGCGCAAAACGACGCGCCGAATCCCCGCGTCGTTCTCGAATGCTAGCGCGCCGCTGAAACGGGCCCTTACCGCGCGCGAAAGCACGCGGACCGCGTCGCCCTCCCGAAGTACCTCTGGCACTTCGAGCGCAGCGGGGGGTGCCGCTGGAGGTGGGGTTGGCGCGCGCTCTCGCTCGAGGGGCCGTGCCATCCTCGTCGTCGCCGGGGGCCGCTCTCCCAGTGTTACCGGCATCACAGGGAGCGGCGGGGGCGTCGGCAACCGCGACTCGGGCTCTGCATCGCTCATCGCCGGCGGCGGTACGGTTGGCGCTTGGTCTGCGCTGAGCGGGGACCATCGGGGTTCGGCGGTGGTCGCGGGGCTGCGCTCGCCTTCAGAGACGGCGGGCGCTTCGATGTGCCCGTCCCAGGGGACACGTGGCGGCGCCAGTCCAGGCGCTCCGCGCCCGGTGTCCAGCGCTCGCTCGAAATCCCGCTCAGGGGGCTGCCCCAGGCCGGTCTTTTCCGGCGGGGCGGAGTCCTTGGGGCGGGGAGGTGGAGGCGTGGTCGCTCGGCGCGCCGAGTCGTCTGGGTAAGGATTATGCCGTGGGGAAACGGGCGGCGGAGGCACGAACCCGGTCGTGGTCACGCCCCTGGCGCCGGTGACATCCCCAACTCCGGTCGTGGAGTTCGGGGCCTGCATCCCCGTGATGCCGGTGCGGGGAGCGTCGCCGAAGAGCCCGGGGCGATCACTCCCACGCGCGCCGAGCTGCGCTCCAGTGGCGGCGTCGCTCGAATCAGCGGGTTCCTCGCCGGATGGTTGCCCTGCGGAAAAGCGATTGGTGCTCGGTTCTTTGGCGTTGTTGCCTTCGCGCGCGCCAGTGCCTTCTTTGGCGCTGGTGCCATCGCGCCCGCCTTCGGAACCCGTGCGCGTGCCGTGGGACACTCGCGAGCCGGCGGACGACTCATCATCCAGATCACCCTCCTCGTCGAGAGGGTCGTCCAGCGCCGCGAGCACATCGGGTGGGAGCACGGCGTCGACTTCCTCCTCCGGCGACAGCCGCGGGGGAGGTGAGCTCGTGCTGCCGGCGGAGCCGTTGTTCGTCTGGGAAACTCGCTGCTCTGCCCGCGCGAGGAGGCTCTCGAGGTCCGGGCTCATCCCAGCGTGGGCGATCGCGGGCTCGGAGCTATCAAGGGACTCGGCGTCTAGACTGACGCCAAGAGGGACCGGCGGAGGCAGGCTCGGCATCGCCAAGTCCGGGTGCTGGCTCGACGCGGGTGGCCTCGAGCTCGGAACGGCGTAGGTCGGCTCAACCAGCGCTACGTCTCCCTGATTGAAGCCACGGGGGTCGCGCTCCGACAGCGGGGGATTGCTTCCGCGCGGCACGAAAGAACGGCGATCGAGTAGCACCTCGGGGGTGCTTGGCGGAGGTGCGCTTGGCGTGATCAGCGGACGGTGCGAGTGCGGCGGGCTCAGCGGGGGCGCGCTGAGGGGAGGCGAAGAGGGCGTCTCGCTGCGGCTGCCTGGCGGGTGACTGGAGATGATCTGCACCGGCGGCGGACCGATCAGCGCCTCGACCTTGCGGAGCAGCGCATAGGTGTCGACTGGGCGAATGAAGATGCCGCTCGACTCGTGGATCACGGCGTCGGCCATCTCGTTCAACGTGCGCCCCGACTCACCCAAGAAGATCAAATCGACGCCGCTGCCGCCCGGCACGTCGCGCAAGCGGTGTGTGGTTTCGAGCGCCGCGTCCGCGTCGACGTCGCACAAGATCAACGCAGGTCGCTGGACCGCGACGCGGTTGACCAGCATGGAGAGCGGCACATCGACGACCAGGTAGCCGCGCTCGCGTAACGCCTTGGTCAGCCGCTCTGCCTCGGCTGACGCATCGCTGACGAAGATCAGCGGAGGTCCGGACGAGGCCCGAGGATCGGACATCGGAGGCTCGGATGGCGGGCCGCCGTTTCCCGATTCTTCCCGCACCACGGCAGCATACTACTCACGGCCTGGCGCCCGTTGCCACTCAATCGCCACATGGATCAGCGCGGATCAGCGCGGGTGGAGCAGCAGCGGCTCTCACCCCCCGATCACCCTGGAACGCCTCGGTCCTTTCCGAAGGCGAGTCGGCTTCGTGCACTATTTGTCGGGGTCGCTGCCCATGAGGCGATCCGCGATCCAGGCACCGGCCTTCGGGAACCACGGAGCGGCAACCACGACGACCAGCACGAACACGACGACGAACGCCTCCCCGTGAGTGAGGCCAAGCCAGGACATGGCGATTCGATAACACAGCGATGCGCGCCGTACCGCCCATTCCGCCGATGTTTGACTTGAGCTCCCGGCCATGAGCGCGCATGAGAGGCGCGTGCTGTTCGTCGTCGGACTCGGAACCAATCTCGGCGATCGTCTGGCGACGCTGCGCAGCGCTCGCGAGGCGCTTGGGGTGTTGGGACGCGTCGTCGCAAGCTCCGGGGTGTACGAGACAGCACCCATCGGGCCTGCTCAACCCGACTTCCTGAACGCCGCCGTGCTCCTCGAGAGCTCCCTAAGCGCGCCGGCATTGCTGGAAAATACGCTGCAGATTGAGCGCAACCACGGTCGCGAGCGTCGAGAACGCTGGGGGCCCCGCACCTTGGATCTCGATCTCTTGTGGAGTGACGGACCGGCGCTCGAACTCCCTCAGCTCACGTTGCCCCATCCTCGAGTACTGGAGCGGGCGTTCGCTCTAATGCCCCTGCTCGATGTGTTTCCGTCTCATCCCGAGAAGCCTCGGTTCGAGGCGCAGCTGCAGCGACTGGATCGGTTGGGGGTGAGGAGCGTTGCAGTCACACCTGAATGGCAGCTTCACGACCCCGACTCCCTCGCACAACCCCTCGAGGACGCTGCGGAGGCGCTTGGTGGCGAATTGACGCAGTGATTACGCGAGGCGTCGCACCGCCTAGACTCCCCGGGCCTGAGGTGGTAGGAGCCGCGCGCCTACAAGGGCCCGGAGCCACGTCATTTGCGACGTGTCGAGCCGCCTAGCCCAGCTTTGAACGGCACCCCACCTGCCAATCCCGAAAGTCGAAGGTTTTCATTAGGATGCCCTCCCTCGGAATCACCGCCACCGCCCTACCCGGAATCAGCGATTTGAGTTCGCTGCTGCCCGGTCCGCGCATGTTGGCGAGTATTGAAGTCGACCTGCTCATCACCTTCATCCCCCAGATGGTGATCTTCGCCTCCTTGGCGGTGCTGTTGAAGAACCTGCTCTTCGACCGCGTGTTGAAGGTCTTTGAAGAGCGAGAGAAGCGCACGGATGGCGCTCGCGCCGAAGCCCGCAAGATGCAGGAAGAGGCCGGTGAGCTACTGCGCAAGTACGAGGCAGAGCTCGATCGCGTGAACCGCGTCGCCGCCGAGGAGCGCGAGAAGGTACGCACGGAAACGGCGAAGCTCGAGGCTGAGATCCTCGCTGAAGCACGGGCCGCTGTGACGAAGATCGTCGAGCACGGACGCCAGCGCCTCGAAGAGGAGAGCAAGGAGATCCAGTTCGAGCTCGGCAAGGCGTCCAACGCGCTGGCCGGCGAGATCGCCACCAAGGTCTTGGGGAGGCAGGTCTGATGAAGCGCTTTTTCGCAATCCTACAGCTTGCGCTGCTGCTCCTGGCTCCCGCCGCGGCGTTAGCGGCTGAGGGTGGCCACGAAGAAGGTGGCCATGGCGCCGCCCACGGTGGCGAGCACCACGGCATCAACTGGTTCTACGGCAACGTCTACGAGTCCGATGAGATCGACCACCCGACGTTGATCGCACGCCCCAAGGGCATGGCACCGCCGGTTTCGGCGCTCGTGCTGAACAGCATCCTGCTCTACTTCATCCTCTTCAAGCTGCTCGGCCCGAGCATCAAGGAAGGCCTGAAGAAGCGCAAGCAGGACATCATGAAGGGCATGGACGACGCCGCGAAGATGAAGAAGGAAGCGGCCGCCTCCCTGAAGCAGTACGAAGACAAGCTCAAGCACCTGGACGAGGAAATTGACCGCGTCCGCCGCGAGATGCGCGAAGCAGCCCACGCCGAACGCGAGCAAATCCTCCGGGAAGCGAAGGAGCGTCGTGACCGCATGGAGCGCGAGGCCAAGCTCTTGATCGAGCAAGAGATCAAGGCAGCGCGTGAAGATCTGATGCGCGAGACGGTGCGCGCCGCGGTGAGCACCGCCGGCGAGCTCCTGACCAAGCAACTCTCCAGCAGCGATCAGCAGCGCATCGCCGATGAATACCTGACCAGCCTGGAGCAGGCAGTCAACGCAAAGGGAGGCCAGGCATGAGCGCCGGAGCCATTGCAGAGCGCTACGCGAAGGCCATCTACGAGCTGGCCGACGAAGCCGGACAGCTCACGCAGGTCGCCGACCAGCTAACCAAGCTCGCGACCGTCTACAGCGAGAGCCAGGAGCTGCGCGCCGTTTTGGACAACCCGCTGGTCACGGAAGAGAAGCGCGAGTCGATCCTCAAGGACGTCGCTTCCAAGCTCGGCCTGAACCAGCTCGCGGTGAACAGCGTGCGCTACATCGCGCAGCGGCGTCGTTTGGTCGCACTGCCGGACATCGCGCGTCGCTTGGCCACGCTCTCTGACGAGAAGGCCGGAGTCATTCGCGCCACGGTGATCAGCGCCGGTCCGCTCGGCGAGGCGTACTACAGCAAGCTGAAGGCGCAGCTCGAGAAGTCCACCGGCAAGAAGGTGCAGATCACCAAGGAGCAAGACGCTTCGCTCATCGCTGGCGTGATCACGCGTATCGGCGACAACACCATCGATGGCAGCTTGCGTGGTCGCTTGAACGACCTCGAGCGCCAGCTGCTCAACGCCTGAGGGCGCACGCGCTCTCTAGCGCGAGTCACACATCCAAACCTCAAGCCTGATGTCGCCAGTCGCGGCTGACAGGGCAAACAACTAACCAGCCGTCTGAACGCCAGACCCCAGCCTCCAACCAGAGCATTCGCTCACGGAAAAAAACCATGCAGCTCAGCGCCGACGAGATCTCCCAGATCATCAAGAAGCAAATCCAAAACTTCGACCGCAAAGCCCTGGTCATGGAGACCGGCACGGTTCTCACCACGGGCGATGGTATCGCGCGTCTCTACGGCCTCGAAGGCGCGATGGCGGGTGAGCTGGTCGAGTTCCCGGGCGAGGTGTACGGCCTGGTGCTGAACCTCGAGCAAGACTCGGTCGGTGTAGCCGTCCTTGGCAACGCGACCTCGGTCCGCGAGGGCGACACCGTCAAGCGCACCGGGCGTATCGCTGACGTACCCGTCGGTGAAGCTCTGCTCGGTCGCGTGGTGAACGCGCTCGGTCAGCCCATCGACGGCAAGGGCCCCATCGAGTCCAAGGATCGTCGCCGCATCGAGCTCAAGGCGCCCGGCATCATTGGTCGTCAGCCCGTCAAGGAGCCCCTGCAGACGGGTCTCAAGGCCATCGACTCGATGATCCCTGTCGGCCGTGGTCAGCGTGAGCTGATCATCGGCGACCGTCAGACGGGCAAGACGGCGATCGCCCTCGACACCATCATCAACCAAAAGGGCAAGGGCGTGCAGTGCGTGTACGTCGCCATCGGCCAGAAGGCTTCGACGGTTGCCCAGGTTGTGGACCGCCTCTCGAAGTTCGGCGCGATGGAGTACACGACCGTCGTCGTCGCTTCTGCGACCGAGGCCGCGCCGTTGCAGTTCCTGGCGCCGTACACCGGTGTGACCATCGGCGAGTTCTTCCGCGACACCGGGCGTCACGCGCTCTGCATCTACGACGACTTGTCGAAGCAGGCTGTTGCTTACCGTCAGATGTCGCTCTTGCTGCGCCGCCCGCCGGGCCGTGAAGCTTACCCCGGTGACGTGTTCTACGTTCACTCCCGCCTACTCGAGCGCGCCGCCAAGATGGGCGAGCGCTACTTCGTCGTGAAGAAGGGCACCGAAGTGCCCGCGGGCGACTGGGATTTCCGCGGGGAAGACGGCAAGGCTCACATCGGTGAGGAAGGCGAGCACGCGGCCAAGGAGTCCCTGAAGGGCATGGCCAACAGCGCAGACCTCGAGATCAAGCGTGACCCGCACTCTGGCGGTTCGTTGACGGCGCTGCCCATCATCGAGACCCAGGCAGGTGACGTCTCGGCGTACATCCCCACCAACGTGATCTCGATCACCGACGGGCAGATCTTCCTCGAGAGCGACTTGTTCTACTCGGGCGTTCGCCCTGCCATCAACGTCGGTATCTCCGTTAGCCGCGTCGGTGGCAACGCGCAGATCAAGGCGATGAAGAGCATCGCCGGTACCCTGCGTCTCGACCTCGCGCAGTACCGCGAGATGGCGGCGTTCAGCCAGTTCGCGAGCGACCTCGACGCCGCGACCCGCGCTCAGCTCGAGCGTGGCAAGCGCCTCACGGAGATCCTCAAGCAGGGTCAGTACGTGCCTCAGCAGGTCGAGCGTCAGATCGTGATCATCTACGCGGGTACCAAGGGCTTCTTGGACAACCTGCCCGTCGAGTCGCTCAAGGCGTTCGAGCAGGAGCTGTTCCTGCACATCGACGAGAAGCACGCGAGCATCTGGAAGGACATCACCGAGAAGAAGAAGCTCGATGACGACCTGACCAAGAAGCTCGACAAGGTGATCAAGAAGTTCGTCAAGGGCTTCGTGGCCTCCAAGAAGGGTTGAAGCCTTGGCTAACCTCAAGGAAATCCGCAAGCGCATCTCGAGCGTAAAATCCACGCAGAAGATCACCCGCGCCATGAAGATGGTCGCGGGTGCCCGCTTGAATCGCGCGCAGCAGCGCATCACTGCGATGCGTCCCTACGCCGTGCGCACGGGCCACGTGTTGCGCGAAGTGGTGTCCGCGGCGGGCGAGGCCGGCCTCGACCATCCGCTGCTCAAGCCGCGTGAAGAGAAGAACGTACTCTTCCTCGTGGTAACGAGCGATCGCGGTCTCTGCGGCTCATTCAACTCGAGCCTCAACAAGTTCGCCGAGCGCGAGTGGAAGCGCCGTACCGCCGAAGGCCAAGAGGTCCAGATCGCGACCGTTGGCCGTAAGGGGCGCGACTACTTCAAGCGCCGCGGCGCGCCGCTGTTCCACGTCTTCGAAGGCACCTGGGACAACCTCAACCTCGACGCCGCTCAAGGCATCGCGCGCACGCTGCTGCGCCCGTACCTCGAGGGAAAGGTCGACGCGATCTACATCGTGTACAACGAGTTCAAGAGCGCCATGACCCAGATCGTCAAGGCGGAGCCGTTGTTCCCCCTCGGCTTGCCGAGCGTCGAGGAGTCGGAGATCCCTAACGAGACCGACGACGTCGAGTTCATCTTCGAGCCCGACAAGGCCGCGCTGATGGACCGTTTGGTGCCGATGTACATCGAGATCAGCATCCTGCGCGCGCTCTACGAGTCGATGGCTTCGGAGCTCGGCGCCCGTATGACCGCGATGGACTCGGCGACGAAGAACGCCGGTGACATGATCGGCTCGCTGACGTTGCAGTACAACCGCGCGCGTCAGGCGGCCATCACCACCGAGCTGATGGAAATCATCGGCGGCGCCGAAGCGCTCAACGGCTGAGCGAAATGGCAGCAAAGAAAACCTCGCGGAAACAGCGCAAGCAGCAGCGGGCCAAGAGCGAGCGCGCCAAGGCGCACGGCTTGCCCACCCGCGAGGTCCCTGAGGCCCCGAAGAAGAAGGCGGCCGCGCCCCAAGTCAGCTCGAAGTCGAAGGCTTCGTCCGAGGACGACGACGACGATCGTGACTCCGCTCCCGGAACGGCCAGCGCGAAGAAGAAGGCGGGCCTGCCGCCCATCGCCAAGCTCGGACTGGTTGCGGCTGTAGGGCTCCTTGCGTTTGTGATCGTCACCAAGTTCATGGGCGATCACACGTCCGGCGTGGCGCCGGAGCCCAGCGCAAGCGCTGGTCAGTCGATTGAGACTCCGCCCGACCGACCTGCCGCGCCAGACGACGGAGTTTCCGCGGCGGAACCCGCGGCTACCGCTGGTTCGGAGGAGATGTCGGCTCCGGTTGAGGAGCCGAAGGTTGAAGAGCCGACAGCGCCGAGTGTGATTCCGCCCACGGTGACCGCGCCCGCTGTCACAGCCCCGAAACCTGCGAGCAAGCCGGCCGCCAAACCGACAGCCGCCGCCCCCGCGCCCGCCCCTGCAGAGCCCGCGGCAAAGCCAACCGCTGCGTTCCCTGCGCCAAAGCCTCCAGCTGCGCCAGCTCAGCCGCAGCCACCTGCTCAGCCGCAGCCGCCGTCTGGCGACAATCCGTACTGATCGCCGATTGCCGCAGCCAGCGCGGGACGCTACCACACGGCATGCTGGGTGGTTCGTATCACCACCTTGGCTTACGCAGCGGCGCCTCAAGAGCTGAGGTGCGCGAGCGTCCCCAGGCTCGAGAGCGCAAGGAAAGAGGCAAGGCATGTGTGGAATCGTTGGCTACGTCGGCACGCAACAGGCTGCTCCCATTCTGATCGATGGGCTGCGTAAGCTGGAGTATCGCGGCTACGACTCCGCCGGACTTGCTGTGCACGACGGCGACGACATCCACATCGTTCGTGCCGTGGGGAAACTGAACAACCTGGCGCGCGCCCTCGACTCGCGGCCGCTTCAAGGTGCAACGGGCCTCGGGCACACCCGCTGGGCGACGCACGGGCGCCCCAGCGAGCCCAACGCGCATCCCCATCAAGCGGGCGACGTTGCCGTAGTCCACAACGGCATCATCGAGAACCACGTCGAGCTGAAGCGCGAGCTCGAGGCGGAAGGCGTGAAGTTCTCCTCCGACACCGATACCGAGATTGCAGCGCATCTGGTCAACAAGGCGTTTGCAGGAGGCAAGCAGTCGCTCTTCGACGCGGTTCGGGAGGCGCTCGGCCGTGTGCGTGGTGCATACGCCCTCGCCGTCGTCTCGAAGCAGTCTCCAGATGTGCTGGTGGTTGCGAAGAGCGCGTCGCCGCTGGTGATCGGAGTGGGTGAGGGAGAGATGCTGTGCGGCTCGGACATTCCGGCGCTGCTCGAGCACACCCGGCACATGCTGTTTCTGGAAGACGGCGAGATGGCCGAGCTCAAAGCGGGCGGTTACCGCATTGAAACCGTCGAAGGCAAACCCGTGGAGCGCAAGCCGAAGCGCATCGACTGGAGCCCGGTCCAGGCGGAGAAGGGCGGCTTCAAGCACTTCATGCTGAAGGAGATCTACGAGCAGCCTCGCGCTGTCGAGGACACGCTGCGTGGCCGTGTGATCCGCGAAGAAGGCACCTTCGTCGCTGCGGAGCTCGGCCTCGATCCGGAGACCCTCCAGAAGGTCGACCGCGTGTACCTGCTCGCCTGCGGCACCAGCTACCATGCATGTCTCAACGGGCGTTACTGGATCGAAGCTCTCGGGCGTATCCCCGCGCAAACGGAGCTCGCCAGCGAGGTGCGCTATCGTGAGCCGGTCTTCACAGACCGCGATCTCGTCATCGCCGTGAGCCAATCAGGAGAGACGGCGGATACGCTCGCCGCGGTGCGCACAGCCAAGGAAGCCGGCGCGCATGTCTTGGCCATCGCCAACGTGCTCGACAGCGCCATTCCGCGCGAGAGCCACGGCGCGCTCTACACCCACGCCGGTCCCGAGATTGGCGTCGCGTCCACCAAGTGCTTCACCACCCAGCTGGTCGCCCTGCTCATGCTCGCGATCTACATCGGGCGGACGCGCGGAAAGCTCGCTCAAGACCGCGCCGACGCGTTGATTCAAGCGCTCGTGGAGACCCCCGAGCGCATGCGCCAGGTGCTCGAGCATGCGGACACGGTGCAAGACGTCGCCCGCAAGTTCATGCACGCGGAGCACATGCTGTTCCTCGGCCGTGGCCTCGGCTTCCCGATCGCGCTCGAAGGCGCGCTCAAGCTCAAGGAAATCTCCTACGCCCACGCCGAGGGCTACGCGGCCGGCGAGATGAAGCACGGCCCCATCGCGCTGATCGACGAGAACATGCCCGTCGTGGTCGTGATGCCGAAGGACAACCAGTACGAGAAGACGGCCTCCAACGTGCAAGAAGTGAAGGCGCGCCTCGGCCAGGTGATCGCGGTCGTGACCGAGGGGCACGAGGAAGCTGCGGAGCTCGCTGACTACTGTCTGCCAATCCCCGCCGCGCCCGAGGCGGTGCTCCCGCTCCTCACTGTGCTCCCGCTCCAGCTGCTCTCCTACTACGTCGCCGACCTCAAGGGCACCGACGTGGATCAGCCCCGGAACCTCGCAAAGACCGTCACGGTCGAGTGATCTCGCGGGCATCCGCCAATCGATACAGCCCCGTCACCGGGAGCCCGTGGGCTCGCGGTTGACGCCACCTTGCGATCCGGTTTGGTTTTGGCGATGCGCACTACATTCGCCTGTCTCGTGTCGCTTTCGTTGATCGCATCGGGTTGCGGCGGGTCCGCCCCGGAGCCTGCGCCGCCGCCCGAGCCGGCTCCCGTCGCCGAGGCCAAGCACGCCGAGCCGGCGCCCGAGCCGGAGGCCGCCGCAGAGCCCGAGGTAGAGGAGGCACCTGCCGGGATCCCGAAAGCGTGCGCCGATGCCAAGGCTGAAGTCTGCGTACCGCCCAAAGGCTTCGTCGAGCGCCTGTGCAAAGGGACGTACATGGGGGTAGCGCTCAATTTGTTCCGCAAGGGAACGCCGTTTACCCGCGGATACCTCACCCGCAAGACGAAGGCCTGGAACGCGTCGGGCGGTGCAAGCGCTTCCGATGACTACCTGGTGTTCGACGAAGAGGTCATCATCCTGGCCAAGCGCACGCCCCCCAAGGGTGGCATGCAAGTCAGTGGGATGGGCGGCTACGACGCCCTGCGCTGGGATGGCTCGTGCGTCACGCTCGCTCCCGAGGAGCTGACCACCAAGCTGCCTCCGGTGGCAAAGTACCCGACCCTCAACTGGAAGCACCTAGGCGGCAAGATGCGGGACTCCTTGCGCGACGACGCGAAGATCGACGCCGCGTATCAAAAGCGCCGCCAGGAGTGCAAAGGCGCCAGCATGGGCACCGTGAGCAAGAAGTGCGAGAAGGCCGACGCCGCGCTCGCCACCGCGATCATCGAGTTCGTCAAGAATGGTGGTGACGTGGGTATGCCGGAGGAGCTGCCCGAATAAGTGCGCTCACGCTGTGACGGCGTGCGAACATCGCGCCTCCCCCCCCAAAAAAAAAAGAGGTGCTGCGCGCCTATCGAGCGCAATAGCTGAGGTCCGGCAACGACCGCGGTCCCGCCGGAGCCGATTCACCGCGGAAACGCATTTGCGCCATCCGGCTAACGACCGGTGGCCGCCTAAGAAAGTACGAGCGAGGGACCCTCGCGTTGGAGGTTAGTGTGAAAGTTCAGGACAAGGTTGCTCTGGTTACGGGTGGTGCTTCAGGACTCGGCGCGGCGACGGTGCGCGCCCTCTTGGCGGCCGGCGCGAAGGGCGTCGTGATCGCAGACAAGGCGAAGGACGTCGGCGAGGCGCTGGCGAAGGAGCTTGGTGACAAGGTTCGCTTCGTCGAGACCGACGTCACTTCCGAGCCGCAGATGCAGGCAGCGATCGCTGTCGCCAAGGAGCTTGGCGGGCTGCACATCGCAGTCGGCTGCGCTGGCATCGGCACCGCCATGCGCACGCTGGGCAAGCACGGCCCGTTCCCCCTCGACTTGTTCGCGCTGACGGTCAACGTGAACTTGGTGGGCATGTTCAACATGATCCGCCTGTGCGCTCAGACGATGACCGAGGGCGAAGCCGACGCTGGTGGCGAGCGTGGAGTGATTGTCACCACCGCATCCATCGCGGCCTTCGATGGCCAAATCGGTCAGGCCGCGTACAGCGCATCGAAAGCCGGTGTCGTCGGCATGACGCTGCCCATCGCTCGTGAACTCGCGCGCTCGGGGATCCGCCTCGTTTCCATCGCGCCGGGGCTCTTCGACACGCCCATGCTGGCTGGTCTGCCGGAGGAGGCGCGCGCCGCCCTCGCCGCCAACGTGCCGTTCCCGCCCCGCCTGGGAAATCCAGCGGAGTACGCGGATCTCGCCCTCCACATCGTGCAAAACAGCATGTTGAACGGAGAATGCATCCGTTTGGATGCGGCGCTGCGGATGCAGCCCCGCTGATTGTATACTCCGGGTTTAGTTCGCGGCCGGGGCTCTAGCTCCGGCTGCGGCGCCCGACATGACCCGCCACGACACACCGCCGCCCAGCAGTCTCTCGCTGCCTCCACCGCCCGATACCGTGCTGGTGGTGGACGACGATGCAGCAACCCGCCTGCTGACGTCGCGCTGGCTGTCTCGCGCCGGCATGCGCATCGTCGAAGCGGAGGATGGCCAGCAGGCGTTGGACGCAGTGCGCGAGTCGCCTGGGAACATTTCCGTGATCGTGCTCGACGTGATGATGCCCGTCATGGACGGCTACGAGGTGCTTGCTCGCCTGAGCTCCGATCCCGAGACCTCGGGGATCCCTGTCGTGCTGCTCACTGCCCACGCGAACGACGAAGAGGATGTGATTCGAGGCATCCAGCATGGCGCCTACGATCACCTCGCCAAGCCTTACCGCGGCCCTGTGTTGGTCGCCCGCGTGAAGGCGAAGGTAGAGAAGCGCCACCGCGAGTTCAACGTCAACATGCGGCTTCGCCGCGCGGAACAGCAAGCGACGACGGACCCGCTCACCGGCTTGTCCAATCGTCGCGACTTCGAGCGTGCGCTCAGCCGCGAGACGGCGTTTGCTGAGCGCCATCGTGAGCCTCTGAGCTTACTCTTGATCGACATCGATCACTTCAAATCCGTCAACGACTTGTTTGGACACGCCGAGGGCGATCGGGTGTTGATGCTGGTGTCCGACTGCATTCAAGCGACGCTGCGTCGATCGGACCATGCCTATCGCCTGGGCGGAGAAGAGTTTGCCGTGTTGCTCCGCGGAACCGACGCCGCCGCTGCGCTCGCAGCCGGCCGACGCATCCAGGAGGCGCTCAGGGCTCAACCCGCGGTCTTCAACACCGGAGATGAGCGCACCATCACCTTTAGCGGTGGCGTGGCGTCCGCCGATCTCGAAACGGATTTCGTCACTCGCGAGCTCGTGGAGCGCGCCGATCAGGCCCTCTACGCTGCGAAGCGCGGCGGGCGCGACCGTATCCTGCAGGAGGATCTCCCGGATGTTTCCTCGCGGGAATGAGCGGCGGTTGAGTCGCTGGCTGCTCCTCCTGGCTTCTTTGGGGGGAGGGTGCGCCGCAGCTCAGTCGGAGTCCGCCGCAGCGCCCTCGAGCGCTCCCAGCCCTGCTGAGATGGACCAGGCACTGGCGGGCTATGGAGCACCCGAGTCGGGGAGCGACGAAGCAACCGACTCGAGCGGCGTGTCCGGCGCGAGCAGTCGCACGCTGCGTGAGCCAGCACCTGCCGCGGATCGTTTTGCTATCACGCGTATCGTCACCGCGGAGGCCCCAGCGCCCCACGCCGGCACTCGGCGCCGCATCGACGTCAAGCTCCGCCGCGCCGACCTGCAGGAGGCGTTGCGCTTCCTGGCGCATGCAGGTGGATTCAACCTGGTGATCGGTGAAGGTGTCTCGGGCGAAGTCACCGCAGAGCTCAAGCGGGTCACGCCCTATGACGCCTTGCAGGTGATCGCACGTGCCCATGGCGCACGCGTCGTTCACACCCGCCCTGCGGGTGGCTCGAGCATCGTCTTGGTGGAGCCCGATCGCTGAGCCTCAGCTGCGCGGAACGTAGACGCGACCGAAGTCCCACGCCGTCAGCGCCCGCCAGGTCCCTGCTACGTAGCCCTCAGGGCGTAGCTCACCGACGATTCCGAGCGGCAATGAACGGGCTAGCTGGGCCGGTGTGCTGCCGCTGAGCTTCGGGGGGCGGTTCGCCAACGCGGGGTTCGCAGCGGTGAGCAGCGCCAAGTTGTTCAAGCCCGTGTCGAGACCGAAGTTCCTCACGACATCGAGCATCAGCGCAAAGGCTCCAGCGCGGCGTCGCCGCTGGATCTCTTGAGCGCTGACTCGCGCCACGCGGATCTGGCTCCCGCTGTGGCTCAGCGTGCTGGCGATGGCCTCCGCCACCTCCACCAAGAAGGGCGCCGAGGTGTCGACGGAGAGCTCCGCGTCGCCGCCTCCCCAGCGTGTAGAGCCGCCGCCCGTCGGGCTCAGGCCGAAACGCGTCAAGCTTCCGCGCGGCAAACCATCGACCAAGCTCTGGGCGACACCAGGCGCCGCCCAGGCGCCCGCCTGACTGCCGGTGCGCAGCACAATCCAGCCCACTTGCGGTCCCTTGAAGGGCAGGGCGCCTGGACGCCGGCGATGCAGTCCGTCACCCAGCCAGCCAATGTCCACCTCTCCGGTCTCGAATGCCCGCAGCGCGTCGGCGATCGACCCAGCTGGCTTGAGCGTGATCTGTTCCAGATACGCGGCGCCCCGCGCCGCGCGCGGGTTGCGGCGCAGCACCAGGCCTCCGCCAGATGCCTTGGCAGTAAACGCGCCGGTGCCGTCCGGCCGCCTTGCGTCGAATCCCCGAGGTAATATGGCGCAGCAACTGCTCGCGAGGGCGCGCGTCAGGTTGGCGGAGCTCCCCCGCTCGAACAGCACGCCATCCGTTGTCGCGCGGATTGCTCCAAACTCCGCCAATAGACCGCGAGCGGCGCGCGCCTTCGCGCGCACCAGGGACCAGTGAACGTCAGCGGGCCCGATCGCGCGCCCGAGACCGGTGACGAGCCCAGGGCGCAGCTTCACGAGCCAGCCCTTGCCGTTCGCGACGGCGGGGCCGTCGGCGAGGGCGGGGTAGCTTCGCCCTGCCTGGTCGACGTCGAACAGTGGATCGCAGATCGCGCCGCTGAAGAAAGCTGCGCAGGCATCGTCGAGTTCGTGAGGATCCAGCTTGCTCACTGGCCACGGCAAGTCGAACCTCAGGTGCCCGCCGAGAGGCGTGCGCCCCATCGCCGTGGCGCGCTGGCTGCTGAGCAGCACACTCAGTCCGGTGCCGAGCAGCCAGTCTCTGCGGCCGAGCCGGCTCATCGAATCAGCCACAGTTCGTCCGCGACGGCAGCGACGAGATAGGAACGCGCCGCATCTTCCGCGGGGCAAGTGGTGATGGCGCTCACGCCGCCCGGAGCCGCGATGCGTAGGCGCTCCGCGGGCGCCGCGGGCTCCTTCCAGGAGTAGACGATCAGTGCGTCATCTGCGGGTTGCATCGTGGGGGTCGATGCGACGAGCTCCGGCGCGCCGTCACCGTCCAGGTCGCCCATCGCGAGTTGAGCTCCTAGGTTCGCCAGGGAGGCACGGCCGCCGCGGTCGCTCCGCAGGTCCACGCGTTGCTCCTTGGCAGCGCGCAGGGCGCGATACTGGTGGCGTTTCCCGGAGGTATCGATCAAGGAGGTGCCCGCCACGGCGTCACCGCGGTGCTCGTAGCCCGGCGCCGTGGATGGAGCATCCTTGTCACGGCATGGGCGTTCCTTGCGGCCGAGCAGGGTTTGGTAGGTTTCGATGCATCCGTTTCCGGGCCAAGGGATCGGAGCGGCGAGGGTGCCGATAGGATCGAGGGTGACGTCGAAGCGGAAGCCTTTGGCTCGGTCGGTGAGTCCAACGTCGACGTGACCGGGACCGATACTCACGCTCGCGATGGGCTCACGTAGAGGTACTGGTGCGACCGGGGAGAGGCCACTCCAGTTGCGCCGCGCCGAAGCCACGAATTTTCCTCCGCGAATGCGCCCGACATGAACGGCGCCTCGCCCCACCAGCACGAGTTCCAGCGCCGAATCTCCATCTATGTCCCCGCAACCCAGGGCAAGCACTTGGGCCTCCGGCGCCTTGACCTTCAACACCTTCCCGGCCACCAGCGGAACCGTAGGGAAAAAGCTCCTGACCTCGGCGTCCAACGCACGGCTGGCGAACGCGTGCTTCAAGGGCTCAGGCGTGGGGTTCCGCACCCGCGCCCAGAAGCCCTTCACCGGACGGTAGACGTCAGCCGTGACCTCGAGCCTGCCGTGGGCGATCCGCACCTCCAAGTACAGGAAGGCCCGCGAGCGCGCGGCGAGTTGGGCGGCTCCACGAGTCGTCTGTGTCTCATGGGCTTTGCCTCCGACTTTACCGGCGACGACACGCGTGATGCGTTGGACGAGCTCGCTGCTCCGCTCGAGCGGCGTATCGCTATCGAGGGGGCCGGAGATCACGAGCGCGCCGGAGTCTGGCTTGCCCAGCGCGTCGCCTAGCTGGGCTTGTAACTCGCACGCGATCCCGCTCAACGCGCTGAGGTTCGCGGAGCAGGCCCGAAGAGGTGCTCCCCCTTCATCGCTCTTCACCGGGGCCTCGGCAGCGGGCTGGGATGACGCCGGCGGGCTCATCATCGTGGCTGCCACGAGCAGCGCCAGCGCGCTGAGCCTCGGAAGTCCATGGCTGCTTTCGCGGACGGAAAACGCTCCACCCCCAAAAAAACTTGGGGCGTCAAGGGTCCAGTTCCGCGCTTGGGTACGCCTGTTTCTACGCCAGTCCACCACCCGGAAGGATAATGGACCCCGAGCTTGCGTCATCCTGTGTTATCCCAGCTCTTGGTTTGACGCAGCACGTTCGCTTCGTGGTCCGTTGGTTGTTGATCGTCACGGTGCTCGGCTTTGGGCTGATGAGCACGACACCCGCCCGTGCGCAGTGCGTAGACGAAGCGTTGAAGCAACAGCTCGTTGGGCGGCGCGCGTATCGCGGCGTCGTCCCCCGCTTGTTTCGCAAAGCGTTGCGTCACGAGCTATCTCCAATGGGTGGCTGGTACGCGGGGGACCTGTCAGACGGTGCTCCCATGTACGGCGGCGCGTACACCTTCCACTTCAGTGAGGAACTCGGACTCGAGGCCTCGTACTTCCGCACCAAGCGCAGCTTCGAGTTTCTCGACTCGATCTCTCAAAGCAACCCCAGCTTGGTCGACTTCGTGAGGGAAGAGGAGGCGCCCGTGAACTTGTTCATGGGGCACCTCGTGTGGTCCCTCGCCTACGGCAAGGTGCGCTGGATGGGAGGCGGCATCAGTCGCTTCGACTTCTACGTCTCCCTGGGCGCCGGCGCGACGGACACTCCGGGCAGCGTGGGTGTCACGGGTTCGGGTGGCTTCGGACTGAAGTTCTTCCTCACCGAGTGGATGGCACTGCGTCTCGACGTGCGCGACCTGGTGCACGCTCAGCGCGCTCCACTCGGCGAAGACAAGGTCGTCAACGACATCGCTGCGCTCGGCGGCCTCAGCCTGTTCATTCCCTTCTCGAGCTGAGCTATCTCGGCTCTCTCCGCCGTCAGGCGGGTGCTCGGCGCGGTCGCTTGGCCGACGCTCGGCGCGCCGGACGGTGTCATCTGCAAGTGCGAGGACCCCATGTACACGCTGGTATTGCTGCGACACGGCGAGAGCCAATGGAACAAAGAGAACCGCTTCACCGGTTGGGTGGATGTGCCCCTGAGCGAAAAGGGAGTCGGCGAGGCCAAGCGTGCGGGCGAGCTGCTCAAGGCTGAAGGTCTACGCTTCGACGTTGCCTACACCTCTGTGCTCAAGCGCGCGATCAAGACACTGTGGTTGGCGCTCGAGGAGCTCGACCAGATGTGGATCCCTGTGCACCGCAGCTGGCGCATCAATGAGCGGATGTACGGCGCCCTCCAAGGCTTGAACAAGGCCGAGACTGCCGAGCGTCATGGGGCCGAACAAGTGAAGGTGTGGCGGCGCAGCTACGACACGCCGCCTCCGGCCATGGAGCAGAGCGATGCGAATTGGCCGGGGAAGGACCCGCGTTACGCCGAAGTCGATCCCAAGGAGATCCCAGCGACGGAGTGCCTCAAGGACACCGTCGAGCGCTTCCTGCCGTATTGGGAGAGCACCATCGCCCCACAAATCCGTGCGGGAAAGCGCGTGTTGATCGCTGCGCACGGCAATTCGTTGCGGGCACTGGTGAAGCACCTCGAGGGGATCAGCGACGACGAAATCGTGGAGCTGAACATTCCAACCGGGATCCCGCGCGTGTACCAGCTGGACGCGGATTTGAAGCCCATCTCGAGCCGCTATCTAGGTGATGCCGAAGCCGCCGCGGCCGCCGCGGCCGCCGTCGCCAACCAAGCCAAGCAGTAGGCTGAGCCACTGGACGCGGGCCTCTGACCTGCTTGCTCCAAGTAGTTTGGGTCTAAAGCGCCGCTCGATACTTTAGACCTGAAGTATGCTGCGCGTTTGACGGGTGGGTTGTCGCGGCGCTCCGCAACTTTGAAGTCAGTGTGTGAACCGACTGGCCGGCCCGAAGTCCTTCTAGTCCAAACGACCGTTTGCCGCTAAACTGGTGTTCGCGCGGTTGCCCCTTGTGTCGCTTTTTCGCTGAGTTGAGGCGTCGGGGCAGAACCACCGCGGGCTTGGAGTATCGACGTGAAACGCAACACCCGACTTGGACTTCGTCTGGCCTTGGCAGCCGCGGTTTGCTCGCTGCCCATCTCCGCAATCTCGTGCAGCGCGTCCTCGGACGGCAGCAAAGTGAGCTCCGGGGGTAACGGTGGCTCGGGGAACAACGGCGGGACGGCTGGCGACTCGTTCGGCGGTACCACGGGGATCGACGCAAACGGAGGCAGCGGTGGCGGTTTGCCCAACGGCTGCGCTGGAGATCGCTACGACGGCGAGCCAGTGCCCCTCGACATCTTGATTCTACTGGACCGTTCAGGGTCGATGGATGAGTCGGGCAAGTGGGGTGCGGTTACGAGTTCGATCAACTCGTTCCTGACCAGCGTGACGGGAGATGGCGTTGGCGTGGGGATCACGTTCTTCCCCGTGAAGTGGTCCACGAACCCGAATCTGCCGGCGTCCTGTGCTTCAAACGCGGACTGCGGGGCGTACGGTCCCTGTCTGCCCGGCCTCGCGAAGTGCAACGGTGGACTCCTCGGCATCCAGGACTCGTGCGTCTCCGTCGACTACACCCAGCCGCGCGTGCCAATCACCGCACTGCCCGGCGCAGCGTCGCAGATCCAACAGGCCATGGCCTCCGAGAACCCGGGGGGAGACACCACGCCCATCGCTCCCGCGCTCAAGGGCGTGCATGACTACGCAAAGGTCTGGGCAGAGGCGCACACGGATCGCCAAGTCGTGGTGGTGTTGGCGACGGACGGTGAGCCCAACAACTGCACGGACAACAGCGTGAGCACTTCCGCGGGGTATGCCGCCGCCGGGCTGGCCGCGAACCCGTCGGTCAAGACCTTCGTGATCGGCATCGGCGACCTGGGCGTGCTCAATCAGATCGCGCAACAAGGCGGGACCAACTCAGCCTACATCGTATCGAGCGGCAATGCCGGCCAAGGCTTCCTCGACGCCATGAACGAGATCCGTGGCGCCGTGAAGTGCCAGTACAAGATCCCGACGCCTACCGAGGGTGATCCGAATCCAGACAAGGTCAACGTCGGCATCACCCAGGACGGCGGAGAACAGGAAGTGGTTCCGCAGGTAAGCGGCCCTGGGGCGTGCGTTGGGCAGCCAGGGTGGTACTACGACAACCCCAGCAACCCGACTCAGATCCTGCTCTGCCCCGCTTCCTGTGACATCGTCGAGTTCAGCGACAGCGTGGTTGTCGACGTCGTCATCGGTTGCGACACCGTCGTGCGCTGAGCTCGGCGAATCAGTCAGCGCACGCTTGACGTATTCCCTCTGGGCTACTCGACTGGCTCAGAGGGGGCGGCTGGCGCCTCTGGCTGCGGCGGTGCGACCACCGGAGGCGGCGGCGCGACCACCGGAGGCGGCGCTACTGCGGGCGGCGCACCGCCTCCCATCGGCGGTCCCGCCGCTGGCGGCACGGGTGGCGTCAGCAAGAGTTGCGCCTGCGGTTGGTACCCAGGGCCGCTACCCAAGTCGATTCGCGAGAGCATCGAATCGAAATCCGGAAGTGATTTGGTAAAATCCTCCGGGAAATTGACGTAGCCGGCCACCATTAGCACCGGGAAGTCGACGCGGCCTTTGTTGTAGACGAAGTTCGGCCGTACCACGACGATCTTAGCCAACTTGCGGCGCGCGTTGGGGTCTAGCTGGAGCGCATCGACGTCCGCGATCTCGACGATCGCCTCGAACGCTGTGGCTCCACCTACGCGGCTCTCGCGGGCGTCCAGCACGCGCGCGGTGAGGTGCTCACTCTCGATGAAGAGCTTGCCAGGGGTCAGGGTGACGGCAGTGTACCCAGAGCTCGCGAGGGCATCGACGTACTCACGCATGAGGACGCGAGGCTCCGTGTCTTTGCGCGTCGTCGAGAGCGGCAGCGTGCGTAGCCAAATCACGCCGGAGTCGAAGCGATTCTCGTAGCGTAGGTCGTAGCGGAGCTCCTCCGGCGTCGTGTCGACCTTGCCGTTCCCGCTGGTGTCTAGCTGGTACTCGGTGACGTAGTCGGGGGCGCGCTTCGCCTTATGGTTGTCGCCGTAGTAGTTGTCGAGCAACCACGCGTCGCTCATCAGCTCACCACCGCCCGAGGAGCGGACGTGGTAGTCGTAAAGGTGGTTCGTGTAGCCTTGAGCGTCGAAGGTGCCTTGCTTCTTCACACAAGCGGCTCCGCCGAGCGCAAGCACAGCAACTAGTGCTGCGAGGGGTTTGAGGGTCATAGCGCGCAGCTACCAGACTCAGCCACGCTGTCAATCAGTGAGATGGGGTGACCGCACGGCAACGACTTGCCGGGGATCGCTCTGCGCTCGTTCAAAGCTGGGCGCGCATCGCTTGGCGCTGGCAGCTTCAAGGGACTCGCCCCGCGCGTCACTGCCCGCCGCTGGTCTGGTCAGGCAACCCTCGCTGGCGCGAGTTCGCGCTACTTCCATGCCGGATCGTTGCGAGGTTGGGCTCCCAGACGGCTTCCCGTTAGGTTCATTTCATGCATTCGCTGAGGGAGAAGCTCTACGTAGTCATCTTCGAGCACGACACCCGCGCCGGAAAGGCATTCGACCTAGCCTTGCTCTGGGGGGTGCTGCTCTCGGTCGTTGTGGTCATCGCAGAGAGTGTGGACGGCGTTCGCGAGGGGTACGGGCCGGTGCTCCGGGGCGTCGAGTGGTTCTTCACCGTTGTATTCAGCATCGAGTACCTGCTGCGGATTTATTCCGCGAGGAATCGATTTGGATACGCTCTGTCTTTCTTCGGTCTGGTGGACTTCCTCGCCGTCACACCGACGTTCGTCGCGTTACTGGCGCCTGGCGCGTTGTCGCTGGTCGTCGTCCGCGTGTTGCGCCTGCTTCGCGTGTTTCGCGTGCTTAAGCTCGCGAGTTTCCACGGCGAAGGGGACGCGCTCTTGCGTGCGCTCCGGGCGAGCGGCCCGAAGATCGTGGTGTTTCTGGGAGCTGTGCTGAGCATCGTCGTGATCGTGGGCTCCGCGATGTACGTCATCGAGGGACCGAAACACGGGTTCACGAACATCCCTCGGAGCATGTACTGGGCCATCGTCACGCTGACGACCGTGGGCTACGGGGACATCGCGCCGCAGACCGCGACAGGGCAAGTGCTCGCGTCGACCTTGATGATCCTCGGGTATGCGATCATCGCCGTCCCTACAGGCATCGTTTCCGCAGAGATGAGCCGCGCCACCCAGCAGGAAGCCATCCAGTGTGACGCGTGCGGAGCAGCGGAATCCCGTGCGGATGCGCGCTATTGCCGGCGCTGCGGCTCCACGCTCGAGCCGCAGTCTCCGAGCTTGTAGCCCGCCTGACACTCGCAGTGGCAGAGCGCCAGCTCCGTGGGGTCGGTCTGCATGCAGGTCGGCACGATGTGCAGGCTCGCTTTGCCTTCGCTTTCGTCGGCGTACAGCTCGCGCACTTCGACTTCGAGCAGGTACGAGCGCCCTTCGATGTCGTCGTTCTTGTCGTAGTCCGGGCACACCGGAATGTGAGTGCTTTGGCTCTCGGTGCGACGGTCGGTCTCGACCCAACCAGGGTGGTTGGGTACCTCGGCGGTGACGACCGTGCGGGCTTCCTCCTGGATGATGGCGCCAGTCTCTTCGTCGCGCAGCCGCGCGCGCAACTCGATGGTGTCGCTATCGAGACCCCGGATGCGCGCGCCGACGACCAATACGTGTCCGCCTTGAGGCGCACGCCACAGCTCGAACTCGGCTCCGTCTTCCTCGAGCACCAAAGCGGGCTGATCGATGGGCCTGTACATCATCGGGATCACCTCGAGGGCCTCACCCGTGGTGCCGCCTCCCCCAGCGCCGCCCGTGGACTCGGGGCCTTGGCTGGGGCCGCACGCGGTGATGCTCAGCGCCAGGCACAGTGACGCAACCGAGAATCGGCTCAACTTGGTACCCTCTCCCCCGAGAAAAACTCAGAAGCAGTTTACGTCGGTGTCTCCGCGCGGATAGAAGTACGCGAAGGCGTTGCAGTGCTCTTGGAACTCGACAAACCCGCCAAAGGTGTAGCAGCAGTCTTCGTTGGGGTCTCCGCAGTCATCGGGTGGTGCGGAGAACTCACAGCTGTAGGAGATGCCGCCCCCGGCGGGGATCTTCACGTTGAGATCGCGCTCCATCGGCGGGTCATCCCAGGTGTTGCTGACGTAGAACGGATCCCCCGCGCCATCGAATTGATCGAAGGGGCTGATGGTGAAGCGATCGCCACGGCTGTGGAAGTGACCGTTCGCACCGATGATTGTCACCTCGTGATCGAGGCCGAAGCGACAGGTCGCTTCGTACTTCTTCTTGTTGTCGCCAGGGCACACGCGGATGCTCTGGTTGGTTGCGAAGATGGTGCCGAGCTCGTCGTAGGTGCCGCCTTCAGGCGCGCGCTCGAAGTTCATCACCACTTTGCCACCCAGCGGCGTCTGCTGCGTGGTCGCGTTCACGAAGTGAGTCTGGATCATGATCTTCTCACCGGGCTCGAAGCGCTCCACGACACCGTCCGGCAGCTCGAAGTCGGTGAGTCCGCCTTGCTGCGTGTTCATGATCAGCGGCCAGTCAGCCCAGTTCGGGCTCTTCCAGCATTCGCCGTCTTCCACCACCTCACCAGGCGCACCATCCAGGTTCTGAATTGTTTTCACACGGAAAACATTCATATGGTGAGAGCCCTCGTTCTGCGCGACGGTCATGCGCTTGACGAAGAACGGCTTGTCCCCGGGGACCTCGAAGAAGTAGCAATTCTGCACTTCCTTGCCCTGCGCGACTTCGAACGTCCCCGTGGTGATCTGCCAGCCGTCGGGGCCGGGATCGGGCAGCGTGACGTTCTCCAGGTTCTTCTCGCTCGGGGCCTCGTCTGAGCAGCCGACGGCCAGCACACTGAGAACCCCACACAACCACCCAAACCTCAGCCGCCGCGTCATGGGCATCAGGATAGCAAGCCGTGTACCAGTCCGCGGGTGAATCCCAAGCCTGGGTTGGGGGGGAGGCAAACCGCATGGATAATTCAACCCAACGTCAGCGCCGCACAGCACGAAAAGCGGCCGCCGAGCCACGCGGCAAGCTTTGGCACAGTTGCGGTATGATCCTCCGGTCGCGATTCAGCGGCTCGCACCTCGCGGCTGGGGTCATGCCACGCTTGACGATCGGGGCTGCGCGGCGAGCATCGGCGGACGTGCGGTTCGCTGCGGTGGTGTGTGTGCCTTACACTCATTCTAGCGTTCGTCTTCGTCGCGCTACCACCTCGATGAGGTGCACTTGATCGGCGCTCCAATGCTGCGACTCAAGGTTGGCCCGGGCTACTGGCGAGCTTCGATTCGGGCGGTATCGCGGACCCGAAGTCGGCTCTCTTCGCATCGGTGAAGCCGCGCGGTCGCGAAGACCCTTCGCATCTCGCGTTTAGCTTGTACTTTTCGAGACGCGCTTGCTAGCAGCGTGAGCATGAACCACAGGCCGCTGCTGTTTGCCCTCGTCGTCACCGGTCCTCTAGCGCTCCTCTCTGCCGTCGGCTGCAGTAGTGACGACTCCGGTGTCTCGAGCGTCGCCGAGGCGGACCTCCCCTCACGCATCGCAGACGCCGCTTGCCGTGCCGGGAGGAAATGCAGCTGCGACGTGCCGGCGTCTTGCGAAACCAACATTGCCAGGTTCTTTGGGCGTCCAGAAGGGGGAGAGGCGCTCTCCTACGATGCGCAGTGTGCGGGGAAAGTGGTCGCCTACTACGACGCGCTGAACTCCTGCCGCGGTTTCGGCGAGTCGGCGCAACCGACCTGCTGCAGGGTGTACTACGGCCCCAAGCGGGTCGGTGAGAGCTGCACCCCATCGGATACGCTGGACGATTGCGGTCCGGGACTCCGTTGTGCTGGCGGCACCTGCGTCGCCTTGTGCGGGGACGCTGGCAAACCGCAGCTTGGTGAGTCGTGTGAGTTCGGGAGCTGCGCCGCTGGACTCTGGTGCGACGACTCGAGCGGGAGTGCCGAGTGTGCCCCGCTGCCGGGCGCTGGGGAGAGCTGCAACGACTCTTTCGAGTGCGCGGCGGGATTGAACTGTGTTCGGCTGCAGTCGGCTGATGTCTGCGTTATCCCCGGTGCACTGGGCGAGGCCTGCGAGCCGTACACGTGCGGTGACGGCATGGGGTGCGTCGAGGGAGTGTGTGCCACGAAGAAGCCAGCAGGCAGCATCTGCGAAGTGGATGAGGAGTGCTTTGGGGTGTGTGAAGGCCTCTGCCTGGACCCACGTCCTGAGGCGTGTTTCCTCTTCCCATAGCTTCTCCCGATTGGATTGCTACGGCGTCGCGGGTGGGGCAGGTTCAAGCTGCGCACCGACCCCGACCTTGTAGGTTCTAGGGTCGTAGCCGAATGCCGCGCGGAAAATATCTCCAACGTTGCGTGTGCGGCTCGCGCCACGCTTACGCCTGCTGCGATGGACGCTCTCGACCCGACCATCTGCGGCGACGATGGCGTCGATGCCCCAGAAGCCGCGTCGGGGTTCGCTTGGCATGCCGTAGCGCAAGTCGTCCAGCTCCACGCGGCGCTTGCCGTCTTTCAGCGGGTGCACCTGCCACGCCAACTCACCCTTGGAAAACCAGCGGAATAGCTCGCCTTCCGGTGTCTCCAGCACGCGCTTCACGTCGCTGTTTGGCGTGAGCTCGAAGGTTTGCCAGGCGATGGGACGTCGCACCCAGCCGGAGGCGTAGCCCACGAACACGTGGTTTCCGCTGTGGGCCACGACGCGCTTGAGGCCGTTCTGCATGACAAAGGTGTAGCTGTGAACGGTATCCACGGGGAAACCTGAGGCGGCCAGCTCAGCGCGGGCTTGCTGCTGAACCCTGAACGTCATGCCCAAACCCCAAAACAGGTAGCCGGTGGTTATCGCCAAGACCCAGCGCGCGACCTTGCTAGCGCTCTTTGGGCGCTGCTTCTTCGCGCTGCCAATCGCCAACGCAAGGACCAACGGCAAGCTGTACGCTAGGTCTACGATACCCACGGCGTCGAAGGCGAAGCGTTCGCGCCAGAAGGGGGCGAACAGCTGCGTGCCGTAGGTGGTGAACACGTCGAGCATCGGGTGGGTGATGATCGACAGCACGAAGAGCCACATCCACGCCCGCTTCGCCCCCGCGTCGGTCCAGTTCACGCCTTCAGGCTGACCGGGAACTGGCGCGTCAAGAGGCAAGTCTGGGTGGCGTCGGCGCGCTCTCCAGCGTTCGAGGCGCCAAACCCCAAGCCCCAGGAGCGGACCCACGACGGGACCAAACCACAGCGAGTGGCTCGTGCCGCGGTGCACCCACATCGACGTGAACTCACCCCCGAGCGCCGCGCTCACGAACACATCGGCGTCCGGTAGCAGCCCTCCAAGCGCCCCCCACCAAGCGGCTCTGCGCCCTAGGCGCGGCCCGACGCTCGCCTGGCCAACGGTCGCTCCCAGTAAAGCTTGCGTGATCCCGTCCACTCAGCGTCTCTTAGAGCGATGTGTGCGGGGCACCAAGCCCCCAACCACATGCAAAAACCTAGGCCGTGGCCCACACTTTTTCCCGCGCTCGGCTCGGGAAAATTGTCCAACCCGTTCGCGGCCTTAACTCTTCCCCAGCGTGGTAACCTCGCGGCGCATGCTCACGCGACTCGGGAAACGGGGCGGCGCTGGCTCAGGGCAGCGCTTGATGTGGGTGCTGATGCTGCCGATCGTGTTGTTGGTAGCCTACAGCGCTTTCGGTCAGCCAAAGGGCAAGGCCAAGGCCAAGGAGGACGCCAAGGCCAAAGAGGCCAAGGCCGACGACGACAAGGCCAAGAAGGGCAAGGACGCCAAGGGCAAGGACGCCAAGGAGGAGGAGGCGCCTCCGCCTGCCGATGCCGGCGCGGCTCCCCCCAAGGCCGAAGATGACGACGAGCCCCCGCCGCAGCCCCAGAGCGGCGATGGTGGAAAAATGTCGCCCCTGAACCCCGAAGCAGACGAGTTTCCCCAGGGAACCGCCTCGGTCACGCCGCCCAACTACGACCAGCTGCTCGGCGACATCGCTTCTCTGCGCAGCCGCGTATCGGCGCTCACGACGACGCTCTACGCGAGCAAGATCCGCGTACTAGTCGAGACGGATGGTGACGACGCCCGGATCGAGAGCTTCATGGTGACCCTCGACGGTGGCGTGGTCTACCGGGCCCAAAAGAGCTTCAGCGCCGAAGACGAGAAGGTGGTCTACGAGCACGGCGTGGCGCCAGGCCACCACGTGCTCGGCGTCGAGATCGAGCGCAGCGACGCGCGGGGCAAGGCCTACAAGACCTTCCAGAGCTCCCGCTTCAGCATCGTGGTTCCAGAGAAGAAGAAGCTCGAGACCCACTTCATCATCGAGGACGACTCGGACATGGCCGAAGACTTCCCCGACGACGAAGATGGCGAATACGACCTGCGTGTTCGCTTGCGCGCCCGGGTGATCGAGTGAGCGGAGCCATGGGACGCAGGCTGACGAGCGCCGGGCTCGTGATTGGGCTCGCCTTGAGCTTCGCCAGTGGTGCGCTTGCACAAGACGAGGATAATCCGTACGGAACCGACGCGGGGGACACCAAGAAGCCAGCCAAGGCGGACAAGAAGGGTAAGGCCGACAAGAAGGGTAAGGCGGACACAGCCAAGCCTGCTGAAGAACCAACGCCACCGCCTGCCGAGGGTCCGGGGGTGAGCGAGCAACCCAAGGCTGCCCCCGCCGCAAAGCCAGCGCGCGCGAAGCCTGACGCTGGCAAGGGACCCCAGGCTGACACCCGCTCCGCCGAGATGCGGGCCTACCAGACGGCGATGAAGGACCGTCGCTTGGCGGCGACTGCGCCCATCAGCCGTCAGCGCTTGAAGGATGAGCTGGTCGGCATCGAGGAGAAGCTCGATGCTGGGCGTCGAGACGAGGCCATCGCGCAGTTGGTCTACGTGGTCGAGGCGGAGCGCTTCGACGCATTCAAGGAGACCGACGAGGGGCGCGCCTGTATTTTCTGGCTCGGGGATTCCCTCGGACGCGCGGGGGCCCATGGTCCCGCCCGGGGCTATCTCGAGCGCTTGTTGACCGGCAAGGTCGATATCTGGTTCCGTAGGGCAATACGGAGCTTGGTAGACTTCGGCCTCGAGAGCGATCACCCCGAGGTGTTCTTGAAGGCTTTGGAGCCCGTTGCGAGCAAAGCGCCAGAAGAGCAGCAAGGGGACATCGCCTACCTGGATGGCCGGGCGAAGGAGCGCAAGAAGCGCCCTGTCGCTGCCTTGCAGTCTTTGGCGAAGGTGACGCCGCGTTCGCGCTTCTGGGCGCAAGCGACCTACCTCGCCGGGCTCATCGAGGTGGAGCGGGGGCAGCTGAAGAAGGGCGAGAACCTCTTCTGCAAGGTCGCGGATCCCAAAGCTACGCCCAAGCAGGCGTTGCTCTTTGGAGGGAGCGACTTCTTCCGGGTGCGCGACTTGGCGCGGCTTGCGCTTGGACGCGTCGCTCACGAGCAGTACCGCTTCGACGACTCCCGCTATTACTACTACTTAGTGCCCGCGGACTCGGATGCGCTACCCGAGGCGTTGTACGAGTCGGCGACGGGTCGCTACGAAGCCAAGGACTACGAAGGCGCGCGCGAACTCTTGGATGAGCTGCGCAAGACCGGTGTGGACCACCCCTACGAGGATGAAGCGTGGATCCTCGATGCCTATGTGGACCTCGCAGCGTGCAAGTTCCCGGCAGCTGACAAGAAGCTCTCGCAGTTCCTCAAACGCTATGAGCCCGTTCGCGACACCGCGCGGGCGCTGAGCAAAGACAAACTCGCGGTGCGCAAGCTGGTGGAGGCCATCGAGAGTGGCTCGGACCCGGCAGCGGCCGGCGTGACCGGAGATGCTCGACGTATCCGTGCGGTAGCGGCTCTGTTGCGACTCGATCCGGCTTATGGCCGCTCTTCGCGCCGCCTAGCGCAGCTCGAGCACCAGCAGAGCGGGCTCCGTGGCGCGCTGGGGGAGCTCGATGACACACGGCAGGTGCTGGCGAAGCCGGGGGAGCTAAAGGCACAAGCGGCTGGCCCCATCGGAGACTCCGCAGACGCGAAGCTCTCGCGCATCGATCAGCAACTCGAGGAGGTGCGGCGCTTGGTGCGCGAAGCCAAGGAGACCAGCAAAGGTAAGGCGTCAGCGGAGCTGAAGGCTTTGGAGAAGTCCTTGGAGGAGCTCGAGAAGCGCGCGAAGGATGCGCACGCCGCAACACAAGAGGCGGCACCCAAGCCCGGCGACAAGGCCGCGAAGGATCTCCCGGGACTCGTCGTGAGTGAGCGTGAGCGGGCAACCAAGCTCTACAACGAAGCACAGAAGCTTCGGCAGGTCCTGCTGGCTCAGCAGGAGCGCCTCGCTCAGGACGCCTTGATCCGGCTGGACAAGCGCCTCTCGCGCTTGCTGCGCCGGGCGAGGCTTGGGCGGATCGAAACCGTGCTCGGACGCAAGCGCGCCCTCGAGCTCGAAGTTGAAGCTTTGAGCCAGGGCTTGCTACCTCAGCAGGCTCTGGATTCACTAGACGCGGCGCGTTTCCTCGGGGATGACGAGGAATACTGGCCCTTCGACGGTGAGGATTGGGCTGACGAGTACGTCGGCGGGGAGGGCCTGCGATGAGGCCCACGCGCTGGTTGGTTGGCGGCGCTCTCGTGGGGCTCTTGAGCCTCTCCGGGGTTGCAGCAGCGCAAGACTCCGCTCCTGCGCTCAAGGGCGAGTCGTCGAGCATCAAGCCCGTGGCGGAGCGCAAGCTCGGCAAGAAAAAGCGCCCCACCGTCGCCAAGAAGAAGGCGGAGAAAGAGAAGAAAGAGCGCAGCAAGCAGGTCAGCTGGCAAATCCCCGCCAAGCTGCGGGCTGCCCTCGAGAAGAAGATCGATCAGCGCATCACGCGCAATATCCGTGAGGCAAAGAAACTCAGGAAAGAGGCGCTGGGCCTGCTCAGGAAGTTCATCAAGGAGAGCCCTGAGAGCGCACCCTCCATGCCCGAGGCCTTGATGCGCTTGGGCGAGCTCGAGTGGGAAGACGCGCGCGATCAGTTCTTGGTCGACTTCAACAAATGGGAAGAGGCCCCGGCGAGCAAGCGCGGGGAGCCTCCGTCACCCAACTATGCGCTCGCGAGGTCTCGCTTCGAGCGCGTGCTCAAGAAGCACAAGACGTACTCCGAGTACGACTTCGCGCTCTACGTGGACGGCTTCCTCGCCACCGAAGAGGGCAAGGGTGAGGAGGCGCTCAACCGCTTCAACAAGATCCTCAAGTGGTTCCCCAAGAGCCGCTTCGTCCCCGACGCTCATATGGTGCGCGCGGAGTCGGAGTTCTTGAAGGACGCTCCAAACTACGAGAACGCCTACAACGAGTACGAAGAGGTCCTGAAGTACAAGGACAGCCCGCTCTACGATCTGGCGTTGTTCAAGAGCGCCTGGTGTTTGTGGCGCTTGGGGCAGACCGACGAAGCCGCGAAGCGCTTCCTCGCGGTATTCAAGGCCACCGAAGAGGGCGGCAAGGGGCGCACCCAGGACGAGCTCGACGAACTGCAGGCAGAAGCGCTGCGCAACCTCGTCGCAGTGTTCGTTGAAGACGAAAAGAACTCCGCCGAGGACATGTACAAGTTCCTCGTGAAAGCGGGTGGGGAGAAGTTCGCCGGAAAGATCGTGCGAGCGCTCGCGGAGGCTTTCTACGATCAAGCGCACTTCGAGCGCGGGATCGAGGCCTATCGTCTGTTGCTCAAACTCGAGCCAACCAGCCCGGATGCCTACAAGTATGGCCTCCAGATCGCAGCAGGCCATTCGACGATGCAGGACTGGAAGAACCTGCAGAAGGACTACCGCTGGCTGATTCGAACCTACACGCTGCCGCCCGCGCCGCCCAAGAAGGGTTCCAAGACGCCGCGTTTGCCCACCTATCCAGCGAGCCCGTGGACCAAGGTCCAGCGGCCGCTGACGCTCGCGGACTCCGAGCGCGCCATCGAGCGCCAGCTCTCGGACGACGGCGTGGGGCTTCACTCGAAGGCTCAGGCCGACAAGGCGAGCGGCAACGAGTGGGAAGCAACCTCGGAGCTCTACGCCATCTACCTGTCGCGCTTCGGTGACAAGCCCGCGGCCTACGAAGTCTATTTTAATCACGCGGAAATTAACTTCTATCACCTGAACAACGGCGCGGTCGCGGCTGAGAGCTACATGGCCGCCGTGCGCATGAACCCGAAGGGCAAGCTCTCCCGTGACGCGCTGTACAACGCTCTTGCGGCGCTGGAGCGTGCGCGCGCTGGCGAGTTCGAGGCAGCAAAGGCCAAGGGCAAGAAGCAAGAAGAGTCGCCCACCGACAAGAAGCTCACGGAGGCGATGGAGCTTTACGTCCAGACGTATCCGAAGGACCCCGACGTCCCCGAGCTGCTCTTCCGTCAGGGCAAGCTCTACTACGACTACGAAGTCTTCGATCCCGCGGTGCGCCTCTGGGGTCTATTGCTCGAGAAGTATCCGGACAGCAGCTACTCCGTGGGCGCCGGCGAGTTGATCCTCGACAGCTTCAACAAGAGCAAGGACTACGGAAACATCGAGACCTGGGCGCGGCGCCTGAAGAAGGCACCCGCCTTCCAGAAGCCGGAGCAGCAGGCGCGCCTCGATACCCTGATCGTGCAGTCCGTCTTCAAGCAGGGCGAGCAACTCTCGTCGCAGGGCAAGCACGCAGATGCTGCCAACGCCTACCTCCGCGCGGCGCGAGAGTTCCCGAAGGATCAGCGAGCCGCCCAAGCCGCGGTGAACGCGGAGATCGAAGGTAAACGCGCTGCGGATCTGGCCACGGTTGCTGCAGCCGCGACATTGCTCGCTGAGAATCACAAGGGCACGAAGGAAGCCGGAGACGGCTTGTGGATCGCGGCCAACACCTATCAGAGCGTTGGTCTGTTCTCGGAAGCTGCGGGCTACCACGAGCAGATCGTGGCGGGCTTCCCCAAGCACGAACACCACCAGGACGCGGCCTACAACGCGGTGCTCTTGCGCACTACTGTCGGTGATCACTCAAAGGCGATCGCTGACGGTGAAGCCTACAAGAAAGCATATCCGCGCGGAGAAGATGCGGACGAGGTCGCGTTCTTGATGGGTAAGGCCCACGAGAAGGCGGAGAAGTGGAAGGACGCGGAGCGGCTCTACGCTCGCTACGAGTTGGCTTCCAGGAACCCGAACACTCAAGTCGAGGCGCTCGTCCGGCTGGCGACCGTAAGGGTGAAGCTCAACGATGAGCGAGGTGCCAAGAATGCGCTCCGCAAAGCCGTCAAGGTAGGCAAGCAGAAGAAGAGCAGCTTGGACGCAGGCGGCAAGTACTTCGCCGCCAAGGCGCGCTACATGGAGGGCGAGCGGATCCTCGCGGAATACGACAAGATCTCCATCTCCGGTGACGTCAAGCAGCTCAAGAAGCGCCTCAAGCAGAAGAGCGAACTACTGAAGGACGCCGCCGAGACATTCCTCGACACCGCCGAGATGGGCGTCGCCGAGTGGACGACCGCTTCTCTCTACCAGATCGGCTACACCTACGAGAGCTTCGCCAAGGCGCTCACGGATTCTCCGCCACCGGACGCGCTCAGCCCCGGCGACAAAGAACTCTACAAACAGCAGATCGACGAGTTCATCGTCCCCATCGAGGAAAAGGCGATCGAGGCGTACGAGAGCGGTTGGAGCAAAGCCATCGAGCTCGGGATCTTCAACTCCTGGACGGCCAAGATGCGGGACGCCTTGGGGCGTTTGCTCTCCGAGGTCTACTCACCGATGCATGAAATCGGGCTCAAGCTGCGATCTCAGGGTACCGCGCCGCTGCCCGAACTGATCGACGGGCCACGCCGCGAGAAGGGGCGCAGCAAGAAGTACCTGATCCCAAGCAAGGTCAAGGACGTCAGCGAGACCGCCGCGCCCAAGGAAGCGGACAACCCGTACGACGACAAGCCTGACGAGAAGTCCGACGACGCCGGCAAGAAGGCGGACGAGAAGAAGGACAAGAAGGGGAAGGGCAGCAAATGAGGCGCCTGTTCCAAGCTTGCGCGCTAGCGTTAGCGCTCACGGGCGTGGCTTGCGGCGGAGGGAGCAAGGCCGAGGTCAAGAGCGCGCCTACGCTCAAACCGGCAGACCCGGTAGCGGTGAAGAAGATGATCACCGGAGTCGAGCGCGCGCGCGACGGCAAAACCAAAGAGGCAATCAGTCTCCTCGAGGAAGCGGTCGGCAAGGACCCCCAGCTCTGGGAGGCTCACTTCAACCTCGGCGTACTGCGTGCCCAAACCGGTGACCTCGAGAAGGCTGAAGCTTCCCTCGAGAAAGCGTCGACGCTGGCGCCAAACGCGGAAGACGTGGCGGTCGCCCTGGGTGAGGTGCGGCGCAGGCTCGGAGAACCGGAACGCGCGGCCACGGGCCTCGAGGAGTTCGTCAAGGCGCATCCCGATGCGCTGGCTGCACGCACGGCGCTGATCGCGGCAGCTCGCGACGCGGGCCAGATCGAGAAGGCAATCGACAACGCGCGTGAAGTGTTGGTGCGACGCCCTGGGGATCCCCTGGCGCGTGCGGAGCTGGCGCTGGCGCACCTCGAGCGCGGTGAGATCGACACCGCGCAGCTCTTGATCGAAGAGGCGCTCAAGGCCGACGTGAAGAGCGCCGTCGCGGAACGCACCGCAGGTCTCATCGCGCTCAAGAAGGGCGATGACGCGATCGCCTTTCAGCACTTCGCCAAGGCCTCGGAGATTGACCCGAAGGACACGACCGCGCGTCTCAACATCGGCACCGTGCTGATCGAAGCGGGCGTCTACGACAAGGCCGAGCAGGAGTTTCGTGCGGTGCTGCAGGTCAACCCGGAGGACGTGGACGCCATGCTAGGCCTAGCCGCGTCGCTCCGTGGTCAAGGCACCCACGAGAAGCAGGGCCCCTACCGAGAAGCCGAGAAAGTTCTGCAGCACGTGCTCGAAGTCGACGAGGACAACATCAACGCGATGTTCAACCTCGGCGTGCTCTACGTGGACTTCCTCCAGGAGCCGCAGAAAGCCAAACCGCTGCTCAAGAGCTTCCTCTCCAAGTCTCCGAAGAAACATCCGGCGCGCCCCGAAGCGGAAAAGCGGCTGGCCGGCATCAAATAGGCTAGAACGCCGCCATGGCCATGGCTCGGCTCAAATTGCCAGCGAAGCTGGAGCACGCGTTGCTCGCCGGGCACCCTTGGGTGTACCGCGACCACGTCCAACGGGGTTTTCGCGCGGCAACGGGCGCGTGGGTGGAGGTCGAGTGCGAGCGCTTCAAGGGCTACGCGCTGTGGGACACCGGAGGACCGATTGCGCTGCGTATCTACTCGCGCAAACAAGCGCCTGATGAGCGCTGGCTTCGCGAGCGCTTGGCACAAGCCCACGAACTGCGACGCGCACTGCTCGGATCAAACACCAACGCCTACCGCTGGTTGTTCGGCGAGGGCGACGGCGTCCCGGGCCTCGTGGTGGATCGCTATGGCGACTACAACGTCGTGCTCTCGTACGCACCGAGTGTCTCGCGCCTGCTGGCCTGGCTGCCAGCCGCCCTCGAACAGGTTCTCCCCGCTCGCGGTACGCTTCACAAGAAGGGCAGCGAGCTCAGCTTGCTGAGCGGCGAGCTACCACCAGCGCGCGTGGAAGTGCGAGAGAACGGGATCCGCTTCCAAGTGGCGATCGGTGAGGGACAGAAAAGCGGTCTGTTCCTAGACCAGCGGGAGAATCGCGCGCATATCGAGACGCTAGCCGCGGGCAAGCGCGTGCTCAATCTGTTCTCCTACACCGGCGGTTTTTCACTCTACGCCGCGCGGGGCGGCGCCGTGAGCGTTACCAGTGTGGATGTGAGCCGAGGCGCGCTCGAGGATGCCAAGTCTTCCTTCGAACTCAATAAATTCCCAGTGGAAAATCACGAGTTTGTCGCTCAAGACGTCTTCGAGTACCTCGAGCGGGCCGCGGCGAAGGGGCAACGATTCGACCTCGTGATCTGTGATCCGCCGTCGTTCGCCAAGAACAAGGAGCAGCTGCGCAAGGCGCTCCGTGCCTACGAGCGTGTCAACCGCCTCGCCATGAAAGTGGTGGAGCCCGGGGGCCTATTCGCGTCTGCGAGCTGCACCAGTCAGGTCAGCCCGGAGGCGTTTCGAGGTGTGTTAGCCGAGGCGGCAGGTCGCGCGAAGCTGCGCCTACAGATGGTTCACGAAGCGGGACACGCCATCGACCATCCGGTGATGGCGAGCCACGTCGAGGGGCGCTACCTGAAGTACGTGGTCAGCCGGGTGCTGCCGAACGCGTAGCTGCATTTGCACTGGCGACGTCAGCGCGTCGGCGCTTTTGTTTGGGGCGTCTTTGTTTCAGGCGCCTTGGCCTGAGGCAGCGCACGGATGCCGAGCAGGCGAATTTCCGTGAGGTTACTTCCGTTGCCCACGCGGCTCAACAGTGCGGGCCGTTTAGGGTCTACCAGCGTGGCGATCTGAAAACTCTCGTTGCCTCTGCGGCGCACATGGACGCGCAGCATTCCAGCCGTCGATGCTGGGCTCACGCTCAGCTCGTATTCATCGCTGTCGATCCGCGTTTCGAGGTTTGCGGTGCGTTCGTTACTGATCAAAAGCTCGAGCTGGATACGCTTGCTGTGCGAACCTTCTCGATCCGTGATTTCCAAGCGCAGCAACGCCGGACCTTGCAGGAGGAGTCGATTCGGAGGACCGGCGAGCTTGGCCGGAGCGGCGAGGCGCTTCGTCGCCTTGAGCGCAAGGACGCGTTGGGTTTTGCGCTTGGATTTCGCGCTGTCAGCGGCGTGAGCGGGCAACGCGAGCGATAGCGCCAGCCCCAGGGCTGCTAGCCCGGCAAGCTTGCGTCGAGTTCCAAGAAACGGGTTGGGGGTGACGGTGTGCTGGATGGGTTGCATGCAGCGCCCCTAAGCAACCCATATGCCAGCTGCGTTTTCACCTCTCTCATCGATTCCGCGCGGTGTTCCCGGCGCTGCTACTTACGCGTGCGAGTCAAGCTGACAACGCTGGGTGGATACCGCTGTCGTTTTGGCGCAGGCTCGCGAGGGCGCGAGTGCTCGCAGCGAGACGCGTGGTTTCGAACGCCAGGGCGCCCAGCGCTTCAGGTAGCGCCCCATAGGCGTTCGTCAGGGGCGCGTCGTGGCGGGCCGCGCGCGTCAGCGCTGTGCCGAGCGCCTCTGCGTGGGTTTGGGGGGAGGTGCGCTGGGCCCAATCGAGGACGCGCCATGCGAGCTCCGCGTGGCGCGCTTCTTCCGCCGCCAGCTCACGCAAGCCCCGACGCGTGTCAGCGGCTTGAGCATGCTGTGCAGTGAGCTCCGCCTCCAACGCTGCGAAACCCTCACCCAAACAACCATCCAAGAAACAGCTTACGACGAGTTCTTCGAGGCTGCTCGCACAGTACTCATCGAGCAAGGGCGCCAACGAGGGGCGATCAGTGCTCACGCTGGCCGCAGCGCTTTGAGCTTCGCAAAACTCGACGTGAGCAAGCTCTTCACGGGCTGCTTCGTGACATGCGCGAACCAACGCTCTGGGGGCACCCAGGTTTAGGAGGTCGAGAGCGAGCGCCGCAAAGCTCGCGACGGATTCGTGTTCTGCCAAGGCGGCGTCGCTCCAATCAGTGACTAGCGGGTTACGCAGGCTGCGTGGCGCACCAGCTACTCGCAGTGGCCGCCCGTGGGGCGTCGTGAACGTCTCTAGCATCCGCCCGTGGAGTGCGAAGAAGAACTTCAGCCCGAGGGTGAGGCTAACCTCCGTGCCATGGTTCGGCTCGAGCGTAGAGAGAGGCGGTACCACGCGGAAAGAAAGGAGGGCGAAGCCGGCAGAGGCGAACAGGCCGAGGTGCATGCCGTGGGTCGAGACGTGATCGTCATCCGCCCCGCGATGTGCGTAGCCAAACTCGGCACCGAAGAAGTACGCGTTGGCCTGGAGCCCAAATGCCTCCCGCCGCGCGCCGCTGTAGTCTTGAAGCTGGAGGAACGCGCCCACGCCAATGGGCTCATAGCGGCTCTGGTAGTACTCGTACGACACCTCGACACCGTTGCCCGCCGCCGGTGAGTGCCCCCAAACGAAGCTGTGGATATACCCCGCGCTCAGCATGCCGCTGTCGTAGGTTTCGTCTTGGGCAACCGCCGACGAACTCCAGACGCCGAGCATCACGCAGGGAACCCAGCACATCGCCACGACCCGTCGCCGCATTGGGGTGAGCATACAGCACCTGGTAGCCGATGGCGCCGGATGACGCAGTCAGTCTTCGGGGGCTTCTTTCGCGCTCTTCAGCACCAGCGCGCGCGCTCGCGTCACGAAGTCCGCTGCATTCAGGGCGCCGCTGTCTATCAGCTGCTTGGCGTCAGCCATGCCGAGGTGCAAGTGCTGGCGCAGCGCCTTCAACGCCTTGACCGGCTTCCCCGCATCCAGATCTCGGCGTGCCGCGTGGATCCAATCTTCTTGTAGTGATGGCAAGCGACCGTCCCGCACGAAGCGATTGGCTTCGGCGTAGGTCAAGCCTCCAACGTCCACCAACAAGCGCTCGGCTCCGTTGCCTCGCCCCGTTGCGTGCGCCTCGACGGCCCTCGCAACCCAAGCGTCAGGAGTCTCCACGCTGCCCTTCAGCACTAGAGTGGCGCCGCAGAACTTGCAGGTTCCCGCTCCAGAGGCGTCCGCGCCGCAGCGCGGGCACGCGAGCACTTCAAGCTCAGTCACGGGTGTCACCGTAACACATCAGCGCTGTCGTTCTCGTCCTCCGGGACTAGTGTCCTGTCTCCGTAGTTCGCTGCAAAACTCGCCCGCCCCCTCAGGGTGTGGGCGCACGAGTTTTGCGCCTTCGCGCTACTTTTGAGACGAGGAAACGCTGTGTTGATTTGTTCGGCGAATCACAGATTCGCCTCACTAGCAGGATGCTGAAAAGCTTCGTTTTTCAGCATCCTGCGTGCTTATCCGCGCGGATCTTCGAACCACGCTCTCGCAAAACCCCATGAAAGTGAGGGTTTTGCGAGAGCGAGATCTGGTCGATTTGTGCGCGGGCACGGTCGTTGTTGATTGGCAGGGTGTTTTTCAACACCCTGCTAGGATACCCGGCATGTTGGAACTCGAATTCGCGCCCCGGAGGCCCGATCAAGCAACGGCTGAGCTCGCCCCTCGAGCCCTTTCCGAGGTGGCATGATGTCGGAACCGCTCAAGGTAGGCGTGTTCGGCGCCGGCGCGATTGGTGGCTATCTGGGACTGCGCTTGGCGGCGGGGGACGCTGATGTCGTGCTGCATGGACGACCGTGGCTGGCTGAGGTCGCAGACGAGCTGTGTGCCTTCGACCTGGAGGGCAAGCGTTTCGCCCCCAAAGTGCGCGTGGTGACGGATCCAAGCGCGCTCTCCGACGTGGATGTGTGCCTGGTTACGGTCAAGAGCGCCCAGACCGACGGCGCGGCCGAGGAGCTCAGCCGCGTGTTGGCGCCTGGGGCCCTGGTGGTGAGCTTCCAGAACGGCATGCGCAACGCGGAGCGCCTGCGTCAGGTGCTGAGGCAGCAAACCGTCGTGCCGGCGATGGTTTCATTCAACGTGGTCATCGAGGAGGACCGACGTTTCCGTCAGGCAACAAGTGGGCCCTTGAGCGCGGGACGAGTGCTCGGCTCGGGCTTGTTCACGCTGGAGCGCTTGGAGGCTTGTTTTGGCAGAGGTGGGTTGCCCCTCGAGCTGCATCACGACATCGGCAACGTACAGGCGGGGAAGCTGCTCGTGAATCTGAACAACGGGGTCTCCGCCGCGGTTGGCATGACGATCAAGGACGCGGTGTCCAATCGGGACATTCGGCGTTGCTTTGCGGCGTGTGTGTCCGAGGGGTTGGACGTCTTCCGGCGCACGGGGCTACGTCCCGCCAAGGTCGTCGCGCTGCCGCCAGCGATCATCGTCAAGGCGCTCCCGCTGCCTGACGCAATTTTCCTGCGCATTGCCAAACCGCTCGTGACCATCGATCCTCGGGCTAAGTCGAGTACATTGCAGGACCTGGAGCGTGGTCGCCGCACGGAAATTGACGACCTGAACGGAGAGGTCGTGGACCGTGCCCAAGGTGCTGGACTCGCTGCCCCGGCAAACCAGGTGATCGCCGATGTGATCCACGAGCTCGAAGAGGCCGCAGTCGCGCAGCAAAAGTTGCCGTTTCTCACGTCGAGGGAGCTTTGGGCGAGGATCTCCGCCGCGCTTGGGTAAGGAAACTGCGCTTGGGTAAGGAGACCGCGCTCGGGTAAGGAAACTGCGCTGGGGCAAGGGAGCTGCGCTGGGGCAAGGGAGCTGCGCTGGCCGGGGCAGCTGAGCGTTGACTGGTTGCTTCGCGAGACTCGTAGTGTGAGGATTCTTGCATGGAACGAGTCGTTGAACCGGAGCTGATGGACGAAGCAGAGCAGGCGTTGGCCTATGCTCAAGCGGACTTCTCGGAGCCGAACGCCGCGTTCGCGGAGCTGGTGGCTGGAGCCGTGCCTCAGGGCGCTCACCGGGTGGTGGATCTAGGCTGCGGACCAGCGGACATCCCTGTGCGCTTGGCGCGCGCGTTTACTGCGTGGAAAATAGACGCAGTGGATGGCGCTGAGGCGATGTTGGCTCACGGACGGCGTCTGGTGGATCGAGAGGGATTGGGGAGTCGGATCTCGCTCACGCGCGCGCTGCTGCCCGACCTGCCGTTGCCCGCGCACGCGTACGACCTGGTGATCAGCAACAGCTTGCTCCACCATCTGCACGAGCCGCGAGTGATGTGGCAGAGCGTGCGTCGGCTCGCCAAGCCGACGGCCTACGTGATCGTGATGGACCTGTTTAGGCCAGATTCAGAGACAGAGGTGAAGCACCTGGTCGATACCTACGCGGGAGACGCGCCCGACGTGCTCAAGCGGGACTTCGAGGCGTCCTTGCGCGCGGCCTTCACGGTGGAAGAGGTCAAGCAGCAGCTGGCTGCCGCCGCGTTGGGCGGGCTCAGCGTGCGCGCGACAAGCGACCGCCACCTCGTCGTCTCTGGCGATCTGTCGCGCTAGCAATCCGTTGGCCGCCAGCGCATGCTCGGAGGCTGGTGGACGTCGGGATCATAGGCGCAGGCTACGCAGGAACCGCGCTCGCACTCTTCCTGGCGCGGGCTGGCCATGCGGTGCGTGTGTACGAGCGCGTCCCGGACCCTGGCCCGGTGGGCGCAGGGATCTTGCTGCAGCCGACAGGCATGTGCGTGCTTGAGGCGCTCGGCTTGCTCGAGCCGGTGCTGTCTCGCGGGGCGCTGGTGCGCCGACTAGAAATCCATAGGGAAAAACAACGCGAGGTCATGACTTTGGAGTACGCGGGGCTCGGCGCGACTTCGTTTGCCCAAGGCATGCATCGGGGCGCTCTCTACGAGGTGCTGCTCGCGGCCGTTCGTCGCGCCCCGATTGAGCTGGTTTGTGGCTGTGAGGTGGTGCGCGGCAGGCCGCGGGTCGCTGCAGGCGGCGGCTGGAGACTATGGGACTCGGGCGGTGCGGTGATCGGGGAGCATGAATTGCTCGTCGTTGCGGGGGGCGCGCACTCGAGCCTCGATCTCGCGCCCGCTCCTGCGCGCCACGTCAGAGATTACCCGTGGGGCGCAGCGTGGGCGGTGTTGCCCGACCCCGAGCGCGTGTTCGTGGACGCCCTCCGGCAACGCGTGCGTGGTACCCGGCGCATGTTGGGCTTCTTGCCCACGGGGCTGGGGCCGGAATCCTCGGGGAATCAGACCCCGCTGGTGAGTGTGTTTTGGAGTTTGGAGCGCGATGCCGCCGGCGGCTGGCGTGAAGCGGGGGTCGAGGCGTGGCGTGACGAAGTGATCCAGATGGCGCCCGAAGGCGAAGCTCTAGTGAGCGAGCTCAAGAGTCTGGATCAGCTGTTGTTTGCCTCCTACGCGGACGTGAGCATGGCGCGCCTGAATGGCCCCGGTCTGGTCTACCTGGGCGACTCTGCGCACGCGATGAGTCCCCAGCTCGGGCAAGGCGCGAATCTCGCGTTGATGGACAGCTGGGTGCTCGCGCAGTGCTTGAGCAGTGAGCAATCACTGGATGAGCGCCTTGCTGCGTTCGCGGATGCGCGAGCTGCGCACCTCGGGTACTACCAGTGGGCGACTCGCTTCCTGACGCCGTTCTTCCAGTCGGGCTACGGCGGGCTTGGATTGCTGCGAGACCTCAGCATTCCGCTTGTCGCCCGCTTCCCGCTGTTCCAACGCTTGATGTTGGAGTCGATGGCTGGGCTGCGCACCGGGGTGTTGCCCTCTCAGCGCCTCGAGTTGGCTCAGCCAGCGCAGGCCGCGCGTTGGTTCGAGGCTCACTCCAGCGAGTAGCGGCGCACCCTCACCCCCAAACCCGGGAGATCCAGGGTGCACGTGGCTCAGAAGGCACGCGGCTCAGAAGGCGCGCGGTTCAGAAGGCGCGCGGCTCAGAAGGCATAGCGCAGCGACGCGATGCCTAGCCACATCATCTCGGTGGCTGTGGAGCGTTGCCGTGCGAAACCGGTGTCGTAGTTGCGTGCCCCGCCGGCGACGGACAGCGCGTAGTGCGGGCTGACTTGGTACCACTCGAGCCCGAGCAGACCGCCAAAGTACGGGTTGAGATCCTGAGCGTCGCGGTAGCCGTAGACCTGGAGCACGTCTTCCGTGGCTTTTGCTGCTCCGACGCTGCCTTGAAGGTAGATGCCGAAGCGATCCGTCGGGCGCACGGTGAAGCGCACGCCTCCGCCGAAACCCCAAATCGCGAACGCACGCGGCTGCGGCGGGGGGTTGGCGTAGCTGGTGTTCGCGAACATCAAGTCGCCCTCGCCGAACACCATTGCCCACTTGAAGATCTCGTAGCCGACCTGCAGGTGAAACCACGGCGAGGTTGGAGTCACGTTCTTCAACGTACCCGCGTAGCCCATCGCGCCGAGCCCACTCTCCACCACGAAGCCGTGGGCGCGTGGCGGTCGGGGAGGCGCCTCGTCGTCCCCTTCCGCCGGCTCGTCGCCGCGAGTGTCCGGGAGCGATCGCGCCTCGAGCCAAGCCTCGATCTCTTCGCGGCTCGGCTGCTTCTCAGCCTCGGCTTCGTCTGCTGCGGCGGCTACCGACGACCAGCAGAGCAACGCCGCGCAAGGCAGGATCCAACGGGCACCCACGCTGCGAGACTAACGCGAAATCGCGCCTTTGAGGCGCGAATTTACTGAGGAATCAGCGGCTGATTTGCGCGCTACCCGCAGCCCGTCAGTCCGGGATGAAGTCTTTGCGCGTGAAAAGTGCCTTGAAGGCGAGACCGCCGCCCAAGATGGTCTCAGCGCCACCTTCCAAGCGATCCACGAGCGCGGCGATGGCGACCACCTCGGCGCCCTCCGCCTTGAGCGTCTCGACCGCACGCAGCGACGAACCGCCGGTGGTGACGACATCCTCCAGCATCACGACGCGCAGGCCCGGCTTGAGCGCTTTGTCGCCCTCGACCATCTTCGCGCTGCCGTGATCCTTGCGCTGCTTGCGGATGTAGAGCGCAGGCAGATCGTGTCCACGCTGGTGACTCACCAGGGAAACGGCGCTCGCGAGTGGGCAACCACCGAGCTCGACACCACCGACCGCATCGCACTCGGGGAGCTCGCTCAATAGATCGAACATCAACTCGCCAACGAGGGCATGTCCCTCAGCGGTGAGCACCGTCTGCTTGCAGTCGATGAAGAAGTCGCTCTCACGACCGCTGGCTAGGATCACCTTCTTGCGCGCGAAGCTGAGCTCCCGCAGGAGCTCCAGCAGGCGCTGACGCCGATCGCTCATGGCTCAGCGGGCCTTTCGCTTCTTCTTGGCTTGGGCGCCACGGCGCACGGCGGGCACGACGGGTGCCGGCGGGGTGCGGCTCTTGCGGCTCTTGGGCGCCGCTTCTTTGGCAGCCGGCTTGGCCGACTTGCTCTCGGCCTTTTCCTCTGGCTTGGGCTTTGCCGGGCTGGCTTGAGTCTTGGCCGCGACACTGCGGCGGCTGGGAACCGGCGCTGCAGCTGCACGAGCTGGGGCAGCACTGCGACTTGGAGAAGCACTACGAACGGGTGCCGCTGGCACGCTGCGAGCGGCGCTCGCGCTACGTGCAGCGCGCGGGGCTGGCTCGCCCTCCGTCTGCACCAAGCCGCGCACCAGCGCGCCTTCGCCGATGCCGATCCGTGCGGCAATGATGTCACCAACGACGCGCGCACCGGGATCGATGCTGATGCTGTCGCTGGCCTTCAGGTCCCCGGCGACTTGGCCGGCGATGCGCAGGCTTGCGCCTTGAATGCTGCCACGCACCCGACCTGCGCCACCCAGCACGACGTCGCCTTCCATGGCGATGTCGCCCTCGACGGTGCCTTCGACCACCAGCGAACCACTGCCGGTGACGTTTCCGCGGATGCGCGTCGTCGCGCCAATGATCGACTCGTCAGACATGCGGCTTTACCTCACGCGTCCATGTCGACGTTGCCCTTGAACGAGGCTCCGTCTGCAATCGTCAGGCGGGCTGCCTTGACGTCTCCGATTAGGCGACCGCCTGCCTGGATGTCCACGCGCTCCGACGCGGTGACGTTACCCGTCACGCGCCCCGCCACACTCAACGAAGCGGCGTTGATGTCCGCCTCCACGGTGCCCTCGGTACCCACCGAGACCACATCACCCGCGGTCAACGTGCCGCGCAACGTGCCGTGGACCACGACCTCTTCCTCACTCGTGAGCTCGCCGTCGATGCTGAGCCCTTCACCAATCACCGTGCCTGCCATGGGGAAAATCCTCCGTGAAGCTACCGCTCGCTATGCCGCGGGAAAAAGTTCAGATGCAGCCGTCCACTTGGACGGCGCCGTTTAGAAGTCGAGCTCGAACTCCGTCTCCAGCCGCACGGCAACGCGCGCGCCGGGATCGATCGTCACCTGAGAGCCCACCAAGGTGCCGCGCACCGTCGCGCCGTCGCGCACGGTGATGGGACCCGAAGTGCGCGCATCCCCAACCAGCGATCCGGCGAGGTCCAGCGACTCAGCCGCCACGTCGCCTTCGACAGCGGCATTGGCGAGCACTTCCATCGGGCCGGAAATGCTGACGTCCCCCCGGACGCTGCCTTCGAGGCGCAACGCTCCGTTGCCACTGACACGCCCCACGAGCTGGGTGGACGCGCCGATCACGCTGGTTTCTTGAGACTTGCTTGCCATCGAAGTCACCTTCGGCCGCTCGGCACGCTAGTACCGACCTCGGCAGGTTGAAATCGCGAATTGTAGAGGGGTTCGTTGCGCCGCTATCGACGCCCGAATCAAGGAGAACCCCGGTAGCACAGGGCCGCGGCTGGAGTCACCCCCGCTCGCTCGCTCAGGGGCGCGTTGTCTCAGCGAGGCTGCAAATTAGCCAGGATCTCGCCTGCACGGTGCACCGAACGGAACAGTCCTCGGGCATATAGCCGACGTTGGTCGTCCGCCGGCAGATCCCCCGGTCGGTCCCGAGTGGCCGCCGCGAGGAGCACCGCGGCGGAGACGCTGACGTTCAAGCTCTCCACGAAGCCACGCATGGGCACCCGCACGCTCCGGTCCGCCGCGCGCATCAACACTTCGCCAATGCCTTCGTGTTCGTTGCCGAGCACCAACGCGAGCTTCGGGATGTTCACCAAGTCTTCCGGCATCAGCTCACCCTCAGGGTGAGTGGCGACCAACGTGAATCCCGCCTCGCGGAGGCTCTCGATCGACTCGAGCGGGCTCGCGTGGACGATCACGTCCACCCAGCGCTCCGTGCCTCGCGCGACACCCGTGGAAACGAAGAAGCTGTCCTCCGCTTGGGGCACGACGTGGATTTGCTGCACCCCGAACGCTTCAGCGCTGCGCACGATGGCGGCGCCGTTGTGGGGATCGTGGGGCTCATCCATGACCACGGTGACGCTGGAGAGGCGCTGCGCGATCACCTCTTGCATGCGTTCCTGACGCGACTTCAGCGTCAGGGGTTCGAGCGCGTCGATTACGCCTTCGACGCTCCACTGCGTGGGCCAGGGCAACGCGGTGCTGTAGAGCTCGCTGACTTCGACGACGTCGTCTTCTTCCTGTCGCTTCACGCGTACCTCGATCCTGGAGCGGGAGTTTGCTGCGAGCTTATCACCGACCCGCGTCGCTCGGGTCAACAGCGCCGCCGGGGATTTAGCGCGCATTTGCCGGTTCTCACCGGGCGATGTGGGGGCGATGATGCCACACCCATGACTGCCCAGCCGACGCTCTTCCAACCCGCGATCATGCAGCCTCTTCCCGCGTTTGGTCGCTACCTGTTCCTGCGCCAGATCCCAGATACGGATCCGCGGCCGGTGCTCGAAGCAGTTGGCGAGTCTGCGTGGAACGCCGAGTGGGTTTTGGGGGTGAGCCACAGCCTCGCGGCCAGCGTGGGTGCGTCCGTGGACGCGTTGCGGGAGATCCCAGCCTTGAGTGGACCCGGCGTGTCTTCGCCTTCGACGCCCTGTGCGCTCTGGGTTTGGCTCCGCGGCGAGAGCCCCGGCGAGCTGCTCCTGGAGAGCCAGCGTCTGCTGCGCAAGCTTGGGCCTGCTTTCGAACTAGTGCGCGCGGTGTCGGCGTTCACCCACGACACCAATCGTGATCTGAGCGGTTACGAAGACGGTACGGAGAACCCCAAAGGTGAGGACGCCGTTGCCGCCGGGATCCGCACGGAAGGGCCCACTGGAGTTGCCGGTTCGAGCTACGTCGCGGTGCAGCTTTGGCGCCACGACTTCGAGGCCCTTGAACGGATCCTCCCGGAACAGCGCGACTTGGTCATTGGCCGGCAGATCTCCGACAATGAGGAGCTGGACGACGCGCCGCCATCGGCGCACGTCAAGCGCACCGCGCAAGAGAGCTTCGAACCCGAGGCGTTCGTCTGGCGGCGCTCCATGCCTTGGAGTGATGGAGCGGACGCGGGCCTGATGTTCGTGGCATTTGGCCGTTCCTTCGACGCCTTCGAGGCACAGCTGCGGCGCATGGTGGGGCTCGACGACGGCATCACAGATGCGCTGTTTCGCTTCACGACGCCGCTGACGGGCAACTACTTTTGGTGTCCACCCGTCAGAGACGGGCGGCTCGATTTTCGGGCACTGCTGAAAGACTGAGCGCTGCAACGGCTCGGGTGACCGGACCGAGACGACTGACGCCCGAGCGTGCGACCGCTTGCGCCTGGGCGGCCGGCCAAGGCCGTGCTAGCTCCAATTCGTCATGAAGATGGCTTACGTCTTGGGGGCAGCGATCATCGGCGCGGCGGGCATCGGCTTCTTCGTCACCACGCCGAAGGATCAGCCGAAGCAGGAGCAAGTCCGAGTGGCGGCGGAGAACGCCGACTTGCCTCCAGGGCACCCGCCAACGGGCGGCGCGGTCGACGAATCCGAAGAGCTACCGCCGGGGCATCCTGCGGTTGGGGATGAGCAACAGGACATGCCACCGGGTCATCCTCAAGTTGGCTCCGCTACGGATCTACCTCCCGGGCACCCGGGAGCAGGCGCCGCGCCTGCGCCTGCACAAGGCGACGCCGCGGGTGACGTCAGCGGTGAGGTGCTCGAGACGATTCAGGTCAGCTCTTACACCTACGTTCGGCTGAAGACGCCCAAGGGCGAGGTTTGGGCAGCAGTTGGTAAGACAGACCTCTCCAAGGGGCAGCACGTGGAGATCCAGCGCGCCACCCTGATGCACGATTTTTCCAGTCCGACCCTCAAGCGCTCCTTCAAGGAGATCTACTTCGGCATGCTGGCTCCGACGAAACCGCGCGGAGACAAGCCCAGCAAGGGTGCCAACACGCCGCTGTAGCCAGCGACTGCTCTCCAACAAGCGGCGTGCTACATAGCGGCCGTGACAACCGAGCAGGGGCTGGTCGCCCGCCACGCTGAAGAGCTGAGGCGGGCGGTCGAGGATGCGAGCCGTGGTCTGGTCCAACGCGAGTCGTTGGTCGAGCTGGTCGTGCTGTGTGCCGTCGCGCGTGAGCACTTGTTGGTGATTGGTCCGCCTGGCACCGCCAAGAGCGAAGCCGTGCGGCGCATCGCCCGACGCTTGGGCGGCGGCTACTTCGAGTACCTGGTTGGTCGCTTCACCGAACCAACGGAGATCTTCGGGCCAATCAACCTGCAGAAACTCAAGCAAGGTGTGGTCGAGGCGGAGACCCGCGGGATGCTGCCAGAGGCAGACATCGCCTTCCTGGATGAGGTCTTCCTCGGTTCGACGGCAATCTTGAACACCTTGCTCGCCATCTTGAACGAGCGCCGGTTTCGTCGCGGGCACACCGACCTCCACTGCCCGCTCAGAGTTTGTGTCGGTGCCGCGAACAGTCTCCCGGAGGAAACACAACTCGCAGCCTTCGCCGATCGCTTCTTGGTGCGGCAGTTCGTGGAACCTGTGGGGGACACGAGCCTGGAGGCGTTGCTCGAAGCTGGTTGGTCGCTTGGAGCCGCGGCTCCCAAGCCAGCGCCAAAGCAAGCGCTCGAGGCCTTGGACGGCTTGAGTAAGGCAGCGCTCGCCCTCGACCTGGCTCCTGTGCGTGCGGATATGGCCCACGCGGTGCGTCTGCTTCGCCGCGCCGGCATCGAGTGGACGGATCGTCGCATTGTGCGCTCCCAGCGCTTGGTCGCGGCGAGTGCGGTGCTGGCTGGCCGCGCTGAGGTCAGTCGAGCGGACCTGTGGCCGTTGATCTTCGCGCTTCCGACCGCGGAGGCGCAGGCGGCGGGGCGTGAGGTGCTCGCGGAGCTCTTGAGCGAGTCGCAAAACACCAGCCTGTTGAGCGCAGCGCTCGAGAGCTCTCTGGGAGCGCGGGCGCGAGCAGGACGCCTGCTGCGAGACGGTCGCGCGCTGCTAGACGATCGCCAAGCGGCGGCTGACCGCGGCGCCTGGCGCCTGGCGGTGGAAAACCTTGCGCGCGACATCGACGCCAGTTTTGGCAGTCAGAACCTCGAACCTGAGCTGCAGGCCCTGCGAGAAGAGGTGGTCAAGGTTTTGGGAGAGCAGCAGGCAACAGATGCCGCTGACGACGTGACTGGAGCGCCAGGTGGAGCCGGCTGAGCTTCCTCGTAGCTTCCTCGCCCAGCGCAGCCGGCTACGCCAGGCGCCGCTGGAGCCACTTGCGGTGATGGCGAGCGGGCCGACCGTAGCGGTGCTGCTGGAGCAGCTGTTGACCTGGCCCGAGCAGAGCCAAACTGGCGAGCGTTGCCTCGCGGATCTGCGCGCAGCGCGCACGGCGGACACCCTCTTCCTACTCGGTGAGACCCGGAGCTTGCCGTGGGTCGACGGCGTGCGCTACCTGGGCCGTGACGTCGAAGCTCCAGACTTGCTGCTACCGACGGACGCGGAGCCCGCGCTACCCCTCGCGTGGTTTCGCGCGGCGCTCGCCCGCGGTGCTGCTACCCACGCCGGCGCCGAACCTCCCTTCGCAATCTGTTTCGCGCCGCCGCGGATCGTTAGCTTGGCGGCAGCGCGGGCGCTTTGCCGTGAGGATCTGCTTCACTGGCGCGCAGAACTCGAGAGGAGTCACGACGCTCCGTGAGCGCTCTGCCGCCCGCGCTGCGGCCATGGGCCGAACAGCTCGCGCCGTTCGAAGCGGAGGTCGCTCGCGTGCTTGGAGGCTATCTGCTGCGCCTCGCCGCGGCGCTCGGCGATCTGGGGCGCGGGCGACGGGGTGACACCGAGCCGGATGGCTTCGACGGGCTGACGAGTCGTGGCCCCTACGAGCGCCTGCTCGCGAGCGAGTGGTTGCTTCACGACGAGCTGCCTGAGGAGTTCTTGCGCCGCGCCGCCATGAACGAGCAACTGTTCCTTGAACGGAGCTTCGCGACGCCCCAGCGGAGTCGTCACGTTTTCGTGTTGCTCGACACAGGATGCGAACAGCTCGGGGCGCCACGGTTGGTGCACCTGGCGTGGCTGATCTTGCAGAAGCAGCGCGCCGACGCGGCGCACGCGTCGTTCTCCTGGGGTGTGATCCAGGAACCAGAGGTCGTGCATCAAGAGCTTGCGCCAAGCCGTGTGGAGCGGATGCTGCGTGATTCTCCGTTTCGGCTCCCAGCGCGCAACGAGCTCGAGCACTGGGCGTTCACAATCAAGGCACTGAGCGGGACCGAGGAGTCCGAGGTGTGGCGCGTCGGCGGGCGTCACCTGCTCTCCCTGGATTGCGAACCAGAGTCATTCGTCTTGTGCGTCGAGCCGGAGGTGACGCGGGAGAGCCAATCCCGACTTACGGTGCGCTGCTATGCGTCCGGGCGCTATCAAAGCCCGCAGCGGACGCTGCATCTCGATTTGCCCGAGTCAAGGCTGGCAGTCCGTATCCTTAGGGAACCAATGGCGCGCGCAGCGGTGAGCGCGCCAGCTCGCGGCGCGCCAATCGCCACCAGCGACGGCGTCGTCTTGCATGCGGATCAGCGCAGGGCTTGGGCACTTACTCAAGAGGGCACGCTGATGACGCTGCACATCCCGCAGTCCGTGCGGGAACCTGCGGCGCCTGTACGCTTCACCCAGCTGGCTCGGCACGGTACGCCCGTGGCGGTTGGCTACTCGCCGTCACGTAAGCGTGGCGTGGCGCTGTGCGTGAACTCGTACGGGCGCGCGGTGCTGGTCGTGATCGGCAAACAGGGCGGCGTCATGGAAACGCAGCAGCTAGGCGGTGACGGTGTTTCGGCCGAGGTGCGTTACGGCGCGCCGCTGGGGCAGCTGTTCTTGGCGCGGAGCGACCTTGGCCTGTCTCGTTCGGAGCGCGCGGAGAGCGAGGAGTTCCTCTGTGTGTTTGGTGACCGGCTTTTCCACGTGGCTTGGGGGGCATGCAACCAGCTGGATGTCGAGGACATCCTGGGCTTTGCACCCGCGCACTACGGCGTGCTGCTCGCCGTTTGGAAGGACAAGGCGGTCCGTGTGGTGAAGGCCAAGCTGTCCGAAGCGTGGGCGGTCGAGTATGCCCAGCTCGGTTCCGTGCTGGAAGACGTAGGTGGCCGGGTGTTGCTCTCTCCGGAGCCGATGCACCCACGGCGCGCGTACCTGAATACCTCGGGGAAATGGATAGTGCGTGATGCCGGGCTGCAGGTGGAGTTGCCTGTGCCCGAGGGCGCAGGCCCCTGCGCCGTGCTTCACGGGGCTCGAGGGCCAGAGCTCTTGGCCATCGGGAAAGACCCCTGCCGTCTCTTCCGGATCAGCATGGATGGCTCGTCGCTGCTGTTGCGCTTCAAGCGTCGAATCGTCGACCTCGAGGCAAGTCAAGACAGGTTGGTTGTGCTGACGGAGGCCGGTCAGCTCTTCGCCTACCAGCTCAATCCGCTGGCACAGTTGGTCCACTATGAGCCTGGAGCCTGAATCCGTGCAGGATCTGACCCAGCTCGTTCGTTCGCCTCACTTGACGCACCGCGGGTCGGTGCTAGCGGACGGTTTCCTTATGGATATGGATCTCTCGGGGGTGGGGGAGGTGCGCCGTAGGGTCGCCGAGCTGACAGCCGTCGCGAGGCTCTTCGAGCTCCCCGGCCAGTTGTTGGTCGTGCTCCGTCGCCCGATGCGCCTGGACTCGGCGCGCGCGCCAGGGCTCGTTTTGGTCGACTACGGTGGCTGGCTCTCTGGACTGCCCCTTCGCGAGGCCGCGCTGCGGCAGCTTGGAACGCCAGCGGCTGGCGGCGCCTTGCTAGTCGTGCGCGCTGGAAGAGTTGAGACGCAGGTGCTGAGCGAACTCAACCTCGTGGATCCCAGCGAGTGGGTCGACTTGAGCGCCTTCGAGTGGCAGGTGGCTCAACCGCTACGACAGGTGCCGGCGCGCGAGGCTCCCGAGCCCGGACTCGCGAAAGCTTCCGAGCCCGAGTTGCTCGGTAGCGCCGGGATAGTCATCTCCGCGAGGCAAGGTGCAGCGCTACTGGCCCAGCGCCAGGCCGCGCTCGGTTCGGCGCGCAGCGTGCGCGAGGTGCTGGAAGCTCGGGCGGCGAGCGAGAGCCAAGATGAGTTTTCTACGTGGGACGTCGCTTCCGGGGCGTCGGGCCCAGCGCGCTTGACCCTTCGCGTGAAAACTGCGCGCCTACTGGCGCGTCTCTTGACGTTCCTTGCGCATTTCATCCGGCCCAGGAGTGACTCTGAGATGCGAGCGCTCCCACGCAGGGCGTCCGGGGTGGATACGGCGTCGGGGGCGGATGCGGCGTGGAGAGGCGACGCGCGGCAGCGTATGAAGCCCGGCACGCGCGAGCAAGGGCTACCGGACACCGACTACACGCCGCCAGAGCCTTCGTGGCTTCAGCGCTTCTCCCAGAGCTTGCAGGGCTGGGCGGCGCGTCTCTTGCTGCGGAGTCAGCTCGGAAACGCGTTGATGCGCCGTCAAGCAGATTTCCTGAGGGAAACGCTTGAGTTGCTCGATCGCGGAGAGTGGGATGAGGCACTGAAGCGGGCGATCCCCCTTGGGGGAGAGGCGAGTGGAGAGCCCAAGCCACCTCCCCTCAGCCTGCCGAGCAAGCGCAGTGAGCTGAGCATCCAACCCTGGCGAGCCAACTCGAGAACCAGCTCCTTGGGGCTTCAGGATGACCTGTATGAGGACATCCGCAGGCGCTATCGGCGTGCGTTCGAGGCGTTGGTCGAACGAGGGGAGATCGAAAAGGCGGCTTTCGTGCTCGCCGAGTTGCTTCACGCCAACGAGGAGGCCGTGTCCTTCCTCGAGCGCCACGAGCGCCTGACCTTGGCGGCAGAACTCGCCGAAGCCCGAAAGTTGGCGCCCGGCCTCGTCGTGCGCCAGTGGCTGCTTGCCGGTAACCGTGAACGCGCGATGCGCTTGGCGGTCCGTCACGCGGCGTTCGCGGATGCGATCAGCCGGCTGGAGCAAGGACACCAAGACTTGGCGCTACAGCTCCGCGCCCTGTGGGCCGACCGCCTCGCCAGTGTCGGGGATTACGTCGGGGCCGTCGACGCCGCGTGGGGCGCGGCAGATCTTCGGCCCTTGGTCAGGCGCTGGGCAGAGCTCGCTGCTCGTGTCGGTGGTGCTGTTACCGCGCGGATGTTGATACGGCAGGCGAGGTTGGCGCCTCATGAGGCTCAAGTGTGGTTCGAGCGCGTCGACGTGCTTAGCTCCGAGCTTCCAGAGCGCGGGGAGGACGACTCCGTCTGGCTGACGTTGCGCACCCTGGCTGAAGAGCTAGTGAGTGGTGCTGACAGCCGCGCGACGTGGCCCCTCCCCAAACAGGAGGCCGTGAGTCTCGCGCGCCTACTCGCCCCGCGTTTGCTGTCCGCTCTGGGGCGACGCGGCGAGGAGGTTCCTGGTCGTGGCACGGAACTCAGAGACTTGTTCACGTTGTGTGAGGATCCGGTGCTCGACTTCAGTTTGTCCAACGCGAAGGGACATGGGCGCAAGTCACCGGCGCCGCGCGTCTTGAGCATCGAACGCGGGATTGCGGAGGTTGGCTCGCTGCGCGTTCATGACGCCGTCGTACTGCCGGGAGGAAGCTACCTCGTCGCTCTCGGCGAGATTGGGCTCTGGGTGGTCACTCCTCGCGGCAAGGTCACTCAGCGTTTTGCCGAGCCGACAGAGCGCATCGTGATGTCACGCCACGGGGATCGAGCCATCTTGCTCGCCAAGCGTGGGGAAGTGTGGCGTCTGTCTCGGCTCGACCTGGTGGCGCGCCGTATTCAGCCGTGGCGCGACGCACGAATCGACGTCTATGCGGCGGAGTTCGACGGTCAGACCTGGTTGGTAGGACGCAGTGATCAAGCAGGCAGTGAGCAAACGAACTCCGCAGAGCTGCTGGCCATCGACGTGACGCGAGAGTGGGAGGCGGAGTCGCTGCTGCGGTGCACCGGGGTCATTCTTGCAATCACTGCAGGCGCTGAGTGTATCCGGGCGGTAATTGGAGGAGCGCAACCAGAGGTGTGGGAGTACGACCTTTCAGGCTTGACCCTACGAAGGCGCACCGCCTTGCCGGATCTGGGGGAGGTGATCCGCGCCACGGTAGGTACGGACGGAGAAGTGTGCGTCGCCGTCCAGAGCCAGGCGACAGAGTTCAAGGGGTACGCCGTCAAGGTGTTCACCCCTAGAAGTGGGACACGCTACGTCTTCCCTGAGTCGCCCAGCGTTGGCATTCCGGTCCTGGGGCGACGGCTCGCTGTGCCTGTGACTGAGGAGCGTTCCTTCGTCGGATATGTATTCGATCTCAGCGCACTCACCGTCGGATCACACCAAGTTCAGGTGCGTCTCGAAGGGCGTACCGCCACCCCCAGGGGTTCCATGCGGCTCTGCGGCGAGCAGTTGCTAGTTTTTGATGACTACGGCCGCTTGCTGCACTGCGATTTGGCGCAGCGGCGGCTCGTGGAGGAACTGCGGCTGACGCTGTAGCGAGGCGCTAGCCCGAAGTTCGAGCAACGCTCCCCGGATTGGGCAAATCTGAGCAGTGATTCCCGTGTGCTTTCCTTGGGTTTCGCACTAACGTGGTGAGACGGTGGGAGCGGCAGGCAAACCGACGCGCGGCTGGGTGAGCCTTCTGATTGGGGGCGTCGCGTGGGCTGCTTTTGCCTCTCCGGCTGACGCTCAGAGCGCTGCTTCGCTCATGGTGCTGCGTGAGGCAGACGCCCTCAGCTGTCCCGGGCACGATCAGCTCGTTGCGCGTTGAGTCCTTGCTCGAGCGACCGTTCGGGGCAGCGACGCAGGACCCGGTCACGCTACTCGTGCACTTCAAGCGCTCGCCTGCGGGCCTCGAGGCCGTCGTCACGATGAGCGGTGCGCGTAGGGGGATTCGCCGAATCCACACGGATGCGCAACCTGGCAGCTCCGGTGAGTGCGAAGAGCTTGGGGGCGCAGCTGCGTTGGCGATCAGCATGCTCCTCGACCCGACGCTGTCGCCGGTCGATGAGCCTTTGCCTGGCTCCCCCTATGACACGATGCAGGGCGAAGACCTGCCGCCTTCGCCGTACCCAGTGGTGCCACCAGACTTGGCGCCCCAGCTCATCGCGCCGCCGCTGCCAGCCGCCGCGCCCTTGCCCGGCGAAGAACGCGACGGTCGCCGTTTGCCGCTCGAGACACCGGATTGGTACTTTGGCTTGGGGCCCGCCGAAAGCGACGGTCTGGTTGGCGGGCAGGTCTTCGGTCTCGGAGCGTCCCTTGGAATTTTCCTTGGGGATAATGTGAGGGTGGGAATGCTGGGCCGCAAGTTCGCGGTTCGTACCCAGGCTCTTGGTGACGGAGAAGTGGAGATCGGTCTGACCCAGGTCGGACTGGAAGGCTGCTATTTCGGCGGCGAACGACCGTTGCAGCTCGGCGTTTGCGGCGCACTCCTGGGCGGCGCCATCCGTGGAGAAGCGTTTAATTTCCGCGAGGTATCATCTGCCACTCACCCCTGGTTCGGTGCGGAGGCTGGCGTCGCCGCCCTCTGGAGCTTTGCGCCGGGGCTCTGGCTCGGCGGGGACCTGCGCTTGGTGGCGCCTCTCAATGACGATCGCTTCGTCGTGCGTGGGGTGGGGGAGCTAACCCCCGGAAATCGTTTCGGCCAATCGGCTCAGATTGCGCTCGGATTTCGCGTCGAGTGATCGCGTGGCCAAACTAGGTACACTCACACTTACTGCGCGATTCTTGGCTGTGGCGCTGCGCGAAACCTTCGCGTATCCCTGCCGGGCGGTCCTCGCCGCAGGTCGATCCAATGACAGAAAGCCGTGATTTCCAACGCTTCTACCAGGAGCACGTCGCGTTCGCGTGGCGCTCGCTGGTGCGCTTGGGAGTCCCAGATGCTGACCTTCCCGACTTGCTCCAGGAGGCGTTTCTGGTCGCGTACCGGCGCTTGCCCGAGTTTGCGGGACGCTCGAAGGAGAGCACCTGGCTGTTTGGGATCTGCTTCAACGTCGCCCGCAACCACCGCCGTCACTTGGCGCGGCGGGAGTCCGTCGGGGAGGGCCAGGACGTCGCTGACAGCCCTGGTAGTCACGACGGGCGCCGCGCTCAGAGCCGGCGCGACAAGCTGAGCTTGGTGTCTCGGATCCTCGGTCGGCTGCCAGAGGAGCAGTCATTGGTGTTCTCCCTGTTCGAGATCGAAGGCTTCTCCGGAGAGGAGATCGCTCAGCTGCTCGACCTGCCGGTTGGCACGGTGCGCTCGCGTCTGCGGCTCGCGCGGGCTGCTTTTCGTGCGGAGCTGGGCCTGAGCGATCCTGATACGCCAGCGACGGGGGTCCCCGCTCCCATGCGAAATCCCGCCGTGGTCGAAGGCAGCGACCAAGCACTGCCGACGAGTGCGCTCGCAAAGGAGACGAACGATGTCTGACCCGCGGCGCTGGACTGATCCCGAGAGTGAGGCCACGACGCTCGAACGCGTGCTGATCCAAGGTGAGGCGATCAGCGGTCCAAGCGAGCAGGTGGTGAGCGGCGTTTGGACGAAGCTCTCCGCATCGCTGCCTGTGGCCGGCGTGGTTGGCGGCAGCGCAGCTGGAGGCGGCAGCGCGGCAGGAGGCGGCAGCGCAGCTGGAGGCGGCAGCGCGGCTGGAGGCGGCAGCGCGGCTGGAGGCGGCAGCGCAGCAGCGGTGAAGGCTGCACACCTCGGCGCGACTGCGAAGGTCGTGACCAGTGGTTCGGCGGGCATAGGCCTCGCAGCGCTGGCGAAGCCGCTCATCTTGGGGATCGCGTTGGGGGCAGGCAGTGTGGTGGTGAGCCATGAGGTCAAGCAAGTGACCGAGGAACGCCCGCCTGCGGTCGCTCCGGCTGATTCCGTGCGGCAAATCGTTCCGAGCAAGACCCAACCGCGACCCGCGGAGCGCCCTGGCGCGACGTCGAAACCAATCGAAGCGACGCCCGAAGCATCACCGACGAAGAAGCGGAGCAGCGCAGCTGCAGGCGGCGCAGGCCCGACTCCAGAGGCGACCACGCCGAAGGAGCCCGAGAGCCGAGCCAGCCGCTTGGCAGCGGAGCGCAAGCACCTCGTCGAGGCTCGCGGGCTATTACGAGCCGGTCGTGCAGCGGACTGCTTGGCGCTGCTGGACTCGAGCGCCGGTGTTGGACTCCTGGGGCAGGAGCGGCTCGTGATCCGCGTGGATGCGCTGATTATGCTGGGCCGCAAAGAGGAAGCGCGGCAGCTGGCTCAAGGACTGATCGTGAAGCATCCGGAGAGCCCATACGCTTCCTACTTGGCGCGCGTAACACGCTGACGCGGCTTTCTCTCCCCCAAAAAGAGATCAGCTCAACCCGAGCTCTCGGCTCAACACGCGGGTGACGACACGGTCACGGACGGAGTCGCGCCCGAGTAGCTCGCGCAGGCGATCCATTGCTTCGTCGCGCAGATCCGCTGCGTTCGCCGCGACCCGGGTCGCATTGTAAGCGTTCCAGATCTCGGTGTTCGTGATCTCGAAGTGCGGTGCCTCGAGCATCCACTTGAGCGCGGCGAGGCCGGCCTCCATGGCGAACCATGGTTGCCTGTCCGCGTAGTCGTGAGCTGCTCTAAGGAGCGTGCGCACATCGGCCTGGCTTTTCTGCACCAGGTCGATCGCCTCTTGGAACAGCTCGGCGTCCTTTGCAGCGGCGAACCACTTTCCGGGTTCGTCGGGAGTCGTCGCGACCAAGTCTGCCAGGATGCCCTGAGGCCTTCTTCCTGGATACTTCTTTCTTACCACGCGGAACCAAGCAACGTAGGTCGAGGCCTCGCCCGCCCGCAGCGCGAAGCGGCTATAGGCTTCATCTCGGCGGCCGGCGTCGATCAACACCTTTTCGCAGGCTTGAGCCACCGCCGTGGGGTTCGTCACCGCCCCGTGGGTTTCGGCATAGCCGACGGCGGCGTCGGGGTCGCCACCAGCGGCGAGGGCGGCCACCCCAAGCAGGCGTTCTTCCCAGCTCGGGGAGGGCAGCTCATCGAGGGCTTCCAGGAGCTCCGCGTAGCGCTCGGCGGGGAGCAAGCAACGCAGGTACGCCGCGACGAGGTGGCTCGGCTCCCACTTGCCGTCCAGCTCCTTGCGGATACGATCGGCCCACGTCAAGGCGCTGGGTTTGGTTAGGCAGAAGCGACCCCACTGGAGCCCGAGCGCGGCCAGGCGCTCCGGGTTCTTGGTGAGCGCGCGATACAGGCGCTCTTGCCACTCCGCGAGTTCATCGCGAGATGGCTTGGAGCGCTTGAGCACCTGCGGCAACCAGCTCGCGATGCTCGCCAGCACTTCGTCGTACTCGCTGCCTTTGGTTCCGAGCCGCTCGAGCAATCCCAAGCAGCCCATGAACGCCAGCTTCGGCTCCTTGCGTGCTGCTTGCTTCAGTTCACTGAGTGCAGCTTTGACTTGTTGCGGGGTGGCGGCCATCGCGACGGTTGAATCCGGGCTCCTCGAGGAGCGGACAGACCACCACTACACCAGGACGTTCAGACTGTCTCGACGCGGCGAAACGCCCCGATTTACAAGCTGCGAGAGCAATCGGACGCCCTAAAATCCCGCCATGTCGCCGATATCTGTATGACTCGTTCGTTCAGCGCCTGTTCAGGTACGGCCTGAAAATCACTCTTCTCATGGTCGGCGCGGGCATCAGCAGGCAGCAGGGACACACCATTCATAACCGTCTGATGTCTGTTTTTTCGTGGGGGAAGGAGTGCGCGGGCATGTTCGCTGGTGGAACTGGGTTCTACTTTCACGTGGGAGCGCGTACGTTGGCGAGCAGCCCGAAACCTTGCGGAAAGATCGCGTCCAGCTTGAGACAGAGCGGGACACGCATGAGCATCTCGAGGACGATATATATGCCGACACGGTTAAGAGCTGTTTCGATCCAGCAAGCCGACGATGGCTCGCCTACTAGAGTAGAGTCGCCTCGCAGCGCGTAGCACATGTCATGCTTCTCGAATCATCCCACCCTCTCACCCTCGCGGGGCGCTTAGCTTCGTGGCATTCCGTGGAGGCCTCCCAGCGTGTCGAACTTTAATTCTACGCGGAAAACTCCTGAGCCTGAAGCCCCCACGGGGGATCCGGCGTTTGATGAGATCACCGCCGATGACACCATCCCCGCTGGGTTTGCACCCGGAGTGGCCATTAGCGGTCCACCCTCGAGCGGCGTCGCACCGGCGAGCTGCATGCCCCCGAGCTCCGGAGTCAACCGCTCTGGAGTGCCTCGTGCGCCCTACCAGCGGGATCCCTACGCGCGCACGTCGAGCGGCTTGCGCGTCCGCGTCGACACACCGCCCTTGGGGGGCGCGCCGTGGTTCGCTGGCTTGGATGGCCTCGCGAAGCAGAGTGACGGCAGCGAGCGCGCGCGCCGGATGTTGCGCGAGGAGCTGGCGACGCGCCTCGGGCTGGGGATCGGTAGTCCGGAGCGCGACCGCCTGCTCCGCGTCTCCTCCGGCGGGCTCAATGTGTCCCCCACGCCATTGCCGGGAGCGGAAGGCAACCTCGAGTGGCTCCTGGTGTGTTTGCTGAGCCAAGACAGCTGTGAGATTGCCCTCGAACGCGTGTGCGATGTCCCTCCTGCAATTCAGGTGGCCCTCGGCGTACTGGGCGGGCGCGCAATCCACGGTTCGAGTGCAAGCGACGACCAGCCACTGCTGAACCCCAGCGAGCGCGTCTACGCAGGGCGGCTCAACGCCTGGCTCGGACTGTACGGGCGCCCTGATCAATTGGACGACCACGCGCCGGAGTCAGCCAGCGCAGAGACCCTGATCCAGCTCCGCGAGCTAGCGGGTGAGCAGGCGAAGCGGCGACGCATCACGAGCTGCCTCGATTTCATCGGCAACGTGGCGGGCCTGCATATCGACCGCGCCGTCAGCCTGCGTATCGAATGAACCATGAATCGGGTTACGCTGTAGCCCGATGTCCAAGAGCCGCCGTCCGGACAGTGAACACACGGAGCATCTGGCGAAGGCGGCGACCTTTGTGGCGGTCGTGCGCGCAGGATCACTCGCCGCGGCTGCCAAACAGCTTTCCGTCGGGAAAAGTACGCTGAGTGAGCAACTCACCGCTCTGGAAGATGCGCTGGGCGCGCGATTGCTCGAGCGTACGAGCCGTGGTCTGGTCCTCACTCAGGAGGGACAAGTCTTCTTCGAAGGTGCGTTGAAGAGCCTGTCGGCTTGGGAAGAGGCGTGGTCCCTCGCGGGGCAGCATCAGAAGCGCGTCGCGGGGACGCTGCGCGTCGCGGCGCCGGTCGGCTTCGAGCAGTTTCTTGCGGGCGTGGTGAAGGTTCTATGCAAAGAGCACCCTGAGCTCGGCTACGATCTCAGCTTCGACGATCGACCGCTGGACCTCGTGGGTGACGGTTTCGATATCGGCCTGCGCATGGGCTCGCACCCCTCATCCAGCCTGAGCGTGAAGAAGCTCGGGGAGACTCCCGAGGTGTTCGTCTCAGCGTCGCCGTCCCCGACCACGCTGGGCGCCCTGCAGAGCGCGGATTGGGTATGCCACTCAGCCTTTCTGCACGCCTACCGCAACGTGCGCCGCGAAGGCGGCGAAGCGCTGACGCTGACCGCGCCACGGGTGCGCGGCGTAGCGAACTCCACCGAGGGCGCGCTGAGGCTGGTGGAAGTGGGACTTGGGATCGCGTTGATGCCGGAGTTGCTCGTGCGGGAGCGGATTGCCGATGGGCGCTTGCGCCGGGTGTTTCCCGACCTCGTGGGCCGAAGCATCCCGCTGGTGGCCGTCTATCCCTCCAGACGCCACCGCTCGCAGCGCGTCGAGGTCTTCACGCGCGCGGTTGTCCACGCTCTGAAACGCTGATCCTCAGCGCGTTCGCCTGGGCCGAACCCTGGGTTCGGGACTCAGCGGCTTCTGCTGCCGGCTGGCTATGGCTAGGTTTCTCTCCGTCGCCGGCCGCTGGGTGCCGGCGCTAGCAGTACCTCGGGGAAACGAGGCTGCGTAGTCGAGGCAGCTTTCGCCTCGGAGGAGTTCGTCATGAAGCTATCGAGTCTTTGCGCCGTTTCGCTATTGCCCCTGTTCGTTGCATGCTCCGGTGTGCCCTCGGCGCCTGCTACGCCGGACAGCCAGGCAGCGACTGCACCCTCCCCCCCAAAAACCGAGTCAGCCGAGGCGCCTGAGACAGCTCGCGCCCTGGAGCTCGAGGTCGTGACTTCGCCAGAGGCTGCGGGGGCGGTGAACTCCACCTTGGTGCTTGGAGAGCGCGAGGTGGTCGTCGTGGACGCGCAGTGGACGAAGAGTGGAGCGAATGCGGTAGCCGACGCCGTGGAGAAGAGTGGCCGCGAGCTGACCTACGTGTTCATCACCCATGCCCACCCGGATCACTACTTCGGCGCAGCTGTTCTCAAACAACGGTTTCCTTCGGCGCGCATCGTTGCCAGCGCGAGCACGGTAGAACACATTCAGGAGACGGCGGCTGCGAAGGCGCAAGCCCAAGCCGGTATGCTCAAGGATGAATTCCCCGGGGAACCGGTGATCCCCGAAGTGCTCGAGGGTGAGCTGAGCGTCGACGGCCAGGTGCTGCCGCTGCTCGAGGGCCTACAAGGGGACACCCACCCCATCACAGGCGTGAAGGTGCCAGGGGCCAACGCGTTGATCGCTGGAGACGTGGTGTTCTCGAATACCCATGTGTGGACCGCTGACTCGAGCCACGCGTCTCGGGTCGCTTGGATCAAGCAACTGCAAGAGCTCCAAGGAATGGGCTTCGATCGCATCATCCCGGGGCATCAGGCGTCCGGTGCGCCGCAGACCTCGGCGGCATTGAAGCAGACCGAGGGCTATCTCGAGCGCTTCGACAGCGAGGTCGCCAAGGCGAAGAAGTCAGCTCCGCTGATCGCGACGATGAAGGCAAGCTACCCGGAGCTGAAGGCTGAGCTCTTCTTGCAGCTCGGTTCCCAGGTGCAAACCGGCGAACTCAAGTGGCAGTAGCGTGCCCTAATCCTCAGGGAAAAGACTAGTTGCCCGGGCAGCTCTCGGTCGTGGCTTTCCAGCTCTGCTCCTCGAGTCGATACATCTCGCAGTGGCCATCGACGAAGAGGGACGCGCGGTCCTTGTCGATGGCCGCAGACTCTGCCTCGCCTACGTCGAATGAATCTCCGAGCGCGGTGACTTTGCGATCAATCAACTGATAGACGAACACTCGAGTGCGCTTCGAGCCGGGGCCGTTGGGCGGCGAATACTCCTCGCTCACCAGGACGATGGCGACCTGCGTCCCAGTGGCCGAGCTGCCCGTGGCGGCGCTGACGAACTTCCAAATGGTCGTGTCATGAAGTCCGCCAAAATCCTCGGAGTACTCGCGATATTCGCTGTATCCATCGCGCAAGGTGCAGAGCCCCGGGATGTAGGTGTAGTTCTTCCAGTCCACGTCCTCCAGGGAGAGGTAGCGCCGCTCTTCGTCTTCAGCAGAGCCGCCCGGTTCGCTCGCACGCGCCGGGGCTGGCGCGTCGGCTTCAGCGACTGCAGCGCTCGGAGGTGGCGATTCGGGTGCTATCGGGGCTGCCGTGGGTGGTGGGTGGCTACAGCTCGCGATGCCCAGCGCAATGACGGCCCACCTCATGATTGGAGTGTGGGCCGTGGGTCGCGCCGCCGCCAGTCGTCAGTTGCCAGCCAGATAGATGGCGTACAGCAGCGCCTTGCCGATGCGCATGGCGTGCGGGTTGTAGCAAATGTGCCCCTGGCCCGACGGTGCGTCCACGCCTTGACCGTTCGACGGACAGCCGCTGGTCGAGCGCACTGAGTTGCAGATTTCCCAGTAGCCACCGCGGGTGCACCGCGAGCCATTTCCGGGCTCCGTGCTCTCCAGGTCTTCGAGATCGAAGATCACGTCACCGGGGAACGTCTGAATCATCCAGGTGCGCGTATTCATCTTCGTCGAATTTTCCGCAGGGACATTGTAGACGAAGGGAGGAGTGACATGCAGGACGCGGACGCCGGCGGCTTTGATGTCGGCCACTGCGGATTGATAGGCAGTCTGCGCGCCAGCGGCCTTGCCTTCAACGATGTCCGCGTAGCCGAACTTCATGATGGCCACCCGCAGGTTGCCGGCGTTGTTCAGCGCGAGGCTGCGGAACTCGCTGATCTTGGCGCTGGGGTTGCCATTGCTCGTCGAGAACAGTCCGCCGTTCAGCCCCTGAGCCAGGCTCGTGCTGCCGCTTGTGCAGTACTCGAAGCGGAAGCCATTGGCCTCGACGCCGTCCTCGAGATCTTGCCCCACGGATTGATGAAGGAAGAAGCTGCGGAACCCGTTGACCTTCGCCTTCTCCGTCGAGGAGAGCGCGTCCCAAGCCGTGACGCCGTTCACGCCCACGACACCTGGCTGCGTCGAGCCACCACCTGAGCCGCCGTTGCCGGTGTTGCCCGTGCCGCCGTTGCCCGTGCCGCCCGTGCCGCCGTTGCTGGTGTTGCCCGTGCCGCCGCCACCTGCGTTGCCTGAGCCGCCGTTGCCAGCGCCGCCGCTTGCGCTACCCGCAGTGCCACCGCTAGCGGTGCTGCCGCCGTTGCCGGTGTTGCCTGAACCGCCGTTGCCGGTATTGCCTGAGCCAGCGTTGCCGGTGTTGCCTGACCCACCGTCGCCGCCGTTACCCGCGTTGCCAACGCCCGCGGTGTTGCCTGAGCCGCCAAACGCTTCGCTCCCGCCGCTACCGGTCGCGCCGTTCCCTGCGGAACTGCTTCCCGCGACACCGAACTGCCCCGCGGTGCCGGCTCCCGGAAAGTCTTCGGCGTCTCCCACCTCACCCGTACAGGCGAGTGCAGTAAGCGAGAGTACGAGCCCAGCACACATTATCCGACGCATAGCGCGGTCACTTAGCGGCAAACCTCTAGGGCTGCAACGGCGGCGCCCGAGTTTTCACCAGGGTGCCGCGCGGGCGTGATGAAGTTCACGATTCAGCCTGAACGTAGCCGAATGCGCACATTCGGCCAGCAGTTCGGGTCGTGGTCGCGCCTATCTGTACCCCGGTCCAGCGTTACTTGGCGGCTAGGTAGATCGCGTAGAGAAACGCTTTCGAGAGGCGCTGGGCGTGGGGATTGAAGCAGATGTGACCCTGTCCGGAGGGAGCGTCTACCCCCTGGGATTGGCTTGGACAGCCGCTCGTGGAGCGCACGTTGTCGCAGATTTCCCACGAGCCTCCGCGCTCACAGCGAGAGTTGTCGTCCGGGTTCGTGCTCTCCACGTCTTCGAGGTCGAAGATGATGTCGTCCTTGAACGTATTCATCATCCAGGTGCGCGTGGCCATCTTCGTGGCATTTTCCGCAGGGACATTGTACACGAACGGAGGCGTGACGTGGAGCACGCGGACGCCGGCGGCCTTGATGTCTGCCACTGCGGACTGGTAGGCGGTCTGTGCGCCTACGGCCTTGCCTTCCACGATGTCGGCGTAGCCGAATTTCATGATCGCGACCCGCAGTCCGCCAGAGGCGTTCGCAAGGGCCATGGAGCGAAACTCGGCGATCTTGCCTGCGGGGTCGCCGTTGCTGCTCGAGAACAAACCGCCATTCAGTCCCTGCGCCAGATCGGTCGCGCCGCTGGTGCAGTACTCGAAAGAAAAGCCGTTGGCTTCAGCACCGTCTTCGAGGTCTTGCCCCACGGATTGATGCAGGAAGAACGATGTGTTCGTGGTGACCTTGGCCTTCTCGCCCGCGGGCAGAGCATCCCAAGCACCCATGCCGTCCATGCCGACGACACCAGGCTGTCCCGGATTGCTTCCTCCGCTGCCTCCGTTGCCCGCGCTCGCCCCGCTGCCGCCCGCGCCGCTACCTGCTGTGCCTCCACTCGCGGCTGTGCCCCCGCTGCCCCCGTTGTCGCTTCCGCCTTGAGCGCCGGACCCGCCGTTCCCCGAGCCAGCGTTGGAAGTGCCCGCGCCGCCTCCGGTGCTTTCCGGCGAATTCGCTGGCTGATCGCTGCCACACGCGAGTGTGAGCAGCGGTGTTGCAAGGCATACAGAGAAGACAAAGCGACGCATGCTGGCGGTGTATGCTCGAATCCCAAATCGCGCAACCTTCGCGCCCGTGCGTCGCTGCGTGGACGGCCGCGGGAGCTTCCAAGTAGCCTGCTGACATGACGATTCGATACGCGGTGGGGATGGAGTTGGCGTTGCCAGCGCCGGGCGCGGAAGATCGAGCAAACGACCTCAGGTTCGTGGAGGCGTCACGGACACGCAACTGCGAGACGCTGCTCGCTTCCGTCGTGCACCAGGTCGCTCTCGTCGATGAGTACCAGCTACGCGTCATTCTTCCCTGGGACGCCCCCGTCGACTGTCCCCACGACATCACTCAGGGCGAGATGCTCTTCTTGGTGGCCGAGGCCCAAGGCGGACCATTGGCGGAAGACGCGGCGCGAGCGGTGATCGCTCAGGTCGACGCGCTCGGACGCAGCGGAGAGGTGCCGGATGCGCTTGGTGCGGTGTTCATCGGCCCGATGATGGATGCCACTCGCATGCTCATCCTCCCTCCGCACTGCACGACGCAGCTCTCCGAAGCCCCGAGCGGCGATCCCTTGAGCGGCGTTGCGTACATCTCGGCGGTGGAGATGCGGAAGCTCGTGTCAGAGCTAGGCGAACTACCCGAGGTCAAGCACCTGGCCCAGCTGCTCGACTTGGCGATCAAAGAGCATCTTGTTTTATCCGCGCGGATAGAGTGTTAGCTACTTCAAGAGGACATTGCCGCAGGGCATCAGCGACTACCTGGCGGCGCCCCGGCCACGGAGTTGTTGAACTTCGCGCGCCATACCTCCAAGCGCACCGCGCACCCGAGGCGTCCGAGTCAGGCTAGTCGAGCTGCGTGACTCCTCACCCCCAAACCTGGAGGAATCGGCTACCCTGCGCCGGTCTTCAGGGATTGAAGCTTCGAAGCCATTCGGGGCATGGGGAGAGTGAGTATGTCGGTCGCAAAGCTGAACGGGCGTAGGAAAGAGGCGGGCTTGCCGCTGATTCGGTTCGAGCTTCGGCGACTCTCCGAGGAGGACGTTCAAGATCTGCGGGACGCCTACGCCGCCGCCTACGAGATCAGCGAGATCGCCGTGGGTGATTCCCGTGGCTACACGGCGGTGGCGCGCGGCCATGGCTACGATCAAGACCTGTGTCACTCCGACGACCGTGTCTTCCTCACCTGGCACCGCGCGTACGTCTACGTGATGGAGCGCACGCTCAATTCCGCGCTGAAATGGAAGCGACGGGACGAGTCCCTCGAGCTGACGCTGCCCTTCTGGGACTGGACCAGCTTCGATGCTGGCAGGGACGCGCCGAATGGGCTGCCCAAGGTGGTGAACGACGCGACGTATGCGGATGCCCAAGGGGTGCAGGTCTCTAACCCGCTGTTCAGCGCGAAGAGTCTATATCGGGTGGCGAGCCAGAACCTGCAGGGGCAGGAGCAGTTCACCCAGCGCTTCGCGGATCGCTTTCGTGACTCCGTCGATCAGCTGAAGGACGACGTCGAGCGTTACCTCTCGAATCCCGACTATGCGCGCTTCTCCTCGGACCTGAACTTCGGTGCTCACGGCGCGATTCACGTGCGCGTGGGCGGTGCAGGCCCGACGTCACCGCTGCCCGGGCGCTCAGGCGATATGGCCTCGGTCGTTTCCGCGGCGTACGACCCGATCTTTTGGTTGCACCACTCGATGATCGACAAGATCTGGTTCGACTGGCAGCAGACCCACGGCAACTCGACGGTGCCTCAGCACGTGCTCGACACGGTGGTGTACAACGGCTTCGTCGGTCGTCAGCTGCTCGATGCCGAGCGCGAGCTGCGTTACATCTACTCGGACGAGGACGTCGAGGCGGCAGAAGAGGTGGGCGCGACGATGCCCGTCCCGGCTGCGCCGCCGGTTGCGGTAGCCGTGCCTGATGTCGTTGCGACCCCCGACGTGGTTGCTCCGCCAGATCCCGGAGGAAATGCTGCTCCTCCTCCAGCAGGCGCAGCACCGCCGCCGCCTCCCGTGGACCTGTATCCCATCTTGGACATCGGCAGCCTGAAGGGCGGGTTCCGGCGCGCGCAGCTGGACTTTCACCAGCTGCACCCCCCCAAGCGCTCGTTCGAGATCTTGGCCTTCATCAACAACCCGGATGCGACCGAGCAGACACCTTGCACGGATCCAAGCTACGCCGGGCGCTTGATGTTGTTTGGTCATGGGGACTGTCACGGTGCCCGCGGTCACTGCAACCCGCGCATGGCCGAGCGCGGCGACTACGACTTGCGGCCGGATCATCCGTTGCGCTTCAGCAAGACGAAGTTTCAAATCGACATCACTCGAGGCTTGCGTCGTGAGCTAGCCAACGCAGCCAGCCTGCCGCTCCCGGTGAAGGTCACGCTGATCACGGTAGATGCGGAGGGCAATGCGGTGCCGCAAGATTCCGTGCGGTACAAAGGGGTGTCACTCTCGACACGCTGAGGCGCGTCTGCGCGGCTCTTGGGCGGTAGCCGCTTCGAGGGACGAGTGGTAGATTCTTTGCTTCGGGTGTGTCGTGATCTTGCGAGTGCCAATGCCCAGCCACGTCCCTGCCAGAGGTGCCGATCTGCGCCTCGGGTTTCAGCGCATTCCGCCGCGCTCGTGCATCTTGCAGCCGCGGCTGGTGGACGCTCAGGGCGCGCTCATCTGCACGCTGCGGGAGTTGACGCTGTACGGCAGAGGTGAGGGATCCCAGGCGCGCGAGCGGGCCTATGTGAGCGTGCCGCTAGATCCAGCGACCTGGGCGGACCTCCCCCGCCGCGTGCATCAGCCCAAGCCCACTTGGATCGAAATCTGCGTGCTCGAGCTCGATGGGAGCGCAGTCAACGAGGCGGGATTCTTGGACTTAGTGGAAGAGCGCCTGTTCGAACGCGGATAGTCAGGCTCCGTCCCTCGACCTAGCCGTGAGTTTTTCCGCGCATCTGGAGATCCCGCTGCCAACAGCCACGTAGAAGGCTCTGATATGCGCCTGACACACCTCGTGGGATTGTCGTTCGTCTGCATGTTTTCAACCAGCGCCGGGGTGTGGGCCTTGACCCCCGCCGACGCTGTGGGGGCCGAGGGAGCCAACGTGCCGCTCACCGTCGCCGCTCCCGAGGAGGAAGCTCAGGCGGTGCCGTTGGTGTCGAAGCCCGGCACCTTGAGCTTCGAGGCCCGGCTCGGCCACCAGCAACTTCCGTCCGGCGTCGCCAACCGCTCTTTCGTGTCGGTGCAGGTCAGTGCACCTGACACCGCGCCTGGCATCGCCAAGCAGCCGCTGAACCTCGCCATCGCCATCGACCGCAGCGGTTCGATGAAAGGTGTGCGGCTGACCAACGCGGTCAACGCGGCGCGCGCGATGGTGCAGCGGCTACGCGATGGAGACGCGGTCAGCATCGTCAGCTACAACACCCAGACGGAGATCCTCGCGGATAGCACCACCATCGACGGCTCGAGTCGTGCGCGCTTGATGGACTCGCTCGATCGCATCACCGCTCAGGGGGACACCTGCATCTCCTGCGGCCTCGAGGAGTCGATGCGCCTCTTGCAGAAGCGCAGCAACATGGTCGACCGCATCTTGCTGCTGTCCGACGGTCAGCCGACGAGTGGCCTGCGTAGCGTTGCAGATTTCCGCAGCTTGGCGTCGCGCAGCGCGCGCATGGACTGTGCGATCAGCTCGATTGGCATCGACGTCGACTACAACGAGACGCTACTGATGGCCCTCGCCACCGGCACCAACGGGCGCCACCACTTCGCGGAGCAGGCGAAGGACTTGGGCCAGGTGTTCGACACCGAGCTTGCTTCCCTGCAGAGCACCGTCGCAGACGCCGCGGAGGTGGAGCTGGTGCTGGCTCCCGGCGTGCGCCTGCAAAAGATCTACGATCGCGCGTTCCGTCAGGAAGGTGACCGCGTCTTCGTTTCCCTGGGGAGCTTCGCAACGAAGGACGTGAAGACCGTGCTCGCCGAGGTCGAGGTCCCGGCAGGTGCGGATGGCACGCGTCCGATAGCCCAGGTGAACCTCGGCTACACCGATCTGATGCGAGGTGGAGCCAGCAAGACCGAGGCGGCGCTCAGCACCGCGCTCCTCACCGGGATCGCACCGAAGCTCGATCCCATCGTGGAGGCCCGCGTTGCACGCGCTGGCACCGCGGACAGCCTGACCCGCGCCAACGTGTTGTTCGGCAACGGCGACGTGGACGCTGCCAAGCGCGAGCTGCGGCGGCAAATCGACGACCTGAGTAACCGCGCCAAGGCCCCGGCTCCCAAACGCGCCAAGGCCGACATCGATCGCCAGCTGAGCGATCTGAAGGCCACTCAGACCGACTTCGAGGACGCCGAGCTGGATGCTCCCGCACCCGCCGCCGCTGCCAAGACCCGCGATGGCAAGGCCAGCCAAAAGAAGACCGGCGGTCGCGTGCTGTTGAACACCCTCTGAGCGCCTCATAACGCGACACCGGCATCGCCTGTCGTTCCTCAGCGGCACCTAGCCTAGCCTTGGTAGTCGAGCTAAAAGGGTCTCGTTTGCGGGGCTCGTGGCCGGCTTTGGGAAGGTCGCGCAGGTTTCCGCACGTAAGTGAGGATAATATGGCTTTGCGCGCGACGTCTGAGGGTTGGTTTTTGGGGGTGAGGCGAGGCGTTTTTGCTCTTGGCCTGGCTGCGGGCGCCGTGGGCTGCCAAGCCAGCGCCTCGGGAAGTTTCAACGTCGATAGCTCTGCGGACGCCAAGGCTCAGGCGGATGCCGACGCATCTCTGGATGCGCAGGCCGGGTCGGAGGAACCGAAGGTCACGCCGGTCGAGGTGGCCAGGATCGGTCGTTTCCGCAAGGTTGACGGCAAGCTGAACTACAGCGGCAACATCGAGTTCGAGTACAACAAGGCCAATCTGCGCAGTGATGAGGGCACCCAGTCCACCCTCAAGGAGCTGGTCGACTACCTGAAGAAGTACCCCGACGTGAAGCTCGAGATCGAGGGGCACACCGACTCGCGAGGTAGCGACCGCTACAATAAAGATCTCTCGGAGCGTCGCGCGGCCAGCCTGCGCAAATGGCTGATCTCGAGCGGCATCGATGAACAGCGCCTCACGAGCGTAGGTTATGGAGAGAGCAAGCCCCAGGTTCCGGAACCCGACGCCTGCCTCAACAAGACCCCGGACGACACCAGCCAGTGCGAGGAGCCGTGGCAGCGGAACCGCCGCGTGGTGTTCGCCATCACCGCCGGTGCCGAGACGATCCCCGAGGAACCAGTCGCAACCCCTGCACCTGCCCCAGCGCCAGAGCCGGAGCCGGAACCCGAGCCCACTCCAGCGCCGGAGCCGAAGCCGTCTTGTCCCACCAACTTGGTTGGCTTCCACATCAACGCGCTTGGCCCCAACTCGTTCTTCGGCGCTGAAGCGGCGTGGCAGCCCTTGTGCTGGCTCGAAGTGAGCGGCGGCCTGTACTACGGCTTTGCCAAGTTCACCGAGGATGCCGCCGGCGCCGAGGCCAAGGCGACCGCCCACAAGTTCAACATCCCGGTGAGGGGTCGCGTGTGGTTCATGGACACCCACAGCTTGATCGCTGAGCTCGGCGTGCTGGGCGCCCACTACCGCATCAATGGCCACGAAGAGAACGCACCTGGGGAGTTCGACTACGAGCGCACCAGCACGCATCTAGGCGGCTTTCTTGGGCTTGGCTATGGCTACCGCTCAGAGGCACCCTGGCGCATCGCGGCCGTGATCGGTGGCCTGGTGCAGACAGGCGACATGGACGGCTCGAGCACGACGTCCAATCTGCCCGCCGCGACGTCTCAAGCACTCAGCGCGGCCTTCGACTCGGACGGTAACGACCTGCTCGACCCGAAGCTCTACGGCGAGATCTCGTTCGGCTTGCTCTGGTGATCGGCGGGACGCGCGCCTGCGCTCTCTCCCGCCCGATCCAAAGCAAGCTTGAACAAGATCGGGCCACACACCTCGTTGATGGCGACCGTGGCGACCACGAGCGCCGCGAAACCCGCTCCGGCTTCGGGGAAAGCGCGTTGAATTACGACGGCGAGCCCCAAGGTCAAGCCCGCTTGCGATACCAGCCCTGACCAACCCCAGCGTCGGATGACGTCCGTGTCCCCCGCCCAGCGCGCCCCCACTCGACTTGCGATCCACGTGGAAACAGCGCGGCCTACCGCCAGGGTGACGGCTACCGGCCAGAGCGACGCGAGCAACGGCAAATCGAGGTGAGCGCCCGCGGTGGCGAAGAACAGTACGAAGACCACGCTGCCCGTGCGCTCTACTCCGTGCAGGAGCTTCTCCCCTTGCTCGGAGAAGTTCTCGACTACGAACCCTGCGGAAATAAATGTGAGCAAGGGATCGAGATGGATGTAGCGCAGGCCCTCCGTAAACACGAACCCCAGCAGCAGCAACACGATCAAGAGCTGCTTGTTTACCAGACGCAGGTAGGCCGCGAGGATCAAGCCCAGCGTGGTCCCCAGGGAGACGCTCCCCAGGATTTCGTGGCCGAGCGCGCTGAGCGCGTCGAGGGAAAACTCCGCTCCGGGAATGATCAACGGTCGCGCAATCAGCAGCACACCTGCCAGCATCACCACCACGACGACGTCGGAAGCCATGATGAAGGTGAGGGAGAAGCGCGCGAGCGGTCCCTTGGCCTGGGTCTGGGCGAGGATGCCGAGGCACGCCGACGGACTGCGGCTGACGCTCAGCACCGCCCACAACATGGCGAGACCGATCAGCGCCTTGACGTTGAGTGCTTTTGCGAATGGCAGGTAGCGCGAGCAGGCGAGGAACACACCCGTCATGAGGGTGAAGACGACCAGGCTCTGCGCCAACGTCGCGAACCCCACGCTGCGGGCTGTGCTACGCAGGAGTGACGTCTTGAGCTCGGCGCCACCGGCAAGTGCGATCAGCGCCAAGGCCAAGGTATTGACCGGGCTCAGGCGCTCCACGGTGTGATGGTCGACCAAGTGCAACACATGGGGGCCGACCAACACGCCGACCGCCAGGTACCCAGAGAGGTGCGGTAGGCCCAGCGGCTCGAGCAACTCTGAGAGCAGCAAGCCACCGATCACCAAGAGGCCAATCGCCGCGATGGTCGCGGCGCCGGGATCGATCTGGTGGGATGCATAGCGACTCGAGGCGTAGGCGACGCCGAGCATCGTCGCCAGGCCCACGAGTTGCGCTAGTCGCGCGAGGCCGGAAGGCTTGAGCGCGGCCGTATGGGCACTCACGGCAGCTGTGCTCCGGGTGTGAGGGGAGCCGCACTGCCCTGGGAGTCATCGCTGATCTCGCCCTTTTTTCGCAGGCTGCGCTTGAGCGCCGTGGTTCCGATCAGCTCACCGACGAAGGAACTCAGTACACAGGCCGTGAGTACCGCGCCACCTATATCCGCCGGGAATCGGATGTAGACCAGGAGTCCCACGCACACTGACATCGCGCCTGCAGGTGTCGTGGCGAGCCCAAGGCTGGCTCCGCTCCCACGCGCCTCCTTGCGTAGCGTGAGCAAGGCGCCTCCAATCCCTCTGCTTGCGAGCCGCGCGAAGAGGGCCGCGCCGACCAGGAGCCAGATGTGACCTGACAACCTGAGGTCGATCAGCGCGCCGGCGAGGAGCAACAGGGGTGGGAGGACCAATCGCTCGGAGTCCCCCATCATCGCCCTCAGCTCGACACCTCGTCTCGAGACGTTCGCCAGGGCCACCCCGAAGGCGAACATCAGCGTCAGCGGCGAAAGCTGCAAGTGAGTCGAGATCCCAATACCAAGCAGAGCGGCACCCAAGATCAAGCCCCAGGTTTCATCCGTGCGGAGATGCCGACCCATCAGCGTGGCGGTGACCGTGCCGAGTCCCGCGCCTGCGCCGATGGTGATGCCCAGTTGCGTCCAGAGGCTCCAGCCTGGGCTACTCGGGGCGAAGCACAGCAAGATCGCCGTCCCCACGATTGGAAACAGATCATCCGCGTCAGCGACGTCCGAGAGCAAGTCCGTGAGCGGACCGCTGGCGTTGTGGCGCTCGCTGACCATGCGCACCGCGTGGCGGGTCGTTTCCGAAAGGCAAATGGCCTGACCGAGCGCCAGCGGCAGGAGGGTTGACAAGCTCTGATGCAAGACCCGAACACCAACCCACATCACCGCCGCGAACGCGGCGCCGCTCGAAAGCACACCGAGCGCCACCCCGATCAGCGCAGAGCCGGTAACGATGCGCCGCTCTCCTACGACCCCGTAGTCCACGCCCACGACCACGCAGAGCCAACCCAAGGCGGCGAGCATGAGCGGCTGAAAGGTGAGCACGCTCTCGCGAGGCACGGCGCTCAGGAAGTGCGGCCCCAGCACGACTCCGAGGAGCAAGTACTCGGCGCCCGAGGGCAAGCCATAGCCTCGCGCCTTGCCCGAGCCGAGGAGCATGCTGCCCGCGTAGGCGAACAACAGCAAGCCGAGCAACAGCCACACGCCAGTCACGGCCGAAGCTCCTTGAAGTCGATCTTTGCTTCTTCCAGCGCGTGGGCGACGCGCTCCAAATGGAGAGCTTTTCCGGCTGAATCCAAGCCGTTGAAGGTCAGGACGTAGACGGTGCTGTGCTCCGAGACTTCCTGGACGCTCGCGCTAGTATCCGGGTGGATTTGTTGGGCGACGTGGGTGAGTAGACTAACGCCTTCCGTGGTTGGCGTGGCACGAGGCAAGGTGACCCTCAGCGTCGCCGGACTCGCTGCGAGACGCCGAATCGGGCGTGTCAGAGTCAACAGGTGAGGGACGCGAACCGTTGTGTCGGCGTTCGTTGCGACATCGAGGTCTAGCAGCCCGAGTCGGGTGATCCGCCCGGCAACCCCGTCAGTTTCCACCAGCTCTCCGAGCTTGAGGCGTCGCCCAAACACGGTCACGCTGCCGACGAGTGCGGTCGCAAGCAACGGCACGGCCGCCAAGCCGATCGAAACCAGGAGCACCGTGCCCGAGCGTGCGAGCGCACCCTCGGAGTCGCCAGTGATCACCGGAGCCGCAAACACCAGCGTGGCGATCACCAGGCCGCCGCGCACCATCAGGCCGACGGGGCGAGCGAAGTCTCGCGGTAGCCACGCAACGTGGCTCTCTCCTCGACTCACGTTGTCGAAGAAGAGACCCACGAAGCGCAGCGTCAACGCCACGGCCAGCAGCGCCGTCAACGCGACGACGAACAGTGGAAGCGACGCGACGAGGCGCGCCATCAGCTCGGAAAGCGGGGTGAGCAGCACACCCGTGAGGCGCTTGGTGTACCCACGAGTGGACTCGAACAGCGACAAGCTGACGACCACCCACAAGTAGAGCAAGCCCCCTTGGCCGACTCGCCGCAGGACGCCCAGCGAGAGTTCTAGGCTCGTGCGTAACAGTGCGGGGCCAGCGAGCTCGATGCGTTGCAGGCGCAGCGCGGGCACTCGCGACGGGTTCTCTTCGAGCCAGACGTGGCCTCGCGCCGCAAGCTCGCTCACCTTCCGCATCAGGTAGAACGCGACGAGGCCCAGAAAGACCACCAGAGAGATCGAGAACACCCCATGAGCGACATTGCTGCGCCGCTTCTCCTGGTCGAAGACCGCGCGCATGCGCGCGACTGCGGCCGCGCCGAACTCGTCTAGGTTCGAGTCCCCGGCGGCGAGCGAGTCTTCCTTGGTCAACAAGATCAGTGGTTCATCAACAAATAGGATCAGCGTCCCTTCGGGGCGAGATTCCGTACGGATATCGCTGCTGGTGTGATCCTCGAACCCCGCGTCCAAGGCCTTGCTAGCAGCTTGAGCTCGCTCCATGGCCGAACGCCCGGCGCGAGGGCGCAGTACCTTGAACACCTCCGCGCCCCTCAGGGTGATCGCCGCCGACCGACTCTGGGAGTCGGTGCGCGGTGTGCTGGCTGGCGGTGCGGAGGGAGCGCTGCTCGGGGTCTGGGCCAGCGCCAGCGCGGACGGGGCACCGATGTAGAACAGCCAAGCGAGTGCCAACGCCCAGAGCAATCGCCCCGAACGGGTCGCCAGCCAACAGGCGCACCGCCGCACGCCCCAAGCGTGCTCGGGTGGCTTCCGCGTGCAAGCACGGAAATTCGCCGATAACAGGCTTGGTCGGTAGTGCGCGTGCCGTGCGCCCTTGTTGCTATTTCGCCCCGTGTTTTACGAGGCGAGAACACAATTCTGCCTTTTCACTGCGCAAGACCTGCGACGCTCCGCTATCCAGGCATCGATTGCCAAACGCGAAAGTCGGGGCCGCGCGTACAACCGGCGCGTGCTTGATAGGGGGAGACACATGGGATTGAGGATTGGACTCGTTGGGTGTGGTTTGTGCTTGGCCTGGGGCTGTCAGCCAAAAGAAGGGGACGCTGGGCCGAAGGGCGCTGACGCGGCGCAGGTCGCGAATCCTGACTCGACGCCTGGCAGCGGAGCAGTCGGGACGTCGACTGTCGCTGATCCGCCGGGAAGTGAAGGCGCTGCGAGCGGCAGCGGTACATCGGGAGGGACCGGGGTTGCTGCGGCGGCTGGTGACGACGAGCTGCCCGCGACTGAAGATCTGATGACCTTCGCCCGCGGTGCGATCCCCTTGAAGGTCGGCGGGAGCGGCGCCAGCCAGGGAGCGAAGATCGAGGAGGCCATCGAGTCGATCGATGGTAGCTCCACCCCCTTCACGCTACTCTCCAAGGGCGCAGCGGATTCGACGACGGAGCTCGTCTATCAGCTCCCTGCGGAGACGACCTTCGATGGCTTCGCGGTGCCAAACGTTTGGGAGGTACCCAGCAAGTTCACGACGTTTACCCAGGGCGTCGAGGTTCACGGATCGGCAACGGGACCGGACAGCGGATACACGTTGCTCGCGAAGGGCACGCTGAAGACGCACGAGAAGCGTGGGCAACAAACCGAACTCGAGGTCGTCAGCAAGCAGCCCGCGAAGTGGATCAAGCTGCGACTCTCGGGAGGGATCCTGATCGAGGCGGACAAAACGAGCCTGCAGTTCAGCGAGCTGATCGGGCGAGGCAGCCAAGCGGCCAGCGCCTTGGCTACGGGCTTCAAGGGCAACTGGGGCAAGGGCAATCATGGCTTCGAGCTCACCCAGAGCGGAGCGGCGGTGAGCGGGTGTTATGACGGCGTCGCGCCGCTGAGCGGGACCGTGAGCGGGAACATCTTGCGTGCACGCGGTGAGGAGCCCCGCACGAAGGTGGTGAGCCTGTTCGTGCTGACCATCATGCCCGACGGCTCGATCCGTGGTGTCCGCTCCACCAACGGCGCGCCCTTCAAGCTCGTAGATTTCAGCAACGAAGTGGCCGCCAAAGGCCGCTGCCCGAGCCTCAAGCCCCCGGTGCTCGGCTGCGGATCCATCCTCCATGGGATCAACTTCAAGTATAACTCTGCGGAAATCCAGAAGGACTCGGAGACGCTGCTGGCGCAGCTCTTCGCGAGCCTGAAAGCAGACAAGCACGCGAAGATCCGCATCGAGGGGCACACCTCGAGCGAAGGCTCGGAGGCGTACAACCTGGACCTCTCCAAGCGCCGCGCCGAGGCCGTCGTCGCCGACTTGACCCGGCGCGGTCTACCTGCTGGGAGGATCTCCGCCGTCGGTCGTGGCGAGGCTTCACCCATCGCGTCCAACGCCGACGAGACCGGCCGCAGCCTGAACCGCCGAGTCGAAGTGCACTGCGACTAAGGGAACACTGCGACTGATCAACACTGCGACTGATCAACACCGCGCTTGATCAACACTGCGACCACGCGAAAGCTGCGCCTACCAGAATCCAGGCGGCTTTGTTTGCGGTGTTTGGCTCAGCGAGCCACGCGCCCGGTAGCCGGTGTTACGCTTTGCCTTTGGCGAGATTCGTCAGGAGGCAACAGATGGCACTCAGCGAGCATGCTTCGGAGCATTTTCAAAGGCTTGCCCAGGATTTCGAGCCGGTTCATCTGATCCGGCTCAAGGACGAGATGAGTCAGCAACTCGTGAATTTCCGCGAGGCAGCGAAGCAGCACGAGATGCTCCCGGTGGATCTCGCTCAGGAACTCCACGACAACTTGCTCGCTCTGTTCGCGCTCATGGCGGAGTTCAGCGTGGAGCAGCAGGCTCTGGTCGTCGGCGCCGCACGCTACTTCGTTGCTCAGGACGACGAGTACCCCGACACGGAGACGATTCTCGGCCTCGATGACGACATCAGCGTGTTCAATCATGTGGTCGAGCAGCTGGGCCGCAGTGATCTGCGAATGCACTACTGACCCCAAACGCCAGCGCGGCACCTCCGACGGAGAACTCCGTGGGTGAGCGTTGGTGACCCTGCGGTCGCGTGTGTGGCATGGTGCTTGCTGTCTCGTGGGGAGTGATGAAACGCTTTCCCTTCTTTTCTGCTGGTTTGGCGACGTGGCTCAGTGTGGCACTGCTGTGCAGTGGGTGTTCTACGGATGCTGGCGATACGGGTGGCGAGGGAGCCATCGGTGGATCGGGTAGCTCAGGCGGCGACGGTGGTGGAGGTTCGGGGAATGGAGGAACCGGAGCCAGCGTCGACGGTGGTGGAGGTTCGGGGAATGGAGGAGACGGAGGCAGTGGCGGTTGCGAACCGTATGGGGCCGCCTGCGACTGCGAGGATGGGTGGCACGCCACCGACCATGACTGGGATTGCTGGCCTTGGACGAAGTGCCAAGGAGACGAAGTCGCGATCAACCTCCCGAACGACTATGTCGATCGAGCATGCGCACGGCTAGAGTTCCTCGACCAGTTTGGTACCGCGGGCTACGACACGGCGACGGCGGTCGCAGCGAATCCCGACGGAACTATATGCGTTTCCGGAGCGCGTCTCCAGGGACCCGGCGACGCTGCGCGGTCACTGGGCGGGTTCGTGCGCGCGTACGGCGCGGATGGCTCGCTCCTGTGGGACCAGTCCTTCGATGGGGATGGTGCGAACGTGACGGACGTGGCGATCGATCCCGCAGGGAACTGCTTCTCGCTAGGTCTGGCGTCTCAGCCCCAAGGTGGTGTCGGGCAGTGGTTCGTCCGCAAGCACACTGGCGCCGGGGCGGTCGCGTGGGCAGCGACTGGCTCCACCCAGGCTCAGACCCCGCAGCAGCTGGAAGTCGACCCCGACGGTAATGTCTTCGCGAGCTTCGTGACACGATCTCCCGAGGCCAGCACGGATACTCCCCAGCACACCGAGCTAGTGAAGTATGACGCGAGCGGCGCGCTCAGCTGGTCAGCGAGCGTGGGCAACGACGACGTGGCCCGGAGCTACTTCGCTCTCGCCGGACGCGAGGCGGTTGTCGTGCGTTCGCCAAGCACGGTGACCCGCTTGACTGGCGAGGGATCGGTCAGCTGGGAAAAGACCTACCAGGGCGCCGAGATTTCCAACGTGACGGATGCCGCCGCCAATGCGACCGGTTACGCATTCCTGACGGGGGATACTACATCATCGAGCAGCGGTAGGTTGCTAGTGCTGGATCCTAGCGGAAATGGAACACCGCTCGGCGTGCCAACCTACCTGCCGACCAAGGTGCGAAGCGGTGAGGACGGCGCTGTGTGGCTTCAAGACTGGGATGGCATTTCTGCGTGGTCAGCAGCAGGCCAGTGGTTCTACTCCCTCGGCGAGCTCAGTTTCCCAGTCGCGGTGCACGACTTCGCGTCAATCCCGGGCTTCGTGGTGCTGGTGGGTGAACCAACTCAGCCCCTCGCCGGGCAAACGAACCTTGGGTTGTGGGACGCCGTGGTGGTGAAGTTGCGAGTGAACTAACCAAGCAAGTTGGGTTGCACCCGGGAGCACCGGCCGCAGTGATCTGCGAATGCACTACTGACCCCAAACGCCAGCGCGGCACCTCCCAATCGGCAGAGTGTCTTTCAACACCTGCAAGGAAGCGCCGCGCCAGTCTCCGCGATTCAGCTCGCGGGTTTGGGGGTGAGGGGACTACTGGCAGTTGCCGTTGAAGCCCGTGGCCTTGACGTACTCGTTGCGGATCCAGTTGATGAACTCGAGGGAGTCGTTGCTGCCGTTGTTGTCTCGATCGCCACCTTCGATGTTCACGGTGATCACGATGCCTTCGTCCCGGGTGGGGTTGCCACACATGGCGGTGCGCGCGCGGCTAGAGTGGGAGCCGTTGTGACGGAAGGCGTTGTCCGTGCCCTCGGTCATGTCGCCGCTTCGGTCACCGAAGAGCCCGAAGCCCACGTTGCCGTCGTCCGCCGTCAGCATGCGATCGATGGATGCCGCGGGGATACGCTGGACGCCGGTCGAGTCTCTACCCTGGTTCATTGCCAAGATCATCAGTTCCGCGTAGTCCATGGGCGCCGCGTACACGCCACCAGCAAAGGTCCACGGGTAGACGAACAGCTTGTCCTGGGGACCATTCGGGCCGTGCTGCCAGGCCACCTTGCCGATGTCCATGCCGCGCGAAGAGGTGTAGGCGTGGAGGTACTTGAGGTTCATCGGCGTGGTCCAGTACTTCGCGATGAGCTCATAGGCCTCCATGCCGGACACGTCTTCGGCCACCGCCTGCGGGATGAGGAAGTTCACGCTGTCGTAGTCTGACGTGATCTTGCCAGCGCCGGTCGTCGTCCACGCCGCATCTGCGTTAGCGTAGTCGCAAGGAGTCGTGGAACAGTTCCAGCCCAACATGTACTGCCAGGTCTCGCCACCGAGAGACTTCGAGCCACGCTGGTAGCCGGGAGAGCCTCCGGATTGAATGAAGTCTGTCTGGTGGCGCATGAAGTGTGCGGTGGTCAGGGAGGTCGAGACGTCTTTGTTGGCGAAGCCGTATTTGCCTGGATTTGCCTCTCCTGCGGTGAGCCACTTGTCGATATGTCCGTTGTCGACTGCGGTGTTTACGATCGAATCATCGACGTCGAAGTCGTAGGCGCCATCGCTGTCGAGCTTCATCATGGTGAGCGCACCAACGAACTTGGAGAGCGACGCCATGTCAAAGACGGTAGTCGCCAAGACGTGCTGTTCTTCCCCTTGCTTGAGCACACCGTATCCGCGTGAATACGTGACTTGGTTGCCTTCGATGATCGAGATGCTCGCGCCGGGAATTCCATAGAAGTCCATGCGCTCCCAGATGTTCTGGCCTCCAGCGCCGTACTCCACGGCCTCCATCACGTTGCCACGGCTAGCCACGGCGTTGCCGTTGCTCCACAGCACGAAGCCGCCGTCCTCTCCGAGCATCAGCTTCGATAGATGCTTGCCGTTTTTGGCTGCCGCCTTGAGGGAGTTGGTGAGGGTGCTGGACGCTTGGGCTACTGCCGCCTCCTGGTCCGAGATCACGACCCAACCACCGTCGAGACCGATCTCCACCTGCTCCACCCGGCGCTTCGACTTGAGTCGGTCGGCGAGCAGCGCCATCAGTTGAGTGCCAGTGTTGTCGTAGGAGACCCGGTTGCCGTCTCCCAAGATCACGTAGCCGTTGGGAGTGGTTTCTACGTCGCGGATCGCCCAGCCCTTGCTGTAGTAGTTCGCGACAGCGTCCTTGGCGAGCTGATTCACGCTCCCGCCGATGTGGTACGTGCCGTCGGCGATGATCACATAGCCGCCGTCGGAGTTGATATCGACCGCCTTGAGGGCGTGTCCGTTGCTCTTGATGAGACTCAGCCAGAACCCCATTCCGCTCGGCAATGGTCCGCCCGAGTAGACGTTCTCTTCCGTGAGGATCACCCAGGCGCCCCCGGGGCCCGCGGTCATGTCAACGATTGGCGTGTTCGACGCGGCGAGGTTTGCTAGCGTCTGCTGGAGCTCTGCGCGGTCCCCGAACGGTGACGTGACCTGCCAGCGGAGCTTGTTGATGGGGGACACCAGGAGCTCGTCAGTGCTCTCCGACACGGCTTCATTGCAGCTGTCGTCCGCGCAGCGGACATCCTCCGCGGTGGGGGCAGCGCAGCCCGTGAGGGCCCCACTTGCGACGAATCCACCCAGGAGCGCCAAAGACTGCAGACCAAAACGTGAACGACGAATGCGCGAAAACATGAACTTCCTCCAAGTATTTGCGGGGACCAATCTCGTCCCTCGTCTGGCAAGTGACGAAGGGTGGCGTTCGGTTCACCGAAATCGTCGCGCCACGCGTTTTCGCGCTCGGCCGAGCGCCCTACGTCGACTCGTGCCCTCACCCCCCGAACCCGAGCAATCCGACGATCGCTCCTGAAGAATGCTCGCGATTGGGCACTTCCGGCGCTGCTACACGTAGTTGAACCGATGCAGTTTCGAAGCCGCGTCACCTGGCTGGCCCTCGGGTGCCTCAGTCTAGCTTGCTCCGTTGGAGCCAATCGAGAGCCGGTACATCGGCCGATTGAGCGTGCGCCCGTTGCTCATGGGCAGCGCCCTGTCGTCACGCCGCCAAACCTCGGGGGTGGCGCGGTCGCCGTTCCAAGCCCGCCCGTATCCCCGCGGAGTCAGCGCAAGCTCGCTGACGGAGAGCTGGAGTGGACGCCTACGGATCTGGGGCGCCTGCCGCTGCAAGGGCATCGCGAGGCAGAGCTGGATCGGCGAGAGGCGTTCGTTGCGCGGCTCGACGGTCGCATCGTGTGGCTCGATCTGAGCAAGCGTGAAGGGCTTGCGTTGATCGGCAAGGTCGACGGGCCGGTGACGTTCCGGTTGGCGCACCTGCACGACGCCTGGGTGCTCAAGACCATCGACCGTCTGAGTCGACGCTTCCCGGTTGGCTTGAGCTACTTTGCGGAGAGCAGCTTCGCCCCCGGCCCCCTCGCCAAGCTCACGGCGCTCCAGATGTTGGAGGCTGGAACTTACGCTGCGTATCCAGCCCCGCTGCGGGCGCTGCGTAGCATGCGTGGACTGCGCACGCTCGCCTGGTCCGGCAAGGTTCCCGCCGCTGACGCGAAGATCCTTGGGGAACTGACCCAGCTGCGCGTGCTCGATGTGCGCCTTACGGACCTCTACCGGGGGCCGCTCGTAGACGTCGCGAAGCTGACTGAGCTCCAGGATCTGGACATCGAGCTAGTGTCCGATCGCCAGCTGCGGGAACTGACTCCACTGAAGCAGCTACGACGCCTGAAGATCAGCGGTCATCAGCTGTCCGACGCTGGTATGGGGGCGTTGACGGAGTTTCCGGAGCTACGGGAGCTGCACGCGGTCTTCATTGGGGCCAAAGATCCGTCCTTCCTCGCGAAGCTACCTCAGCTGGAGGTCCTGGGCCTACCGAAAGAGCTCGATCGGAGCGCCGTCCCGTATATCAACGGGCTGCGCAACTTGCGTGAACTCGACTTGTTCCAGGCGAAGTTCTACGGCAGCGACGTTCTAGGGCTCGAGCTTCCGGCGCTGGAAAGTCTGAAGTTTCGCAATACGCCCGGAGCGATCGCGCACTTCGCTTCCTATCGCACGTTGCAGCGTTTGGAGATCGAGTCGTCTCCGCTTTCTCCGAGCGAAGTCGAGCCGCTCAAGCGACTCCCTCGGCTCCAGCACCTGAGTATCAAGGTCGAAGCGAGCGCGGTGCGTGTGCTTGCAGAGTGCCCAGCCCTGGAGAGCTTGAACCTCGCAGGAGGCGCAACCGACCAGGAGCTGGAGGCGCTTCACCACTTGCAAACCCTGCGCCGGCTAGAACTGAAGTGGTCCCGGTCGACCACCTTGACGGCGTGTGACCAGTTCCCCGAGCTCTTGCACTGCGTGAACCGTATCGCGAGCTTTGCCGAGGGCGGCAGGCCATGGCTCAAGTAGCAGATTGTCGCGTGGAAAATCTCACCGCACGCAGGACCACTGCACCGCGTAGCAGAGCTTCTGGCCGAGCTCATCGGCGCCGCAGTTGCCCACACCGGTCCAGGGGCGCGTGAGCTGCTTCGTTCCTGGAGCCGCGCAGCTCGAGCTCTCGCGGTAGCCGCAGACCGAACCATAGGTTCCGTCCCAGGCGCCCACCGTGGAGTAGCCCAAGAACTCGCAAATCAGTTCCGGGTGGTACTCGCCTTCGCTGTCGGCGGAGAGCCACGCTTCAGTCTCGTCTGCAGAGCACACCACCCAGGAGGCGCCGCTGGCGTGGTCTTTTCCGCCTTCGCATGCGTTAGGGATGCGGACTTTGCACTGGTCGTCACAGCCGTCCGTCGCGCCGAGGATGCCGTCGTCGCACTCCTCGCCGGCGGCGGCGTTGACGTAGCCGTCCCCACAAGTCGCCGCGCTGCAGTCTGCGTCGCACGTTCCGGTGTCGCCAGCTGTGTCGCAGTGCTCGCTGCCGTTCTTCACTGCGTCGCCACAGCGTGGTGCGGCGCAAGCGCCGTCACTGCACACTCCGGAGTGGCAGTCGCTTCCGCCCGTGCAAGCCTTGCCTTCGCCACAGGGTGAGCAATCGCCGCCGCAGTCGACCGCGGTCTCCGTGCCGTTCTTCACGTCGTCCACGCAGTTCGCAGGCAGGCAGACGGTATGGTGCGGCTCTTTTTCGTGCTCGTCGACCTCGTCATCGAGTCCGTTGTCTACCGGCGTCTTCTCGCCGCAGACGCCGCTCACGCAGTCGTTGTCGCTGGCGCAGGCCTGTTCGTCTGCGCATGGGTCACACGAGCCGCCGCAGTCGGCGTCCGTCTCATCCCCATTGCGCGCTCCGTCGGTACACGTCGGCGCTGCGCAGGTGCCGCTCAGACACGACGAGCTGTCGCAGTCGCTGGCACCGTTGCACGCGAGACCCACGGCGCAGGGCGCACAGAACCCACCACAGTCGGTGTCACTCTCGTTCCCGTTGGTTACCGAGTCCGAGCAAGAGGCGTGGGGCATCTGGCCCATGCCGCCTCGACTGCCAAGCTCCGTCCCGCCTCCGCCGCCAGTCCCTGGCTCGATGTAGCCGCCGGCGCCGGCGCCCGAAGACCCGCCCGTATCGGTTCCGCCAGTCGCTCCCGCCCGGTCAGACGAGCCGCCGAGGCCGGAGGCGTTGGGATCGCCGCAAGCGGCAATCAGTGAAAGGCCGACAATCCCTGAAACTGCTCGAAACTTGGTCATCGAGTCTCGGAACGGTCGCCGTCCACGAGTCCACAGTCAGAAAGTGCCTTAAAAACGGCTAGTTCTGGCGCAAGCCACCCGTACCGGGTCCATGGTTCCGTTGTGGGTGACGGTAGGTTTCTCGAAAATCCATTGCCCGGCGGAAATCCTCACCCCCTGCTGCCCTGGGTACCATTGCGAGCCCTGCGCTTCAGGCTGATTTCGGCCGCCTTGGGTACCCACGCTGAAACACGCGGCGGATCTGAGCGACCGTACCGATAGTGTGGATCCGCGGGTAAGCGGCACACCGCTTGCTGGGTCGGATGTCATGACACTTCGATTCCAAGCTTTTCGGGCTCAATCCATCTCGTGGCTCACTTTGGCAATGCTCTGCGCCGCCTGCGGACCGGCCGATGACGATGCTTCAGCGGGCACTGGAGCGACGGCAGGTGTTGGCGCGACGGCAGGCGCTGGAGCGATGGCAGGTATGGGAGGTGTCGCGGGTGGCGGTGCGGGAGGTGTGGGCGGTGATGACTGCATCGACTGCAAGACGTACGAGTGCGACGAGGGCAGCTGGCATGAAGACGTTTGGCACCCGTGCCAACTGTGGAGTGAGTGTGGGACCGACGAAGTTCCGCTGAACGTCCCCGATGAGTACACGGACCGAGTATGCGCTCGGGTCGAATTCGTCGATCAGTTTGGTACCGCGGATCGCGATGACGCGACGTCTGTCGCGGCGAACCCGGACGGGACGCTGTGCGTCGCTGGCAAGCGCTACGACAGTCCCAAGGCGTCGGCGAAGCCCGTGGGTGGGTTCACGCGCAAGTACGCTGCGGACGGTGCCTTGGTCTGGGCGAGCGAGTTCAGTGGAGATGGCGCGGAGGTCACGGATGTAGCCATCAGCAGCGCGGGGGATTGCTACAGCCTGGGGCTCACGAACCAGCCAGATGCTGCCGCAGGGGAGTGGTTCGTGCGGAAACACGGGACAGATGGCAGCGCCGAGTGGAGCGCTACCGGGTCGAGCGAGGCGCATGCTCCCCAGCAGCTAGAGACAGATCCGTCGGGAAACGTGTTCGCGAGCTTTCTGACGCGGTCTCCCTTGGCGTTCAGCGCTCCCCACCAGGCAGAGCTGATGAAGTTTGATGCCACGGGAGCGCTCAGCTGGTCGACCGCAGTCGGTTCAACCGGTCAAGACAACGCCTTCCTTGCCCTGATCGCGGACGAAGCGGTCGTCGTTCGCTCCACGCCCTTCGAGCCGGCCGACTACGATCCCGATGCCACCACCGTGCATGCCACTCGCCTCACTACAGACGGCGCGGTGAGCTGGGAGCGCGGCTATCCAAGCTCGGAAATCAACAACGTCGTCGACGTGGTAGGCACCCCCGACGGCAACGTGATCGTCGCGGGCTTTGATACAGCGCAGTCCGCCACGTCGCGCAGCATTGCGTACACCCTGGATCCGAGCGGCAACGGAACGAGCATCGAACTAGGCGACTGGTCGCTGCGAATGCTGCGGGTTGGCGCGGATGGCCTGTTGTGGACCCAGGAGCGTGACACCCTCAGCAAGTGGACTTCGTCAGGCGACCTGCTCGACTGGCTGGAGCTGGGATACACGGTCTTCGTGCGCGACTTTGAGCCGATCCCCGGCTATCTGGTGCTGGTCGGCTATCCTCACCAGCTCCTCGCCGGGCAAACCGAGCTGGGGGGCGGCGACGCGTTCCTGCTGAAGCTGCGCATCGACTGAGGGCTCCGCGTGCGTCGCTCCAGGTGGTAAACTGCCGGCGGAGGTCGCGCATGGCACAGGGGTTAGCAAACATTGGACGCACTCGCTGGATCGGTTGCGGCCCCTCACCTCGGGCGGCGCTAGTGGCTTCGCTCCTCGCCTTGCCGTCGGTCGCGTGCAGCTCGAGCGACTCCGGAAGCGCCAGCAGCGGCGGCACTGCGGGCGCGGGAGCGAGCGGTGGCTCCGTTACGGGTGGCTCTGGTGGCGCAGCCGGAGGCAGCGGCTCTTCATCCGGCGGAACCAGCGCCGGTGGCTCGTCAACTGGCGGAAGCGGAGCAGGCGGCTCCGCTGCGGGGGGCACGGGTGGAACGGGCGGTGACGGATGCTGGAGCAACCGCCCGGGGCCGGACAACACCGGCGTTCCCAAGGGCACTGTGCTCACCCCCAGCGGCTCGATTCAAGTCACCACGGACGGCGCCGTGGTCGAAGATCTGGACATCCAAGGCGAAGTACAAATCCTTGCGGATAATGTGACCATCCGCCGCTGTCGCATCACCAGCGGGGACTACTACCCCATCCGCTACTTCGACAACGACAACGTGGGCCTCTTGGTCGAAGACACGGAGATCATTGGCACCAGCGCAGACGTCACCGCGGGGATCTCTTTCTCGAACTACACGGCCCGCCGGGTGAACGTTCACGGCACGGCGGACGGCTTCAAGGCGGATGAGAACGTGCTGATTGAAGACTCCTGGGTGCATGACCTCGGGAACTACCCGGACCAACACAACGACGGCGTGCAATCGACCCACGGCCTCAACGTCCACATTCGCCACAACACCCTGGAAGGGGCGAGCAACGCGTGCGTGCAAACCGGAGACGAGAGCGGGCAAACCACCGACCTCGTGATCGAGTGCAACTGGCTCTCCGGCGGCGGCTACTCCCTCAACCTGCGAGGCCAGAATCCAACCGGCACGCAAGTGCTGCGCAACCGCTTCACCGGCGACTGGGGCTTTGGACCCTGGACATTCGACGATCCGAACCCGACGGTGGTGGGCAACGTGCTCGATAGCGATGGCTCGCCGATTGAGTATCCGTGAGCGAGCGCGTGCCGACCAAGACGTTTACCTCGGAGCAAGCCGCACTCTTCGAGCGGGGGTACCCATACTTCGTTCGCCTGAACCCGGATCACCCCGATGACTCAGCGAAGGTCCGCGACAAGGCGCTGAAGAAGCTGATCGCCGCGACGGACCCGGTATACTTCGTCGATTGGCCCGCCTCGGTCGCTGCGGGGTTTGCTCACGCATTCGGTGCGCAGGATCGCTACGATCGCACTGCAAGTTACCCTGCGGAAGCGCCAGAGGTAGAGGTCGTGGTGCCCTGGATTCGGGAAGCCATCACTCGCGGTTCCCGCGAGGCCAAGGGCGTCGACTACGGGTACGAAGTGCGCAGCTTTCTCTTCCTCCTGGAAGCGTGGCACGGTCCTGACATCGTGGTCGAAGCGCTGGTAGCGGCCTACCAAGAGCTGGCCAAGCTTGAAGCGGGGAGCGACCAATGCAAGAACTACGCGGCGGACGAGGCAATCGTCGGGTTGATGGCGCTGCTCGGTCGGGCCACTCCCAAGGTGTCGAATGCCGCAAGGAAAACTCTCAAGGGCCTGGTGGAGCCAGCAGACGTACGCAAGGCCTTCGTGTTTGCGGATCTGGATGTGGCGTTGAACGGTCGCGAGGCCCTGACGCGAAACGAGTACAACTTCGTGTTCCCGGTGGCGTTTCTGTTCAGCGACGACCCTCAGCTGGTGCGTGAAGGCACCGAAGTGTTTCGGGGAGCTAATCTCAGTCCGCGCGCGCTGTGGCTGGGCGGTGACGCTGCCTTCACGCCCCAACGCGATCTCGCTCGCTCTGGAGCGGTCTGGGGTGAAGCGGCGGATCGCTACGTCAACATCCGCAGCAGCATGGATGAGCCGGGAGAAGAGTACCTGGGCCATTTCTTCATGGTCGACGGAGTGGGCCTCGAGCAAGCACGAGAGACAGCTTGGGACCGGCTCAAGCCGACGGCAGCCGAGAGCAAACGCTGGGGGAAGCTGCTCGAGTAGATTGACGTGAGGGTTTGTGAGGATGTGCGGGGCTCGCTAGGCTGCGCCGCAGCACTTCTTGTACTTCTTGCCGCTTCCGCACGGACATGGCGCGTTGCGGTCGACCTTCTTCGAAGTCGCCTGAGCGCCCGTGCCTGGGTGACGACCGCGGTTCTTCACGTACATTGCCTCGAGTAGCTCCGGGAGCTCGTGACAGGTGGCCGCGATCCACTCCGCCTTTTCGCCCTCGAGATCGAGCCGCGGATCGTCGAGCAAGGACCAATCGCTGAGCGCCATCAAGTCGAAGGCGAGCTCCTCTTCTGGCTGGCCCCAGTCCTCGTCAAGCTGCATTACGGCCAGGTACCCGCTACAGAAGTCTGCGATCCCGTCCAGATCCTCAACCTCAGGTGCGACCATGCCCTCCTGCTCGAGGAGTCGACCGACCTCGTTGTACTCCTCCATCAAGGCGGCGATGGCCGGTCCGTCCGCTTCGCTCAGCTCACGCTCTCCAAACACCAAGGGCATCCACTGGCTCGGCAGGACGACGTCGCGTGCGGAGAAGACGGCGACCAGCGCCCCCATCATGCCGTCGGGCGACATGGAGAGCTCCCCATCGAGCAGCGCGTCCAAAGCCTCGAAGTCTGGTTCGTGAGATGAGAGCACTGGCGCGAGCTTGTCACAGCTCGTCCCCACCCAGGAGCCGAAACTTCATACCTTGACCAGCGCGAGCACGCACACTGCGCTGCGGCTTGGATTGGGAGGCCGTTGCTGCCCAGTGGTCGTGCCTGCGGCGACCAGGTGGTTGTCCTTCGGGCAGCGCACGAAATCAGCGCGTTCGTCGCCGGGGCTGGCGTAGACTTGGCTCTGAATCAGTTGCCCTGCGGAATTGCAATGGGCGCCCGGCCGCGTTTCGGCGGATCTTGAGCGAGGACTGACGGCACGGGCAGAGTCGTTGAGCCGCACTGCTCCGCTGGCACGGGGCTTGCTATGTTCAGCTGGTATGACACACGCTTCCCTTAGGTTTTTAGGTCAATTTGCACCTTGGCTCAGCCTGGCACTGGTCGCAGCCGCTTGCGGCAACAGTAGCGGAACCAGCGCTGGGCAGAACGGCGGAGCTAGCGGCAGCGCCGGCTCCGGAGGAGCAGCGGGCGCAGCGGGCGGCGGCGCAGCGGGAGGCGGCGCGGCGGGAGAAGCTGGCAATGGCGGTGCAGCGGGCGCGTGCCCGGGTTGCCCAGCTAACTGTCCGGACGGCAGCTGGTCCCCGGAGGAAGCGACTCCCTGCAAGCCGTGGAGCACCTGTGCTGAGGGCGAAGTGGAGCTGTACGCGCCCACCATGCACGGCGATCGCGTATGCGCGCTGGTAGAGTTCGCCACACAGTTCGGGGGCGACGCCTCGGACGAGCCCAGGTTCCTCGCGGTGAATCCGGACGGAAGCAGCTGCGTAGCCGGCTCTCAATTTGGCGGCAGTTCCGGGGCGACGGCGTTCGTTCGCAAGTTTGACGCGCAAGGCGCAGAGCTCTGGAATCACGAGACCGACGTTGACCAGCCGCAGATTTTCGCGTTGGCGGTGGATGCCGCGGGGGACTGCATCAGCCTTGGCGCGACGAAACCCACCACCTCGAGCGGAGAGTGGTTCGTGCACAAGCACGCAGCGGACGGTACGGTTGCCTGGAGCGCAACCGGTCCCTCGAGCGCGCGCACACCTCGCCAGGTTGGTGTGGATCCGAGCGGCAATGTGATCGCCGCGTTCCTGACCCGCGCTCCGGACCAAGAGATGGTGGCGAGCGCGATTGAGATCAAGCGCTTCGACGCGAGCGGTGTGGCCGTGGATACGCGGACGGTCTCCCCCGAAAGCGCCGACAACACCTTCGTCCAGTTCGTCGACGGCGACGTCATGGTCGTGCGCAGTGGGAGTTCTGGGGTCAGCGGCTGGCGCTTCGCTTCGGATGGCAGTGAGGTCTGGAGCAAACAGTACGCCTCTTCGGAGATCTCCAGCGCTTCCGATGCCGCATCGGCTCCCTCAGGTGATGTCGTTCTCAAGGGCACCCGCCCAGACTCGGCAGGCAACGCGGGCCCGTCGGTGTTCGTTTTAGATCCAGGCGGAAACATCAAGCGCACCGTGGACCTCGGCTTCCCGCTTTCGACGCCGCGTCTCGCTGCCGATGGTACGCTGTGGCTTCAGAAGGACCTCCACCTGATTAGCTACGACGAAAGTGGACAAGCCTCGCGCGATATCTATCTCGGGCCAGACCAGTTCACGGCGGACTTGGCCCCCGCAGCTGACGCGCTCGTGTTGCTCGGCGTCACCACGGCACCGCTCACGGGGCAAACGCCCTTGGGGGACAAAGACGGGACGTTGGTGAAGCTCCGCTTGAAGTGAACTCCGGGTCGGCGCCGTCTGCTTAGGCAGAGCGTTCCCCCTGCCTGCGCACCCTTCCCCCGCTCCAAGTCGCGACTCCCCCTGGGGACCCACGTGACCCGAGCGGGGGAAAGCGCGACGTTCGAAGCGGGGAGCGCCGTCTTTTCTGTGGGGAAGCGCCAACGTGTTTCGGGGGATTGGGGTGAGGGAGCGACGTTTGGTGGCGTTGGAGCGACTGGAGCGGCTTGAGGGCGCAACGCTACATAACAAGTCGATCCAGCGACCGACCGACGTAGCCGTCCGGCGCCTTGTCGCTCACATCGATCGTGAATCCACCCACGCCGGCCCCGCCACCTGAGCCGATATTCACCAGGACACCGGATTGCACGGGGACGCCCGCGTGAATCGCAAGCCCGAGCGAAATCCCGCCTGAGCCTCCACTGCCTGCGCCGGCCTTGCCCCCCGGCGCGCCCTCACCGCCACTGGAGTACGGCCCCTGGAACACGCCGCCATTACCCTTGCCGCCTTTCCCTCCGGCACCGCCCGCGCCCCCGTTGCCCCCGTTACCCCCTTTCCCGCCAGCGCTCGACGTGAGGGTGACCCGTGTCAGTGTCAGCCCACTGCTCCAAGAGACGATCGCGATGCTTGCTCCACCGCCTTGTCCACCGCTGCCTCGATTCCCGCCACAGCCCCCCATTCCACCGGCGCCACCGCCCGTATACAGACCAGACTGTCTGAAGAGCCCAGGGCCACCGCCACCGCCTTGGCCTGGATTGCCACTCGTTCCGTCGAAGCCATCTCCGACGATATACGCAGACTCCGAGAGTGCTCCGCGCGGAGCCGATGCGCCGTGAACTCCCGGGTCGCCGGGAGAGCCTACCTTGCCCGAACTATCCACGCCGCCGTTGTCCACTCCCGCGGGCGTGACGTTGGTGTCCGGGATGCCGGGATCCCCAGGGATCGTCGCTACGTTGTTGGAATCCTTCCCGTCGCCTCCCTTGCTGCCGCAACTTGAAGGCCCAGGCCACTTTCCGCCTTTGCCTGGGTCGATCGTGGAAGTGCCGGAGCGCCCGTCCTGCGCGGTGGTGGGCGCGGGTGCCTTCTCACCGTCGGCCCCGAAGGCGCCGTCGGCGCCATTGGCACCGTCGGCAGCGAACGCAACGGTGTCGCGAATCAAGATGCCCTGGCTGTTCTTCACCCAGATGCCAACGCTGCTCTCGCCCGGCGTCGTGCCGGCTGCAGCCCGGACCTCCAAGTGATCCAGGGTGAGGTTGGTGACGTCGTCGATGACCATAGCAGTCGACGTGGGGGCGGTGATGCGTGCCCGATACGTGTCATCCCATTCCCAGTTGCTACAGCGGAAACCGCCGTAGATCTCTGCGTCGTTCACCGCGGAGGTCAACGTCAGGGTCTCGTTGAAGCTTCCGGCGTCTGCACACACGTAGATTCGCTTCCCCGAGGCAACACCTGCGCTGATGCCGTGACCGATGGTCGCGTAGGGGTTTGCGCGCGTGCCAGCACCTGTCGTGTCGCTCCCCGCAGGGCTGACGAAGATGCCCACGGCCTCGTCCACGGCGCACGGGTTGGTTCCGGGCGCTCCGTTTGGATCGCAGCCGCCGGTGCCCCCGCTACCCGAGCCACCGGTACCGCCAGTCGTAGCGCCTCCCGAGGCCGTGCCCGCCGAGCCACTGGTGCCGCCAGAAGCCGCACCGCCCGCGGCGATACCCGCCGAGCCTCCAGACGCCGCTCCGCCCGCCGCCATGCCGGAAGCGCCGCCGGTTGCCGCTCCGCCTGACGCCATACCCGAGGAACCGCCGGAAGCAGCACCGCCTGACGCCATGCCCGCAGAGCCCCCCGAAGCGGACCCACCAGTGGCGCCACTGGCCCCAGCGCCGGATGTGCCTCCGGCACCCGCACCGCTCGAGCCACCGAACCCTGCGTTGCCTGCGGAGCCTCCCGCCGAACTGCTGCCCGCTTGCCCTGCCGACCCGGCGGAAGCGCCAGCGCCCGCCGTTCCGCCGGACCCTGCGTTGCCGCTACCCCCGGCGCCCGTTGTACCTCCATCGTCACTGCAGGCGCTGAGGAAAAGACCAAGAACGATGAGTGACCGAGTGCGCATTGGAGCTCCGAAGATAGAGGGGGGCGCGACCTTGGCACTCCTTGTTTCGCCGAACAAGTGAGAAGTCACCAAAGGTCTAAACGCGACTACGTTGCCGCGCGGTCTTTGGTCGGACAGTTGACTACACGAGTGGCTTGGTGCTGCCTGAGATTCCAGGTGGGCGTCCAGAGCTCCGGGGAAGCCCGAATTGACGTCGCGAGAGTCATCGATGACGTTCAGCTGATTTGCGTGCGCCGCGAGCGCATGGGGAAGGGGAGAGCATGGCGAGCGATGCGGACACGGAGAGTGATGTGCTGAGACCCTGGCGCCGGCGTCAGCTGGCGCTGGAGTTTGCGACGCGGATGGCGCGTGAGTGCGAAGGGGACTGGGCCGACGATGTTCGGAAGGGCGATGGTAACGAGCATGGGAGCATAGAGGGCCGCGGCAAAGCGCTCCTCAAGAAATTCCTAAAGGAAAATAAGGTCAAGGGTGCACCCGTCTTCGTGGTCGAAGGGGCGGGCAAGGGCGGCTTATCCTATCAGCTCCTCGGCACCGATGGTTTCCCTGACGCTGCTGTCTTGAGTCCGTTTCGCTGCGCCATTGAGTTCGATCGCCAGTCCACCAAGGGCTGGAGTCAGTTCAAGGATGCGCTCCTCAAGGCCGCGGCCCATTCCATGTCTGGCGCGTACGACGCGACGCTGTTCGTCTACACGCTCAAGCGCAAGGAAGCCTGGTCGGGAAACTACCTGGAGGACTACGGCGAAGGGCGCCCGCCGCCGGACGTGGCCGTCGCCCCCACACAGACGCTCCTCAGCAGGCTCACCGAGCTTGGCGTGGTCTGGGCGTTCGTGCCGCCAGCGGAGTGACCTGGCGCTGACTTCCGAATGCCTGCTGAAACCTGAGCCAGGGTCGCGTTGGCGACATCTGGAGCGTGAGCGCGTACAACGGCAGGATGGAACCGGACGTGATTGGAGAGGCGCTGGTGCGGCGACGACAGCTGCTGCGCGTCTTCAGTCACGTGGCTGCGCCGCTCATCGCCCTGACGTTCGCCTGCTTTGGTGTGTTGCTCTACCTGGAGAAGCACCCGCCCGTTGACGAACAGCTCAAGGACATCGTCGGTGTGGTGCTAGTGATTGCCTTCTTTGGCCCCTTCGCCGCTTGGATGCTGGTCGAGTTCATTCACTACCATCAAGCCCAGCGGATGGAGCGCCGCCTCGCCGAGCGTGGCGTCTCCTGCGAAGCCGAGATCGTGCAGGTGAGCCAAACCGGCGGCAGCATCAACGACCAACCCCAGCTCGAGCTTTGGCTACGAATCGAGCTCCCGGAGCAGCCGCCCCGAGTCATCGCCCACTGCGAGGTGGTGGAGCAGCTCTACATGCCGCGTGTGCAACGCGGGATGCGGGTGCCCGTGTTGGTCGAGGCTGATCGGCTGGGGTCGGTGATGTTGGATAAGCGGGCGTGGTAGAGGGGCTTTCGGAGCGACCGCCCCCTTAGAACTTCGTGGAGCGAGTCGGCAGTCTGGTGTCTGGCTTGGGTCCGCAGTTGCCGTGCGGTCGCGGCGCTTCCGGCGCTGGATTCCAGGCTCGACGTCGCCGGGAGAACGCATGGTAGACTCCGCAGCTATGTCGCGGAGAATGCGCCGCGCGGTGGGGGATTCATGCGTGAGATTCTGACGGTGATCGGCTGTGCGAGTTTCCTGCTGCTGGGTGCGTGCACGGATGACAGCGCGGCCGGTGGTGGGGGAAAAGGGGGCACGTCTGGAGGACCGTCAGGCGGCACGGGCGGGACCAGCGGCCCAGGCGGTGCCGCAGGTAGCTCTGGGAGCTCATCGAGCGCGGGCGCAGGTGGCAGCTCGGCCGGCAGCGGAGGAAGCGCATCCGGTGCGGGCGGTACCTCAGCTGGCTCCGGGGCTGGTGGGGCGTCCGGCGCTGGTGGTAGCGGAACGTCCCAAGGAGCATGCAGGCCGCCTCCGGCCATAGCCGCCTGCGATTGGCGTGGTGGGTCTGCAGGGATTTGCCAGGAACTCTACGACGCTTCCCAGCTCGACCGGTTCTCTGAGGACTGCCTGCAATCCGGGGACACGCTCTACTCGGGTCCGTGCGCCGGCTCGCGCCCCATCGGATGGTGCGAGCGCTCTGGGGAACCGTACGAGTCGCTGTATCGCCACTACTCTGTGGGACCAACCGGGAGTCCCGCGCAGCTGAGAAGCAACTGCGAGTCCGAGGACGGCAGCGTGTGGTGTGTCGGCGCCAACGATTGCGTGTCCGGACTTCTCGGCACCTGTGAGGAGTGCATCGCCATGGCGAGCGCGCCCGGAGGGTGTTGCGAGACCGAGGTTGCAAAGTGCCGCGCGGATACAAAATGCAACACGTTCCTGACCTGTGTTGAAGGGTGCGGCGGCGACCGTCAGTGTCTGCCTTCGTGCGACTGGGGGACTCCGAACGACCTGGAGACTTCGAGCTACATTTGCTTGTTCTCCCACGGAGGGATTTACCAGAACGGTCCGTGCGGGTACGGATGCGGCCTACCTTGAGTATCTCGTGGAATTGATCCGGGTGCTCGGAGACGTTGAGTAGGTCGATGCCCGTGATGCGCATGAAGACCATCTGTGCGGCGCATCGCAACGTCAACGGGTCGCCTCCACTCAGACACTCCTGAGCAGGCTCACCGAGCTTGGTGTGGTCTGGGCGTTCGTGCCGCCTTCGGGTCGCGGATAGAATCCGCAAGGAAAGATAGTTACTGGGGCTATCGTTGGATGGAAATCACCCTGACGGGTGACCGTCTCGTGACGCGCATCCCCGTGTTGAAACACGTTGACGCGTACCGTGCGGTCGCGCGATGCTTCGCGGGTTTCGCCTCAGCCTGGAGTGAGCATGCCGGCATACCGCTTTTCCTGGGAACCGTTCTCCGACAATACCGTTCGCGATATCGCGCTTTGGATGGGCTACGGCGGAGCCGAATCCGGCGCGCGAGCGTGGCTTTCCGACCATTTGAAGCGACCCACACCGGAGTTCATTGGGGAGGCGAAAGATCTGCTCGTGAAGAGCTGGCTGCCGGAGTACCCGGGCACGCAGCAGATCGTTGACCTGCTCATCGAGCGGGGTGTGGGCCCAATGAGCAACCCGCGCTCGCAACGCGGCTACGTGCAGTACATTCGGGACTGCAGAAACTCCAAAAGCCTCCGTCGCTATCTGCTGGAAGCAATGCTGCGCTTTGGGGATATGGATCCCAGTCCCGATGCTGATACGGGGTTCGAGTTCACGCCCCGCTTCGCGATCCTCTCCCCCAACGACCAAGCCGCGGACCGTCGGCGTCCTCATCGCTATCAGCTGGAGGCCTGGGAGAGCTTGAATGCGCACCTTGGGGAGTCGCGCTCGACGGGGGTCTTCCAGGGCTTGCTGATCATGCCAACGGGTTCCGGCAAGACGTTCACGGCTGTGCACTGGCTCGCGTCCCATGTGTTGTCGCAAGGCATGCGCGTGCTGTGGCTTGCTCACCGTCATGAGCTGCTGACCCACGCCGCGGGTGAGTTCCATCGCCTGTCTGGGTTGGTGCAGGGTAAGGACAAGCTCCGGGTGCGCATCGTGTCCGGGATGCATTGTGGCGCCACGCAGATCGATCCTGCGGACGACGTGGTCGTCGCGTCGGTGCACAGCCTGGCGCGAAGCGTCCAAGTCTCAGACGAGCTGTTGAACGACGACCGCCTGTTCGTGGTGGTGGATGAAGCCCATCACGCGCCGGCGAAGTCGTACCGAGACTTCATCCGCGCGCTGCAGTCTAGAAAGCCGTGGCGGATCCTCGGGCTCACGGCGACGCCGACACGCACCATCGAGAGCGAGCGGCCCGTGCTCACGCGCTTGTTCGGCGGTCGAGTGCTGGCTCAAGTCGAGCTCGGACACCTGATCGAGCAGCGCATCCTCGCGCGGCCCATTCCAGTGATCGTGCGCACCGACACCGACGTAGAGCAGGGGCTCACGCCGGAAGATCTCGCCCACTACGATCGCTTCAACGAGCTGAGCGAGCAGTGGCTCGACCGCATCGCGAAGGCCACCTCGCGTAACCAACTCATCATCGAGCACTACCTGGAGCATCGGGAGAAGTACGGTCCGACGTTGATCTTCGCCATCAACGTAGCCCACGCGGCCATCCTCAGCGAGCAGCTGCGGGATCGGGGGGTGAGGGCGGACTACGTGGCGAGCTATCGCCCCGACGGCAGCGACGGAGAACCTCTTGAAGTCGTGAAGCGTTTCCGCGAGGGAGGGCTCGACGTCTTGGTCAATGTGCAGATGGTCACCGAGGGAGTCGATGTGCCCTCGATTCAGACCGTGTTCCTCACGCGGCCGACGGGCAGCGAGATCTTGATGCGCCAGATGATCGGTCGCGCGCTGCGCGGCCCCGCGGCGGGCGGCTCTGAGAAGGCGTACCTCGTGAGCTTCGAGGACCAGTGGCACAAGCTTCGCGACTGGGACACGCCGTTCCAGCTCGTGCCCGACATCCAAGACTTGGCCGCGCTCGACGAAGAGCTCCCGCCGGAGTCCCAAGTCAGACCAGAACCAGTGCCGCCCACACTGTACGAGCACCTGCCCTGGGATGTGATCCGTCAGGTAGCTTCTTCGATGCAGCACCGTTCGAGTGCGCTGAAAGCCGACGCGTTCGAAGCCGTGCCTGATGGTTGGTTGCTGATCGAGCGCGTTGACGAGGAAGAGGGGATCCGCATCTGCCTCGCCATCTACGAGCATCAGCGTGCGTGTTGGGATGCATTGATTGGTTACCTCAAGCCGCTCTCGGCGACGGCGGTGCGGGAGCTGGACGTCGAGGCGGTCTACGAGGACTACTTCGGTGATTGCGATCTCCCGAAGCCGACACGCCATGATGTCGGCCGCGTTGTCGAACACTTCGCCCAAGGCGGGGAGGCGCCGGAATACGCGCCGCTTCACGGACGCAGCCTGTGCGATCCACACGTGGTCGCGAGACGCATCACCGACGAAGACCTGGGGCGCTCCGCTCAAACGAAGCTGATCGACGACTCGTACTCGGAGCTCGCGCGTTTCGTCTATCCAACGCTGCGCGATTACACGACCGCAGTAGAAGATGCGCTGTTCGAGATCGACAATCCCGACGAAGCCACGCAGCGCGTGAAGGCGGTCCCGATCTTCAATCCGCGACCGGAAGAGCGCATGGCTCCGGGGCCAGCTCACGACTTGCGCGCGCTAATGAACGAGACGCTAGAGATCGGTGCACCGCTACTCGGCTTAGACAAGCTCTATTTCGACGGCACGCTCCACTGGACCAAGCGCTTGGTGAAGGGCTGGTACGCCATGGCGTACATCGAAGAGCACCCGCCGCGCATCGTGGTCAACAGCCTGCTCGATAGCCCAGATTTCTCTGCGGAAGCGATGCGGTTCCTGCTCTGGCACGAGTTCCTGCACGTCCATCTGCGCTCGCTCCACACCAAGGAGTTCCGCGAGAAGGAGCGCCTGTGGCCAAACTATCCGGCGTGCGACCGCGAGATGGACAACCTGTGTGAGCGATTTGGCATCGCGTATTGGTGAGGGCGTGCTCATCGCGTCTGGCTTCAACCACTGGTTCGTCAAGCGCTCACTTCAAGTCGCGAACGTTACCATGCGGCAACGAGGCCGAGTGGTGAGCCCCGTGGTGAAGCTGTATCGGCTCTCGCCAGACCTGTCTCAGGACTTTGCGATTCGAGCCTTGTTGGTCGTACTCGGAAGTGGTGGAGATGTTTGGCCCAAGGAGCAACTCGACGTGCTTCGGTACACCCAGATGACGCTGCAGCTCGACGATGCAGCCATCGGCGCGCTGGAGCGCGATCTCGATGCTGGCCTTGAACCCCTATTGGCGGATGCGAACCTCTCCGATAGTGCCAAGCAGGTGCTGGAGGACTACTTGGTGCTCGCAAGCGCTTGCTACCCAACCGACACGAACGACGGCGCGTACGCGAAGCAGCTCTTTCCCGTGCGAGGATCGGGGGAGGCCGAGCTGAAAAAGCGCATCGCTGACCAGAGACGCAGAATTAGCTAAACGGCCCATATTGCCGCAGAAACGGCAACGAAGTGGCAGAGGCTGAGGCTCGGAGTATGCTGAGGCAATGTCGGCACCGGCCCAAGCTGCTGTTACGCCGCCTCTGGATGAGCTTCTGAGGTCCCTGCCGCCCGTGGCGCGCGCAGAGCTTGCGTGGCTGCCCATGGAGTTTCGAGCGGCAATCGTGCAGCCGCTTCGGCAAGCTCAGCCTGAGGAGTTCCTGGAGACTTTCTCCGGCGTAATCGAGCCCGGACTGCGCTTCATGCTCAGGGCCGCGCGAGCGGTGTCGCCGTTGCTCTCGCAATGGGACGGCTGGAAACATCGCTTTGGTGAGAACCTCGATGCGTCCCTGCGGGACATTGGGGATCGCCTGGAGGGCACCGACCTGGGCGCCGCAGACGCTTTGCGTGAGGCGTACGCTTGGCTGGTTGCGGTATTTGGGGCGGCGGCGCAAGCGATTGCCTCGGAGATCGAGCTCTCCGAGATCAATCTCGAACCCAACGAGGAAGAGCTGCAGCTGGAGCTGGCTGGACCGGCCGGCTCGTTCACCCGTGGCATGTTGCTGACCATGTCAGCGTACGAAGCGTTGTTGATGGGCGGAGTGCCTCCGGCCATTCGATTGTGGAGCGAGGAGGCGCGCCGCGAAGTGCACCTGGCGGCGAATCTGCTTAGGTCCGTCGGGCTCGCGGTGCCGTCCAGTTTGCCTGCGCACATCGAAATGCAGCCCTGGAGGCGTCGCCGACGTGGGGTGCTTTTTCGTCCCTGGCTGCTGCCACCAGGAACTAAGCAACTCTTGTGGAGCGTGCTCAAGCCGAAGCAAGTGTGGCTCTTCGGGAGCCGGGCCAAGGGTACTTACGCACCCGGCAGTGACTGGGACGTCTTGGCAGTGGTGAGCGACGACACGGACGTCGAGAATCTGTTGCGTGATCCCGTGGTCTCCATGCTGCGCCGACGGAACGTCGATCTCATTGTCGCCACCGAGTCGGAGTTTGAAGAGGGGAAAGAGGCGTTCGGGAGCCTGGCGAATATCGCTGTTTCCGAGGGGATCAGGGTTCAGTGAGCGGGAAAGGCAAGACCGTCATGATAGGCCGCGAAGTGGTTCTGGATGTCGGCTTGCCCGCAACAGCGAACCACCTCGTCTTCAAGTTACTTGAGGGGCTGGAATCAGCTGAACCCTGGACTTCACGTATCAAGGCGCTGGAGGAACTCGAGAAGTATTCCACCGCCTATCGCTATCCGAGCGCGGGCGGGCGAAGCGCAGCTTCTCCTCCCGTGGACGACGTCAGGGCCTACATCGAAAAACTCCGTGCGCTGATCGACCTCGCTCGGAGCGAACTACTCAAGTAGCCGGCAACACAGCAACTCAGCGAGCTGTTCGCGGATCCCCGAGGTGCCGTGGGAAATGTCCAAGGTCGCGACCCCACAGCTGTGGTCACGCACGAAGAACGAACTCTCCACAGGGTCCTTCCTGCCCCGTTTCCCTGCGGGATAGATGAGTAAGCTGCGCTTTGCCTTCAGCAGTTCGTTGTAGACGAACATCTGCTTCAGCTCGTTATCCTTGGGGCCTGTGTGGTCTGGAACGCGCCACTTCGTGTCGCCGATCCACTGCACGGTGTCCCCGCGCCAGATCACCAAGTCGGGGCGCACAGTGCGCACGACGTGGCCACCCCAAAACTTGCACACGTGCTGAGTCTCGACGCGCAGCTCCGGCGGGGCGACGCGGCGAAGCAGGGTCGCGATGTACGCTTCCCAGAGTTGGTTCATGTCGAACAGCAGGGCGAACACTTGCGTGCTTCCGCCTCGGAGCGCGGGACTCTGCTGCTTGAGGATCAGCTCGGCGAAAATCAATGCCGCACGGTAACGTTCAGTGTTGCGGCTGGGTTTCACGCGGTCGAAGTCTGCCGTGTAGCTGGGGGTGAGGGGAGGCAGCCAGGCTCTGAGTGCACGTGCTTTGTTGACGAGTGTTGCGCTGAGGGGCAGCTCCAGGAGTACGTCGAGTGCCAGCGCAAGAATGCGATTGAGCGGTGTGTCGTGATCGAACTGCTGATAGCGAACATAGAAGCGATCGGGCCGCGCAGCGTTCTCTCGAATGTTGTCGGCAATGAGTAGCCTGCCTCGGAACACGCTGCCGTTGCTCTCGTGGGTGCGATAACCCTTGGCGAGCCCTTCATGCAGCAGGCGTTCGAGCGCTGTGAGGAAGCTGCGTGCAATCAGCTCGAGCAATGTGCCGCGCTGGATCGCCTGAGCGGCGTCGTCGTGGGCCTTCAGCGTGAGCCCTGCGACGTTCAGCATATCGATCAACAGAGCTCGCCACGCCGCCGTCTCCGTGCGCGTGGCGTAGTCGCGGTCGGCCTTGGGGAGGATCTCGATGCTCAGCTTGCCGACCTGGACGAAGCCCACGTAGTGGCGAGTACGCAGTGAGCGATAGCCGGAGTCGAAGTAGGTGATGCGTTGACGACTGTTGTATTGGTTCAGGGCGTCGATGTGCTGGCTGGTGAGCTCGAATGTGCCACCTTCCCGCGTGGGAAACTGAGCTCCCACTTTGAGCTTCTGGTGTTCGAAGACTTCGATGGTGGGCATTACGCGTAGATGCTCTTGAAGTCGTCTGCGGTGAGGTCTTCGACCTTCGCGAACTCGTACACGGTGCGGTCCATGAGCGCTTCCGCGTCTTCGTGCTCGAACTTGGCGAAGGTCACATCGTTGGCCACGACGCGCTTCACGAACTTCGGTCCCAGGATGAGCCCGATGCGGCCGAAGTCGCCGAAGAAGTACTCCTGGAGCAACGGCAAGATCGAGTCCCTGAACACAGCCTTCAGATCGTCGAGCGTGGCGTCGACGTCCTTCAAGGACATGAAGTACGCATGGCCCAGCGCGTGGTCGCGGTCGCGCAGCTTCTCGATGCGGCGATTGATGGTGGCGAGCAGTTCATCCACCCTCACCCCCTCGATCTCGAAGTGCAACAGAGACGGCTTGGGAGGTAGCTCGCGGAACTTGAAGCGCCTCCGCAGAGCAGTGTCCAGCGCTTCCACACTCCGGTCCGCCGTGTTCATCGTGCCAATCAGGTGCAAGTTCGCGGGCACCCCGAACAGGGTGTGCGAGTACGGCAACTCGACGATGATCTCGTTCTTTTCCCCGAGGCGCTTGTCCTCCTCGAGCAACGTGATCAACTCACCGAAGACCCGAGAGACGTTGCCGCGGTTGATCTCGTCGATGAACAGCGCGTAGGGCGTGGCCTTCTCGAAGTAGTTGCGCCGCTCCGCGGTGCTCAGGCGGCAGAAGTCGGTCATCGACCCATTGAACTCTGCAAGCCTCAAAGCTTCGTTGGCGCACTTGAGGAAGATGCCCTCGGTTAGTTCGTAGCGCAGGTTCGTGTGTTCGTCGTTGGTCAGGCTTGGGCGAATGCCTTCGATGAAGTCTTCGTAGGTGTACGACTGATGAAACGTGATGAAGCGGCAGTTGGTGTCCTCTGCGTCCCGGAACTTGGGTTCGTAACTACGTTGGATCTCGAACGTCTTGCCGGTGCCGGGAGGGCCGAACAAGATCAAGTTCAGCGGAAGATCTTCGGGGGGGAGGTCGTCCGGCGCTTCATCGCCCTCCACGTCTTCAGCTTCTTCCTTGGCGAAGCCAAGCTCCGTCAAGTCGATGAGCGGCTTTCCGCGCTGGGCGACTTGGCCAGGCGAAGAATGGAAGAAGTCGAGCTTGAGCAGGCCGAGGATGAGCAGGCGGCGGAGGGCTTCTTCCGGGGGTGGCGTGAACTCGCCAGAATCCTTGCGGATATTCACAGCGTCGATGCTGCTCTTCGTCGGCTCGATGCCGTGCTCTCGCAGCAGGTCACCGATTGCCTCCGTCATCACGGTATTCGGGTTGTTCGACCTGTCGGCGACGTGCTTCTTGAGGGCGAAGTCTGCGCGCACCCGTGCGACATCCTCTTTCGAAGGCCGCCGGATGTAAGCTGCAACATCGACCCAGATCAGTTCGAGATCGTCCGCACGCAGTCGAAAACCGACACCCTTCGGAGCCGTTTTGTGCGCATTGGTCTTGGCGGCTGCCAGCGCGAACTCAACGTGGCCTCCCTCCCATTCGCAGGTCCACACTCGGGTGGATGGCCACGGACCGTGTTCGGCCTCAACCAGACCGGCAATCGTTGGCCAGCGAGAGCTCGCCTGTGCAGGGTGCTCGCTCAGCGTCACCGTCTTGCCGCGAATCTTCAGTTCCGACGGCGACGTTGCCTCGAGGATCTGTCGGACAATGCCGAGCGCCTGGACGTTTGCTTGTTCGATCTGCTTACCACCAGCCCGAAAGCCTGCACCGGATCGTGCGGAGCCGGGCGGGGGCAGGTCGTCATCGTCTTCCTCGGCTGTGCCAGAAGCAGATCGCTCTCGGTAAGCATGTGCGAGCTCCCGGATCTGCTCCGCGTTCAGAGCGGGATACCGCGCTGCGTACTCCACCCCTGCCGATGTGAGCTGCCAGAAGCCTTGCTTTGGTGAGTGCGAAAGGCGCGCCCGTTTCAACGAGTCGTGAGCCCACCCGACTCGGTGCTTGTATGCGAGTACTGTTCCGCTCGGAACTAGGATAGCGCGATCTGCCTCACTGAGCCCCTTACGCCCGGCGACTAGCTCCGTTGCGTCCTGGCGCGAGAGCCCCTCGGGGTGTTCTGCGAGCACGCGCAGCAGGGGTTCGATGAATTCGTTGAAGGAGGGAAACTTCGTTTCAGTCATGAAGTGGACAGTCGCTGCGCAGGTTAGCCTTCGAAGTAGTCACTATCGATCTCAGGCACACGAATCACCCGCGTGTGCGATGTACCCACCCCGTGGTCCATCATCAGCTCGGTGAGCTGTTCGCCGTCGATCAAGACGATGCCTTCCACCGACGCGGCGAACTCGATCGCGTCCTTGGTGTAGTGCGAGGTCGTGATGATCACACCCTTCTTGGCGCGTTGTCCCGCGAGTGCGCCGTAGAAGGCTTGGATGGTGGGTCGCCCGACGCTGCCTTGCCAACGCTTGGCTTGGAGGCAGACCTTCTCCAGGCCCAGTGGGTCCAGAGGAATAACCCCGTCGATACCGCCGTCTCCAGACCGTCCGACGCGCTGCAGATCGGAGCGCGAGTTGCCGTAGCCCATCGCGTGCAGCAGATCGAGCACGAGCTGTTCGAAGAACTCGGGCGTGTTGTGCTGGATCAATTCAAGCAGCTCGTTGGCGATGCTCGTTCGGATCTCATCGAGTGCGCTGTTGAGGCGATCGTCCGGGCTCGCCGTTGGGTCCTTCGCCACCGGCGCGAGGGCGGGGGCAGGTGCCTCCTCCGCGACCGATTTCGCCGGGCGATGATCGTACGCGGTCGCTAACTCTTGGACTTGTTCTTCGGAGAGCGTTGGGTACTTCGCGACGTATTCAGCGCCAGCGGGAGTCAGGCACCAGTAGCCGCGCCGCGCGCTGCGAGAGAGCCGTGCCCGCTTGAGTGCGTCATGCGCCCAGCCGATGCGGTTTTGGTAGGTAGGCTGCCGTCCGCTTGGCAGGATGATGAGGCGGTCCTCAGCATTCAGGCCGACCCGCGACGAGACCTGCTCGTATGCCTCCTGCGTCCGCATGCCCTCGGGGTGCTCGGCAAGCACGCGGAGCAACGGTTCGATGAACTGGTCGTAGGTCGGGAGTTTGGTCACGACTGCGCGCGCCCCCTCGAGGCTAGTGTGATGCGGGACATCGTCGCACACCACATCACGACTCTTGGGGCGCGCCAATCCTCCAGTGCAGACCGTGTGGAACTCGCGCTCTGGATTCCGCAAATGTCGCCTACGACGCGACCTTCACCCGCAGGCTCTCCGGGCCATTGACCTGTGGCTCGGCGGAAAGCATCGCCTGGATCCCGTCGTCGCCTTCGCGATACGAGAGGTCGAGCAGGGTCGCGACCGCTAGCTGGGTTGACCGCCCGATGGTGTCCTTGTTGTTCTCCCAGCGCGACACCGTTTCTGCTGCAACCCCCAGCAGCGTCGCTAGCTGCGCTTGCGTCAGGCTCATGGCCTTGCGCGCGAACTTCAGCACGTTCCCCTCAACCTGCTGAATGTCGATCAACACCGTGCGCGCGGCGCGCTTCTCGTAGCCGCTCAGCGCCTCCATGGAGACGAGCGACTCGCCACACTCGCAGCACCACGCGGGGCCGCTGTTGTCTCGTACGTTGTACTTACCGACTACCGTCGTGATCTCGCAACTCTTCCAACGCATGGTCGCCCCACAGCTGGGGCACACATGCTGCTTGTTATCCATATAGAAATCCCCATCGATTTCTTAGAACACGGTGATAACGCGTGCTGGATCGAAGCAGACGACCACTGTGAGGTCATCACCTTCGCTGTCCTTTCCACCACTCAGTCGCCAGGTCTGTTCCTTTTCAGACCAGATTGCGTCTTTTGCCGTGCGGATCGCCTCATTGAGGTCGACGACCTGCACGCCGCGCTTCGCCATGGACTCTCGGGCATGCATCGTTAGTAGAAGCTGCCTCGTTTTTGCGGCCGCTTGCGCAGCCTGCAACGCATCGGCCGGCTTCACGTGCCGACCTCTTGCGCTATATACGGCCCGCTTGAGGATTTATCAAGGAA